>JBAXLU010000001.1:0-82050 GCA_037134695.1 Candidatus Nomurabacteria bacterium
ACAAGTATTGCAGTCAAACTCTTTTCTGATAAACTGAGTACATTATGGAACTTCTGACACGATTGCTAGGCGGAGCTGAAAGAGTAAAAATTATGCGCTTCTTTCTTCATCATGAAGATATGGTTGTGTCGTTGCATGACGTTGCAGAAAAAACAAAATCAAAAATTGCTCTTACTCGTAAAGAATTAACTATCTTATCTGCTATTGGTTTTATTGAGAAAAAAAGAACTAGAACTGTTGCAAATTCTGGAAAGGGAAGTAAAGCAACTTCAAAGGTAAAAGAAATAATTGGTTTTAAATTAAACACAGAATTTCCTCATAATCAGGCTCTTAAAGACCTTCTTTTTGATTTTCAGTTGTTAGATAAAAAAGAATTAGCTAATCGTTTTAAAGTTGTTGGGCGTGTTAAGTTGTTTGTTTTATCAGGAGTGTTTATTGGCAATGAAAAATCAAGAGTTGATGTATTGATTGTTGGTGAAGCCATAAAAAGACCAAAAGCTGAGAAGCTTTTTGATGTATTATCTGCAGAACTTGGACGAGATGTGGTGTATTCGATTATGGATGTTGAAGAATATGAATATCGTTATAAGATGTATGACAGATTTGTCAGAGATATAGTCGATCAGCCCCATGAGGCTGTTATTGATAAATTAAGCCAAAAACTTAATTCGTAAGTTAATTTATATAGTTTTAGTTTTTAAAAGTGGATAATATAAATTTTTTTTACCTAAAAGGGGATATACTTAAATTACCTTTATATGTCGAAATATAAAGGTGTATATATACACACTTTATAATTTATTTAGAATTCTTTATGTCAAACATATCATATATCTTAGGACAGTCACTTCTGGAGACGACTAGGACATTATTAGCTTTTTTACCAAATGTTATTCTTGCTGTTATCATCTTTGTTTTAGGTTGGGCAGCAGGTGTTATCATTGGAAGATCTGTAACGCACATTATCAATGTTCTTAAATTAGATAGCGCTCTTAATAAGGCAGGTCTAAATACATTGAGTGATAAGACAGGAGTCAAGATTTCTGTTGCAGGGTTTATCGGTGGTGTTATTAAGTGGGCACTTATTGTAGCTTTTGCAGTTGCATCAGCGGAGATACTAGGCCTTACACAAATAACTCAGCTTCTTCGTGATATTTTGGTTTATATTCCAAATGTTCTCGTTGCCGCAATAGCACTTATCATTGCAGCTTTACTTGGTGACTTTGTTTCAAGATTAGTTAGTCATTCTGCACAAGGTGTTGGAATAAAAGGAAATTTTGCAGCACAGGTTTCTAAGTGGGCAATCATTATCGTTGGTGGAGTTTTTCCAGCTTTAACTCAGCTACGTATTGCTCAGGGATTAGTAGAAGTACTTTTCACTGGAGTAGTATTTGCACTTTCACTTGCTCTAGGACTAGCATTTGGTCTAGGGGGTAGGGATGCAGCAGCAAAGGTATTAGAGAAGCTTAAATAAGCCAAGTGGCTTTACTGTGAGGTATTGAGGCTCGTAAGTCGAGGACAATAAAGGTTTTAGGTTGTAGAAATACAATTAGAAAAGCACCCTACCGGGGGCTTTTTTAATTCCAAATTTATACCTTTTTTATGTGTTTTTTATAATACAAAAGCGGAAACCTGAAACCTGCTAAGAAATGCTTGACTTCTTTAAGAATTTTTGATAAGATTGCTAGCACTGATTGAATGATAAAAACGAACACAAAAACCAACTAATTCTCGGAGACTTGTGACGTAAAGTTATAAGCCGCCGATAAGGCGGATTTTGTTTTCTAAAATTACAGAACGATAGCAATTTGACAATAGAATCCCGTGCACCTAACGCACCAACAATACTGTTATCCAGTAGAATTTATTCACTGGGGTCTTGCGGAATGGTGACACGGAAAAAACATGAAAAGAAACTGGTCACACCTCATTGCATTTAATGTGACCTGTAGAAGATTAAAGGATAAACAAAGAATATCAAAATAAGAATACAATTGTATTTTTCTGCGAGGTCTGCGTTCGTTCTGCGATAGTCTGCGGGTCACAGTGAGCGCAGCGAGGTGTGACCAGAAACAACACACACATAACAATGGAGCGGTCCGGAGTTGTGTGGTAGTTATGTTTCCTAATAGGAACATAAGAGCATACGGTGGATGCCTTGGCTCTTGCAAGCGATGAAAGACGTGATCAGGCGGCGATACGTTTCGGGGAGGTGCCTTATAACCTACGATCCGGAAATTTCTGAATGGGGAAACCTCATACGAGTAATGTTGTATGGTCCGACGGAGCATTCCGCGGAAGCACACCCAGGGAAGTGAAACATCTCAGTACCTGGAGGAAAAGAAACTAAATAAGAATTCCGCAAGTAGCGGCGAGCGAAAACGGAACAGCCCAAACCAGTACATCACATTGAATGTGATGTACAAGTCAAAAGTTTATAAAGTTTATAAAGTCAAAAGTGAATGCAATTGCAACCACTTTCAACTTTATGAACTTTCAACTTTACAAACTTGTACATCGCGCGCAGCGTGATGTACTGGGGTAGTAAGACAAAAACGTAGTTTACTAGAAGAGTTACAAAATATAATTATAGAATAAGTTGTTGGAAAGCAACGCCATAGAGAGTGATAGCCTCGTAGTCGAAATAATTATGTCTCTTTTGTTTTTGATCTTGAGTAATTCGAGACACGAATAGCTCGGATGAATCAGCCGGAACTAACCGGTAAGGCTAAATATTGCAAGAGACCGATAGTGAACTAGTACCGCGAGGGAAAGGTGAAAAGAACCCCGGAAGGGGAGTGAAATAGAACTGAAACCGTATGTTTACAAAGAGTAGAAGAGGTATTTATACCTCGACTGCGTGCCTATTGAAGAATGAGCCAACGAGTTGTAGGCTACTGCAGGCTAAGCCGCATAAAGTGGTGGAGCCAAAGCGAAAGCAAGTGTTAATAGCGCGAACTAATTGTAGTAGCTTACAGACCCGAAGCCAGGTGAGCTTACCATGAGCAGGGTGAAGTATATCGAAAGATGTATGGAGGCCCGAACCAGTAGGTTGTACGACTCCTTTGGATGACTTGTGGTAAGGAGTGAAAAGCTAATCGAACTTGGTAATAGCTGGTTCTCTCCGAAATAGTTTTTGGACTAGCGTCGTGTGTTCCCTCTGGGGGTAGAGCACTGGAAGGTTTTTACTAGTAGAAATACGGAAAAACCTATCAAACTCCGAATACCAGAGGTTAAAAATACGGCAGTAAGACTACGGGGGCGAAGCTCCGTCGGTCAAAAGGGAAACAGCCCAGATCTCAAGTTAAGGTCCCTAAGTATATGTTAAGTGCAAGCGAGGAGGTGGAGTTTCATTGACAATGAGGATGTTGGCTTAGAAGCAGCCATCATTGAAAGAAAGCGTAACAGCTCACCCATCGAGAGACTCTGCGCCGCAAATGATCGGGGCTTAAACATATCACCGAAACTGAGGGCTTGTGAATTTCATAGAGAACTTAAGTGTTCTCAACAGTGTTGTCGGAGGGGGGATTGGTCACGTATGTGCACGATCAGCCCTTTATTGGGTAGGGTGCCGCGAGGAAAAAAGGCAAGTGCGCACTTGTCTGCAATGCGAAACGAAACTGAGAAGTCGAAGGACTCCCCTCGGTTGGAAACGTAACGTGCTTACTCGTTTATCCCTCGGCTTACGCCATGCACAATTTTTGATTGTGTGGCGTGACCACCCCCCTCTGTACAACAACAGAAATAATACATTGGTATTATTTAGAACTGTTCCAAGAGAATTAAATTCTCTTGGGTTCTCTATGAAATTCATAAGCGGTAGGAGAGTGTTCCATTCTGCGTTGAAGCTAAAGGGGTGACCCATAGTGGAGCGTATGGAAGTACGAATGTTGGCACAAGTAACCGCAAGGAGGGTGAGATCCCCTCCCGCCGAAAGAATAAGGTTTCCTCTTCAATGATTGTCAGAGGAGGGTTAGCCGGGCCTAAGGAGATGGCAAACGCCGGATCCGATGGACATAATGTTAATATTCATTAGCTTGGTAGTAATGTGATGGGATGACGGAGGGTAGTATATAGAGCGACTAATTGGATTGTCGTTTATTGTGTAAGGGTGAGGCGCAGGGAAATCCACGCCTCTGGTTTTAATACCGCCTCCAAGCACTGTATGAAGATGATGGGCAACCTGATTCAACTTTATAAAGCACGCTTCCTAGAAAAGTCTCTACATTCTGTGAATACAGAACGTCTATGTGTGTCTTATTTATAAGGTACACATAGATGCTTTAAGTTACTATTAATCCGTACCGCAAACCGACACAGGTATTCGAGTCGAGTAGACTAAGGCGAACGAGTGATATCTCCCTAAGGAACTAGGCAAAAAAGCGGCCGTAAGTTAGCGATAAGGCCTGCCCCCATCACTTTGTTTTTAAAGTCGCATCGAAAAAATTGTTTCATCTGCTTTGTTGGATAAACTTTTTTCTTCTGCAATGTACTACGCGTACATTTTAGTCGAAAAAAATTCATCCGCCTCGCATCTAAAATAATTTTTTCGATGCTTAAGACATTAAAAATAAATATGGATGACTAGAGAATTAGATAGAATTGAGACAAACCGTAATTACAGTAGAGCTACTGTAATTACAAAAACGTATGTAACAAGTGAGTAATTGTGGATTTCAAAGAGGACTGCCGACACACTCAAGTCGGGTAGACAGACCCTCCGGCAGTAAGATACGTGTAACAAACGTTAAGCTTCCTGCCTCCTCTTTGAAATTCATAATTACAAACTACTACACACAAAATAGTGTGATAGAAATTAATTCTCTGGACTTTCATTACTTTGAAAATAAAGTGATGGGGGCCGCAGCGAAAGTTTCTCTAGCGACTGTTTACCAAAAACACAGCTTCCTGCGAACACGTAAGTGGATGTATAGGAGGTGACGCCTGACCAATGCGGGAAGGTCAAATATCGGCGGTGCGTAAGCGCTGAATGATATAAGCCCCCGTCAATGTCGGCCGTAACTATAACGGTCCTAAGGTACTGACTGCAGCTAATGTAGTCAGTAGGACTAGGACGGTTATACTGGTTTTTGTAAACAATCTAATCATACGCCTACTAAAAGCTACCTCATAAATAGAAATATTTATAGAGTCCGAAGTGGTTAGCGAGAGACCAACGCCACACACCTTAATATTAAGTTAAAGGTGAAGATAGAGTCCTTCTTGAGGAATAGAAGAGCGAAATTCCTTGTCTGGTAAGTTCAGACGTGCACGAATGGCGTAACGACTGGGGAACTGTCTCAGGGAGTAGCTCGGTGAAAATACAGTGGGGGTGAAGATGCCCCCTAGCTGCAGATAGACGAAAAGACCCCGTGAGCTTTACTCTAGCTTGATATTGAGTATGTTCAATTACTGCGTAGAATAGTGACGAGAGGTTTGATGTGTATGGTTTCGGCCGTACTCTACTCGACAGTGAAATAGTCATCTGTAATTGGGCATACTCTAACGTGAACGGAAAAAACGTTCGCAGACAGTATCTGGTGGGGAGTTTAACTGGGGCGGTTTCCTCCTAAAAGGTAACGGAGGAGTATATTAAGGTCATCTAGGCGCGAATGGAAACCGTGCCGATAGCGTAAGGGCATAAGATGGCTTGACTGTAAGACGGGCATGTCGAGCAGACACGAAAGTGGGTCCTAGTGAACCTACACTTGGCTTTAGACGCCGGTGCAGATTAACGGATAGAAGCTACCACGGGGATAACAGGCTAGTTGTGCCCAAGAGTTCATATCGACGGCACAGTTCGGCACCTTAACTAAATCGGGGTGCGTTAGGAGTAATCCTATAGCAACAAATTAGATTTATAAATATTTGACGAATTTCTTTGTCAAAACAAATATTTTTTCAGTCGTCGTACTTCGTGTACGCCTTCTTCTAAAATATATGTTTTTCCTCGAACTTCATTCAAATATTTGAAAAATCTAGTGTATGTACAATCGTCAAATAAATAATATGTACAAAAGAAATCCTTGCTTATAACGGTGAAACCCAAATACCTGAACAACATTTGGGCAATACCGTGGGAAGTTTGCAAGTAAGAAAGCGATCACTCTAATTTTTTTAGAGAGCTGTACACTTAACAGTGTAATTACATGTATAACCCTGTAGAGACTTGTAGTTTGTGTTTTACACAAACGAGTTGAAAGTTTTAAAGTTCATAAAGTCAAAAGTGAATGCAATTGCATCTACTTTAAAAACTTTATAACTTTTCACTTTATAACTCGCATGCCATGCATGCTACGAAGTTATGAGTAGTAAGAAGAGCTCATAGCTAATACGCAAGCGCCGTCTTTGATCAGACGGATGAAGATATAGTCCGATCCTCGCAGTAATGCGAGACAAATACGACAGCGATGTCGGCTCATCTTATCCTGGTGGTGGAGAAGCTACCAAGGGTATGGCTGTTCGCCATTTAAAAAGATACGTGAGCTGGGTTCAAACCGTCGTGAGACAGGTTGGTTTCCTATCTTCTGCAGCCGTTCGAATATTGAGAAGATTTGCTCCTAGTACGAGAGGACCGGAGTGAACTGACCTCTGGTGTATGGGCTCTGGCGCCAGCCGGATCGCCCAGTAGCTATGTCGGGAATGGATAAGTTCTGAAAGCATCTAAGAACGAAGCCAACTTCAAGATGAGTATTCGTAGGGGTCTGGACTAAGATTTTTTTAGAAAGAGAAAATTGTTTATTTTAAAGCGAAACGAAGTGGTGGAACACGAAGGTTACACGAGTAAGCAGAGTGTGAACCACAAGTTGTAGCTTAAAATAAATAATTTTATTGTAAAGAAATTTTAGTCCAGGCCCCAAAAGGGTCGTAAGAGATTATTACGTTGATAGGAGCTAGATGTACGCACAGTAATGTGTTCAGTCAAGGCTTACTAATTACCCGAATCCTATTAGGAAACATGATTATCACAAGATATCATGTCCGAATAAAGCGCAAGCTTTGTGAGGAAATTGTGTTGTTTCTTTCATGTCGTGTGTGGAGGTTGTATAATTTGATATGGATTTATTCATCGCTTAAAGTATTCCCTCCACACACGACGTGAAATGTTCTTTCATGTTGTGTCGATAATATTATGTGCGGATGTAGCTCAGGGGTAGAGCACTTTCCGAAAAGATTTTTTATGGTCCAACTTGAAATATAGGAAGAGCCATTCTATTTCTTTAAAGAAAGAGGTCATAGGTTCGAAACCTGTCTTCTGCTCCATAATATTGTTAGATTTTAAAAACAGATTATATATGCTAGGGATGTAGCTCAGGGGTAGAGCAGGGGAGGATTAATCCCAAGGTCGTGGGTTCAAAACCTACCATCCCTACCATATATGATTTAAAAGCTTTCGAGCTTTTTGTTCTCCTGATTTGGCTTTGGGGTCACACCTCTTCCCATTTCGAACAGAGAAGTTAAGCCCAACAGCAGCGATGATACTGACATTGTCGGGAAAGTAGCTTGTCGGGAGAACAAAGAACTTGAATGAACAGCTTGTAGCTTGTAGCTATTAGCTCGTAGCTTTTAAAACAAAAACACCCTTACGGGTGTTTTTGTTTTGCTAGTGTTACATTATCCTTATAAATAAAGGTTGTTTTTGCTTGACAAATTGGTATTTTTATGCTATGATATAAACACGCTAATTTTGCGTCTAGTTTTTTTGTAACAAGGAGTTCTTTATGAACATGCGTTTGCCAGAAAACCGTTTTTCTCACGTTAAGCCGACAACGGGTCGGATGTCGAGGACGGTGACGAAACAGGAATGTCACTGGCTCCGTGCCGACATCCCTGAAGGTACGCAGGTCTTCCTGTGCACCAGCGCAACCTATGGTTGCGTTGACTTTGAAAATGGTGAGGCTATTTGCCTGAAAGAAGACGGACCATTCTCTCAGGTTCCGAAAGACTCGGTCAAGTGGGACGAAGAAGTTTAGGCTTCAAACCCCCGCTTTTCCGAAAGGCTCCGCTATAGCAGCGGGCCTTTTTTTATTTGCATTCTTCTCCTAACCCCTAACTTCTAACGTCTAACTGTATTTTTCTCTCGACTCTAAGCTATTCTTGTAGTAGTATCATTATATGCAAATAACCACTACATCAAAATTAAACAAGGGGGCAGTTCACATTTCTTTTACTAAAAACACAGATACAACTCAAATTAATTTATCTAGCAGCACTCCGACAATTATTATTGGCATTAAAGATGCTCCGACAAAATTTACTTTACCACTTATAATTCGTAAAATTGCTCGCACAGCAAAAAGTACAGACGCTATAAATTTTTCTGTTGATATCACAGAATGGTTACCACTTTCAAAAGATATTTTTAGTGAAGAAAAGTTTATTGAACAATTTGCTTACGAACTTGTAAATGCAAGTTACGATTTTGAAAAATATAAAAAGGAAGTAAAAAAGCAAACTTTAAATATTATTACTCATAATAAAAAAGAAATAGAAATCATTACTCGTGGTCTTTTGATTGCGGATGAATTAAATTCTGCACGTGAACTTGTAAATACTCCTGGATCACATTTATCACCGGATGACCTAGCGAAGCACGCAATAACATCTGCAAAAGGAATTGCAAATGTTTCGGTAAATATTTTAGATAATAAAAAAATGGCATCACTAAAAATGAATGCGATTTTAGCTGTTGGAGAAAGTTCACCAAATAAACCAAAGTTTATTATTATGGAATATAAGGGCAATGATAATAAAAAGCAAAAGGCTGAGAAACCTATAGTTTTCATAGGTAAAGGTGTTACTTTTGATACCGGTGGAAGTAATTTAAAGCCGGGGGATCACATGAATGGAATGCATATGGATATGGCAGGTGGAGCAATTGCTATTCACACGCTTCTTGCACTTTCTAAATTAAAAATAAAGAAAAATATAATTGCTCTTATCCCAGCGGTTGAGAATAGAGTAACAGGGGAAAGTTATTTACCAGGAGATGTGATTGTCGGTATGAGTGGAAAACCAATTGAAGTTTTAAATACTGATGCTGAAGGGCGTGTTATTTTATCTGACGCACTTACTTATGCAAAGAAATATAATCCTGAGGTGGTTATAGATTTAGCGACCTTAACCGGAGCTGCGGTTGTAGCTTTGGGTTCACGAGTGTCTGCTGTATTTTCAAACAGTGATAAACTTGCTAATGAATTAAAAACTATTGGTGAAGAAACAAAAAATCTTATGTGGCCGATGCCTCTTTATGATGAGTATAAGCAGGACATAAAAGGGGACTTAGGTGGAGTAACAAATACTCATAATAAATTCAAGCGTGACGGTGGAGCCATAACTGGAGCTATGTTTCTAGAGCATTTTGTTGAAGGATACACTTGGGCACATATCGACATCGCACCACGTATGGAAAGCATCTCAGGGGATAATTTGGCAAATGGTGCAACAGCTGAACCACTTTATGCACTGGTTTCATTTGTAATAAATAAGTAATCTTTATCGGTCTGTGTGATAAACTAATTCTATATGGAATGGGCAACAAAACGTAAAATAATTTATGCAGTCGCGGCTATCTTGGTGATTGTTTCTTTTGTTGTTTATCAAATGAGAAATGTTCTTTTCCCAGCGCCTACTTGTTTTGATAAAAAACAAAACGGTTTTGAGTCAGGTGTAGACTGTGGTGGCACTTGCTCACTCCGTTGTACCGCGGATATTTCTATAGTTAAAGTAGATTGGTCTCGAGCAATTAAAGTTTCTAATAATACTTATGATTTTGCTGGTATGCTTTCTAATAAAAATATAAATAGTGCGACTATGTCTATTTCTTATGTATTCACTGCTTTTAATAAAAGCGGAGAAGTTATAAAAACTGTTACTGGTGATACTATTGTTTTGGTAAGTGGAAGTTTTCCAGTTATAAAACAAAATATTATTTTATCTGAACCTCCAGCAAAACTTTTACTTAAATTAAATCAAGAGCCCTATTATGCAACTTTTGAAAATCCCAAAGTAGCTTTTATACGTGTAAATAATTTTTCATATGAGCCGGGGGATATAACACGTATTTATATAGATATCGCAAATACAACTAGAAATGTTTATTTAAAATTACCAATACGTATGGTTGCATATGATGAGCACGATAACGCAATTGCGGTAGGTGAAAATATTATTCCGTCCCTAGATAAAGAAGAACAAAAACAATTAGTTTTTGTATGGCACTCACCACTCTCAGTTTCTCCGACAAAAGTAAGGGCTTATCCGATTATTAGTCCATTTTCAGTCTTTAGATAATTATGAGAAGAGTAGTAAATAATTGGTTGAATAAATACGACGTAACAATGATCGTAGCTATGGTTTGTATTTTTTCTGCTGGCCTAGTTGCTATGAGTTCTTTTAAAATGAATGATAGTTATTTTTGGAAACAAAGTATTTGGATATTTATTTCACTTTTAATTTATTTTTTAGCCTCACGGATGGAGTACAGATTCTTGCGAAGTACGACAATTGTTGTTGGCATTTATGGAATTTTACTGTCAGTATTAACTTTGCTTTTTGTTTTAGGCCATATTTCTAAAGGTGCTCAAAGTTGGTTTAGTGTGGGTGGTTTTTCTTTTCAGCCAAGCGACTTAATGAAATTGGGCTTGATTATTCTTTTAGCAAAATACTTTTCTAGAAGACATATTGAAATAGCAAATATTAAACATGTTATTATCTCAGGTATTTATGCAGTAATTCCATTTATTCTTATAGTTCTTCAACCAGATTTAGGGTCTGCAATAGTTATTGGGTCTATTTGGCTGGGCATGGTACTGGTTTCTGGTATTTCTAAAAAGCATTTATTTGCGGTTGCACTTATTGGTTTTGTTACATTTTCTCTTGCTTGGAAATTGGTTTTTAAACCATATCAAAAAGCCCGTATTATTAATTTTATATATCCTCTTCAAGATATTCGTGGGACAGGGTATAACGCATATCAGTCAACAATCGCTGTTGGTTCTGGTGGATTATTTGGAAAAGGAATTGGTTATGGAACTCAATCACGTCTAAATTTTTTACCAGAATATAAAACAGATTTTATTTTTGCAGCCTTTGCAGAAGAGTGGGGTTTTGTAGGATCATTTCTGCTTCTCTTATTTTATTGTATTATTTTATATAAATTATCTAGATTCGCTTTATTTGCCGAGAGCAATTTTGAAGCTTTGTTTACTTATGGTGTAATGATTTGGTTTTTTACACATATAATAATTAGTGTGGGAATGAATATAGGAATAATGCCAGTTACTGGAATACCGTTACCTCTTATGAGTTATGGTGGGTCACATTTATTAGCAGAGTGTTTGGCATTGGGAATGTGCGTGGGGATGTATGGGTATGCTAGATCAGGTCATAAACACCACTTAGCCAACGAATTTGTGGGCCTCGAATAAATTGCCTCATCTTCGTTGTTGCGGGTCCCCAGTTTCTCAGTCAATGTACTATTAAGTACATCTCCTTCTAAACTTTCCCCGCGCCTAGAATCTAAGGCAATTTATTCGAGGCCCAGATACATTTTTCCTGTGTCCCTTCGTAGCATAATCGCGAAGTGGGATCTGTAACAATTTTTTCTGTTTTATAATTCTCGTACTAATCTCAATTTTATTCTAATCGAACCAACCCAGATACATTTTACCAGCTTCGGGTTATAATTTCTCTAACTCCTAATTTATCCCGCCAAGGCGGTGACTCCTAACTCCTAAATTATTTCCCTAATCCCTTCTTCTAATGTAACAATTGGATTCCACCCAAGAGCATTTTTTATTTTTGTATTATCACCGACAAATCTTCTGGGTTCTATTCTTGGTGCAATATGAATTATTTCTGCATTTGCATTATTTTTTTCTCTTATAATATTTGCCACCAAATTAGCAATATCAATAACTTTGCTTTCAATACCAGAGCAAACATTAAATACTTCGCCTCGCACCTTTTCCTTATCAATATTTTCTAAGATTTTTGTATTCGCTTTTACAACATCATAAACATGTATGAAGTCTCTGGTCTGCTCACCATCACCACAAATTGGCATCGGGCTATTATTTTTTGCTTCTTTTATAAATCTTCCTATGGCTGGCGCATAACTGCCACTGTCATGTTGATCAGGACCCCAGACATTTGAATATCTCACACAAGTTACATTTATTTTATATAAATCATTATAAAGTTTACCAAGTTGTTCGTCTATAAATTTGCTTAATCCATAAGGGTTTTCTGGGTGAGTCGCATCATTTTCATTTTTTAAGCCATCTATACTTCCATAAACTGCTCCTGAACTTGTTAAGATAACATTATTACAGCCATTATTTCTTGCAGATTCTAAAACATGTAAAGTTCCTTTGATATTAGTATCAAAAGCTTTTAATGGGTTATTTATACTGTTTGGTGAACTTATAAAAGCTGCCAGATGAATTACTCCGTAAGCATTATTAAAAATAGGGGATATTTTTTCATAATCCAAAATATCTATTTTATGAATATTATTTTTAATAAAATTATCATCAAAATACTTTAATAAAATATCGTTCGATATTTTCTCACCAGTAAATTCATCCATCAAAAAATCAATCACATGCACTTCATAATTTTTCTCTAAAAGAGATTTAGCTAAATGTCTCCCAATAAATCCTGCACCACCAGTAACTATGATTTTTTGCATAGTTTAAATCCCACTTTTACTTAAAAGTACTTTAAAAGTTTTAAGAATTATTGCGATGTCTAACATTAGATTACTGTGTTCAAGATAATACATATCATAAGCAAGCTTTGTTGACGTTTGTTTAATGTCTATACCAAACTTCGGTGCCTCATGTTGTTGTACTTGTGCCCAACCAGAAAGTCCAGGACGAACCATATGTCTTATATTATAAAATGGAATAGTTTTGTTATATTCCTCTACAAGATTTGGTGATTCAGGGCGGGGGCCAATTAGTGATACATCACCATGTATCACATTCCAAAGTTGTGGTAATTCATCTAGTCTTGTCTTTCTTAAGAAACCCCCAACTTTACTTATTTTTTTTGTTTCATTTAATTCGTTAGCTTTTTTATCTTCCATTGATCTAAATTTATATATCGGAATTAATTTACCGTGTTTACCTACACGATTATGAATAAAGAAAATATTTCCACCATCATTTATTTTTATAGCTAAAATTACAAATGGATAAACAATAAGAGAAACTATAAAAGCCGGAATAGATAAAATTAAATCAATAAATCTTTTTGCGCTGTCATATCTTTGAGAATTACTAATATAACGGAATACCCATTCTTGATTTATCAAATTAAGAGGGACCATGTCAAAGACGTCCTCATAAACGTCTACTATATCTAGCACAGCTTGACCTTCCTGTATCTCATTATAAAGATCTCCGAAATATGGCTTGATTCTATCATCACGCATATCGACAATTACTGAGTTTGGTTTTGTTGTTCGAAGTACCGTACCCAAGCTTTCCATATTATATGTATCAACATCAATTGTTGCTATTAAGGTAATCCCAGTGTGGGGGTTTCTTGTTAGTTCTTCGACAAGATTTTTAAAAGCATCACCACTACCAACTAATATACTTTTTTGTTTTTTATAACGTAGAACTATAGAAAATGCGAAATTTCTCCAAATACTTATTAGAATAGAAGAAATTATTATGTACAGAAGAAGAATTGTTTTAGGTGCAATTCCGAGCGTTGGAAGTGAATAGAAAATAATGACAGCGCCAAGAGCTGAAAGTATTTGACTTGTTAATATTCTCTTACTTAGCTCCCTTATAATCCTTAATGTCGGTTTATCATATAGTCCATAACTATAAAATATCGCGACGCTTACAGCAATTACAAGAGAAAAAGATGGAATAAAGCTAATAAAATCAAGGAAATTAGGTATTTCTCTAGTACGTAAAAAAAGTGCCCCGTATAAAGATAAAAATAAAACGCTACAATCCACAATAAAAAGTAAAAGTCGTCCAGGTGTATGTCTTATTATCATATATGTTAATATTACTTATATTACTACTGTTAGCATGAAAATACTATATCTCATAACAAAGTCGAATTGGGGAGGTGCACAAAGATATGTTTATGATTTGGCTGTAGCCTTTAAGTCTAAAGGATGTAATCCAATTGTGGCTTTTGGTGGACACGGACTTTTGGAAGAGAATTTAAATAAGGCTAATATTAAAACTGTATCTTTGAATAGTTTAATTCGTGATATATCTTTAACAAAAGAAATTTTTGTAGTTAAAGAAATATATTCACTCATTAAAAAAGAGAAGCCAGATATTGTTCATCTTAATAGTTCTAAAGCGTCTGGCGTGGGGGCACTGATAGCTAGAATTTTAGGAGTTAAGAATATTATTGTAACCATTCACGGTGCACCATTTCGGGAAGATAGAAATATTATTTTAAAGAAAATTATTTATTTTCTTACTTGGGTTACCTGTCTTTTGTCACATACAGTCATAACTGTCAGTAAACAAGATGAAGCTGATATAGGTACAATGTTTTTTATAAAGAAAAAATTAAAAACAATTTATCTTGGTCTCACTTATGACCCACCGCTAACTCGTATTACTCCAAAGTCTAAGGTCGTAAGAATAATTACTGTTGGGGATCTTACAAAAAATAAAGGCCATTTGTTTGCTTTACATGCTATTGAAAAATTAAGAGATAATAATGTTCCTTTTCATTACACAATTGTTGGAGAAGGGGAGGAAAGAAAAAGTTTAGAAGAATTTATTGCTTTTAAAAATTTAGGGGAATTTGTTGACCTGTTAGGCTATCAAGACGCTCGCTCTATTTTACATGAGTATGATTTATATTTACTTTCTTCTGTAAAAGAAGGATTGCCTTATATTTTACTTGAGGCTGGAAAGGCAATGCTTCCCGTAGTTGCCACAATAACAGGAGGTGTTCCTGAAATTATAAGACATGAAGAAACTGGTCTATTGGTTCAACCAAAAGATGTTGATTCTTTGACAAAAGAATTAAAGAGGCTTATTTCCGATAGGAAAATTGGCAAAAAGCTTGGACAGGGTTTACATGCTCATATTGTTCAGAATTTTTCACACAGTAAGATGTTGGTAGAAACTGCAAAGGTTTATGGCTTGATAAAATCTAAAAAATAGTGTATAATTCCACAACTATGATGCAAATCACCACAGCGCCACGCGCACCAAAAGAAACAAAGAAAGATGGTTTTATTCCAGCTGTATATTACGGCGCACAACAGGCCTCAACTCCTATTTTTATAGATTTTATTGAATTTAAGAAGGTTTTAGCAGACGCTGGTGAATCAAGTTCAATTACTCTTATTACAGAGCATGGTAACGAAGTTGCTATGATTCAAGATGTTCAGCTTGATCCAGTAAAGGGTAACGCTGTGCATGCAGACTTTTACATTCTTAAAAAGGGACAAAAAGTACACGTTAAAACCCCAATTATTTTTGTTGGAGAGTCACAAGCTGTTAAAGAAGGTGGTGTGCTTGTAAAAGTAATGTATGAACTTTCTGTTGAAGGAGATCCAACTAAACTTCCTCATGAGTTCTCTGTAGATATTTCTGCTCTTGTTAATAAAGATAGTGTTATTCATGTAAAGGATTTGATTCTTCCAGCAGGTGTTGAGCTTTATCATGTAGATCCTCTAGATGCTGTTGTTTCTATTTCAGTTGCTCAGGAAGAAATTGCGATAGATGCTCCAGTTGCTGATTTATCAACTATTGAAGTTGAAGCTAAAGGTAAGAAAGAAGGCGACGCGGAAGAAGGTGGAACAGACGCAGAATAACGCGGAAAAATTCAAAAAAATACTAAAAGCGCGACCTTCGGTCGCGTTTTTGTATTTTAATTGAAAATTGGAAATCAAAAACCTGCCTCGCCGGCAAGGCGGGTTAAAAATTCCCCCGCCTCAAGCAGGGATGCTATACTATATGTATGAGAAATCGTTTCGCTATTTTTGTTTTTGCTATTTTATTTGCACTTGTACCTATACAAGGAAATATACATGTTTTTGCTCAAACACGAGCAGAGCTTGAAAATGATTTGGCAAATTTGGAAGCTCAAATAAAAGCCTTAACAAACAGTATTACGGAAACAAAACAACAAGGAGTATCACTTAAAAATGATATTTCTGTTTTAGCTAAAAAAATTGAACAAAGTAAATTAAAAATAAAAGCTCAAGATGCAGCCATTGCAAGACTTACTCAAAATATTTCAGAAAAAGATAGGACATTGAATTCTCTTAATGACAAAATGGATAGAGAGAAGGACTCTCTTGCCCAGATTATGAGGAAGACAAGATATTTAGAACAATATTCTTTGCTTGATTTTGGTCTTCAGTCAGATAGTTTGTCTACTTTCTTTTCTGATGCAGATTCCTTCTCCACTCTTAATCGTGCTTTAACTAAAAGTTTTGAAGATATTCGTAATACAGAAGATGAGATAAACCAAGTTAAAATTCAGCTTGAAGATTCAAAAGATGAAGAAACTCAAAAGAAATTAGCCCAACAAGCTGTAAAAAAACAAGTTGAATTAAATCAAAAAGAAAAAAATAGTTTACTTACTATTACAAAAAATCAAGAAGCGCAATATAAAAAAGTTTTAGCTGATCGTGAAAAAGAAGCAGCCACAATACGAGGAAGATTATTCGAACTTCGTGACGCTGGAAGTATTTCTTTTGGACAAGCTTATGATTTTGCTCTAGTTGCTAGTAAATCAACAGGCGTTCGCCCGGCACTTATCCTTGCAATTCTAATGCAAGAGTCTTCTTTGGGTATTAATGTTGGGGCATGCTATCTTCGTGATTATTCTACTGGTGACGGTGTTGGTATAAAAACTGGTGATATAAAAAGACGTGTAATGCATCCAACTCGTGATGTTCCAGTGTTTACGTCATTCCTTGGTAAACTTGGACGTGACCCACAACAAACACCGGTCTCTTGCTGGATACCAATGTACAGTAAAGGAAGTCCAAGTGGATGGGGTGGAGCAATGGGTCCGTCACAGTTTATTCCGTCCACATGGCAGCTTTTTGAAAATAGAATTGAGACTATAACAGGAGCCTCTGTTGCTGATCCTTGGAAACCATATCATGCAATTACCGCCACTTCTCTTTATTTGGCTGATTTAGGTGCAGTTACAGGTAATGAAGTGTCTGAAAGAAATGCTGCATGTAAATATTATTCTGGGAGGTCTTGTTCATCCTCATCTGCCGGTGCTGGTTATGGAAATTCCGTTATGAAAAAACTTTATAGTATGCAGGCAGATATCGACAAGCTACAAAGATAGTCTATAAAGTTGAAAGTCTATAAAGTGGTTGCGAAATTCCTTTTAACCTTAAGGACTTTATATACTTTTGACTGGTTGCAGGATGCAACTAAATATGTTATTATAGGCCGACTATGAAAGCAGATATTCACCCAACATATTATACAAACGCTACAGCAACTTGTGCTTGTGGTGCCACTTATAGTGTTGGTTCAACACAAGAAAAAATAGAAGTTGAAATCTGTCAGGCTTGCCATCCATTCTATACAGGACAGGATAAAGTACTTGACTCTACCGGCCGCGTTGATAAGTTTAAGAAGAGAATGGCTGCTAAAAAGTAGTCCATCTACTTTGTTGTGGAGCCTCTTTCGCTCGTCATCGTACTATTAAGTACGTCTCCTCGCTCACTTCTCCACGCCTCGTATCTGAACCATTTTTAGCAGCCATTATGGCTTGCTTTTTGGTATACTACAAAGCATCTAACTTTCAACTTTACGAACTTTATAAACTTTATGGACTTATCTGACTTCAAATTAAATCCTCGCACAACATATCTCGCACAAGAATACGAGAGACTTTTAAATGCAAAAGAAGAAGCCGAAACTTTACTCGCCGACGATTCAATGAAAGAATTAGCTGAATCAGAAATCGCTACTCTTACTCCACAATTAGAATCACTTTGGAAACAAATGGAAGAGACGGCAGAAGTTGCAAAAGAAGTAGAGGCTGCACCCAAGGCAATGATATTAGAAATTCAGGGTGGGGCAGGGGGTGATGAATCATCACTCTTTGCGGCTGAGCTTGCTTTAATGTATCAAAATTATGCAGAACAGCGTGGTTGGGGATGGAATAAATTAGATGAATCTGTATCGGACGTTGGTGGATACAAAGATGTATCTTTTGAAGTAAAAGGAAAAGGTTGTTATGAAGCGTTAAAATTTGAAACTGGAGTGCATCGTGTTCAGCGTATTCCAGAAACAGAAAAGAATGGTCGTGTACACACTTCAACAGTTACAGTTTCTGTAATGCCAATTCGTGCTACAACAAAAGTAAATATTCCAGCTAGTGATTTGGAATTCGAAACATCTCGCTCAGGTGGTGCCGGCGGACAGAATGTTAACAAAGTTGAAACTGCTGTGCGTATTATTCACAAGCCGACAGGTATTGCTATTCGCTGTACGATTGAGCGTTCTCAGTTAAAAAATCGCGAGCGTGCACTAGAAATGCTTCAAGCAAAATTAGATCAGCTTGCCCAAGAAGAAGATGATAAGAAACATTCAGATGAGAAACGTTCTCAAGTAGGAACGGGGGATAGAAGTGAAAAGATTCGTACATATAATTTTCCACAAGATAGAATTACCGATCACCGTATTCGTCAGTCATGGCACGGGCTTCCAAAGATAATGGAAGGTCAAATGGGTCCTATAGTTGAGGCACTACAGAATTTTACCGGTGAGTTCGGAACAGACGAGGAGGAATAATGTAAAGCAAAATATGGTATTATTATATATATAAATAATAATTTTTAACCATGTACTATATCATTCTTGTCGTCATTGTTCTCCTCGGGCTTTCCCTCCGTGTTGTTAAAGAATATGATAGAGGGGTCATTTTCTTTTTAGGTAAATGTACTGGCGTGAGAGGTCCTGGACTTATTATTCTTATTCCTATTTTTGAACAAATGACAAAGGTTGCACTTCGTACCATTACGATGAATATACCTTCTCAAAAAATTATTACACGCGATAATGTGTCTATAGATATTGCTGCAGTTGCTTATTATCATGTTGTTGATCCACAAAAGTCAGTTGTTGCAATTGAGAATGTGTATGATGCAGTAAATCAGATTAGTCAGACAACAGTGAGAAATATTGTTGGACAATTTCAACTTGATCAACTTCTTTCACAAACAGTAGATATCAATCAACAAATTAAATCAGTCATCGATGCACACACAGAACCATGGGGAGTAGAAGTGACGGCTGTTGAAATTAAAGACATTACATTACCTGATAATATGCAACGTGCGATGGCAAAGGAAGCAGAAGCAGAAAGAGAGAGACGAGCAAAGATAGTAGCAGCACAAGGGGAATTTGAGGCCGCGGTGAAGCTCGGAGAAGCGGCAGATATCATTTCTCTTCATCCTGTAGCACTTCAACTGCGCACACTACAAACTATGGCAGAAATTAGTGTAGAAAAGAATTCAACAATTATTTTCCCAGCACAGTTTATGACGACCGTTAATGAAGCAATTTCTATGATACGAGGAGATGTGAAGTAATAAAAATATGAATTATATTATAAGTATTTTACAATATTTTCGATTGATAATTATTGTATTATTGTTTTGCAGTCTTATAATCAGTTTTGTAACAAATATGTCTTTTCTCGTAAAGATAGGTTTATTGAGAAGTAAACTAAATGAATTATTTCCTGGAAAATTTGATTTTACTTATTCTAATCTTTCATTTAGTGAAAGGTTCTTTAAGGAGATTAAGGATAATCCATCAAGTAAATTAAATAATAATTTTTTCTTTTGGAATAAAGTAGAAAGTTGGTATTTCCCTGGAGTTGATATGTCTAGTATTAATGATACTGAAGCACAAGAAAAATATATTAGTTTAAAAAATAGCTATAAACTTACAAAGTTCTTTCATCTTTTATCAATAATTTTATTTATATTAAATTTTATCAGTATTTTATTTTTACTAAATTAGTTTTTTAAGTTTAAATACAACAGATTGTAATCACTTCCCAAATAAGTGAAAATGTGCTATATTAAACCCGATTCATCCAATCGGGCAAATCAGGATTTGGACACCTGAGCATAACTTTCGAGCATCACTGACGCGTACAAAACCTTGTACTTATGAGAAAGAGGAATAGATTTATTTTGCGAATTAGTTATTTGTATTTACTAATAACTAATAACCAATAACTAAAAACTACCCTAATGTGGCACGAGTAAATGTTTTTTATTAGTTTACTTAATTAAATATGTCAAAAATAACAAAAGAAGCTTTAGCTTCTGCTGGTTTACAATACGGCTACTCACGTACTCGTCGTCACCCATCAGTAAAGCCATTTATAGAAGGTAATCACAATGGTGTTGATTTTATTAACCTTGATTCAACAGCCCAGCAATTAAACGATGCTATTACTTTCCTTAAGTCTGTACAAGGCGCAGGTAAGACTATTCTTTTCGTTGGAGTAAAGCCAGAAATTCGCCAAATGATAAAAGAAGTTGCTCTATCATTAAATGCTCCTTATGTAGCAGAAAGATTTATCGGTGGTACTCTTACTAATTTTCCACAAATCAAGAAGCGTATTGAAAAACTTCATGACCTATTGAAGAAAAAAGAAACAGGGGAGCTTGCTGTTTATACAAAGAAAGAACAGCTTTTGATTCAGCGTGATATCGATCGTTTGGACCGTGACTTCGGAGGTATTTCTTCATTAACAAATATACCTGCAGCAATTGTAATGATTGACTCTCGCCATGAAGATATGTGTGTTAAGGAAGCTAAAATTCTCCACATTCCTGTGGTTGCGCTTTGTAATACTGACTGTACAATAGAAGGTATCGAATACCCAATACTCGGAAATGATGGATCAGTAAGTTCTGTTCGATTTGTTCTTGAATCAATCAAGAACGCTCTTCAAATAGAAGCGTAAGCATCGCATTAGTATTGTATTTGCATTTACTATCAACTATTAACCAGTAACTATCAACTACCCATATGGATACTATAAAAGAACTTCGTGAGGAAACAGGATTATCATTTGCACAAATTAAGAAAGCTCTTGATGAAGCAAATGGAGACAAAGAAAAGGCACGTGCTGTCCTTTCAGAATACTCTGCAGCTCAAGCAGAAAAGAAGGCTGACCGTGAAGTGGCAGCTGGCGTTGTCTCAGCTTATATTCATGGAAATGCTACAATTGGTGTTCTATTAGAGCTTGGTTGTGAAACTGACTTCGTTGCAAAGAATGAAGAGTTCGTAGCTCTTGCAAAAGATTTAGCTATGCATGTATGTGCTATGTCACCAACTTCAATTGATAATGAAGATGGTTTAGGAGAAGAAACAGCTTTACTTAAGCAAGCCTTCATTAAAGATCCTTCTATGACTGTAGAGCAAAAAATTCAAGCTGCCGTACAAAAGTTTGGAGAGAACACAAAAGTGATTAAATTCACACGCTACGCCATCTAAGGCTTAGCAAAAAACCATGCTTATCTATATTTTATTTATAAGTGGACTAGTATCAGCTCTTGGGGCTGTTTCTATTGTTCTACTTCAATTTTATAAGATTAAGAGTGGACAAATAGTCGTCGATGAAAGTTTTGATGGACCAAAGCAAGTATATGCAACTTTAATTGTTATACTTAGATATTTTTTGCGCCGCACAGTTTACTTTCGTAAATTTGTTATGCAATATGCACTACATATAATCGTTAGAGGTATGTTTTATTTAGATAAAGGTTTTTCAAAACTTTACGCTGTATCTCGCGATATGTTTGTAAAAAATGCAGTTAGAAACAGAGGCACTGTCCCACATTTTTGGAATCACTTGAAGGTTTATAAGCAGGAGATGGATAAGGAAAAAGAGAATAAAGACTAGAATATATTATATAATATTTAGTCCAAAAAAGATGACAAATAACCTATTTTATGATAGGATATTGTAACGTTATTCTAGATATTTGACTGTTGTCTTATATCTGTTATCTAACGTATTTTTCTTTTTTGCCGCTTTAGCTCAGTTGGTAGAGCAACGGTTTTGTAAACCGTAGGTCCTCAGTTCGAATCTGAGAAGCGGCTCCATAAATAATGGTGGTAGCCTTATTTATTGCCGATTCAACAAATCAGCCTGCGCTGATTTGTGGCAGATTCGAATGGGCGCAGTGATGTTTCGCTAGCAAGCGAAACCACGAGCGGCGGGCTGCGAGTCTTGTGAGCGACGGCGAACAAGAACTTGTAGCCGAATCTGAGAAGCGGCTCCAATACAGATATGATTGATACTAAAAAATACATTTTTACATTCGCTATAACATCTGCGATCTTTGCGACCGCATTTTTTACATCAACCTTTTTTTCCAATAAAAGAATCGAGAGTGTTAAGTCTATTCAAGATAATATTGCTATAGATATTCTTTCTAGTGAAACACAGTTCTCTCTTCTTGGAGAAGTTCCTTGTTCAAATGTGGGTGAGGGCAGTCTATCACCAGAACTATCTACTCTTGGAGATAAACTTTCTCGTACAGAGGCTGATCGTGGTACAAAAGATAAAGATGTTATTTATTTAAAAAAATATTATTCGCTTCTTCAGATAAAGGATTATCTATTGTCAAAAAAGTTAGCTAATAAATGTGGAGTTACAAAAAAACCAATTTTTATAATTTATTTTTATTCTAATCAAGGTGACTGTGTTGATTGTGAAAAGGAAGGTTATGTACTTACTCGTTTAAGAGAGATACATCCAGATTTACGTATATATTCATTTGATTACAATTTGGATCTTACAGCAATAGATTCTATGAAAACTATATATCGCGTTAAGTCTTCGTTGCCGGCTCTTGTTATTGAAGACAAAACTTATGTTGGATTTAAAACCGTTGAAGAACTTGAAAAACTCCTCCCTGACACACTTAAAGTAGCAACTACTACTCCTAAAAAGGTTACTGTAAAATATAATCCACCTAAGGTTATAGTAAGTGGTACCACTACAGTAGCGACTACAACAAAAGTTGTAAATTAATTTTATGATATATTCCATATTATATGGGCTCATGTATCCATTTCTATTTTTATCAATATATTTTCAAGTACTACTTTTAACTTCATTTTTTGAGAATAAAAAAAAGATTAAAAAGGAGGAAAAACATGAGATAAAAAATTATCCAACAGTAACTATTGTTGTTCCGTGTTGGAATGAAGAAAAAACACTTGCGTCTACTCTTGATTCACTGCTTGCACTTGATTATCCAAAAGATAAACTTTCAGTAATTGTTGTTGATGATGGAAGTAAAGATAGAACTCTTGCTATCGCTGAGATATATGCATACAACAACTCAGAACAGATAAGAGTACTTTCAAAAGAAAATGGTGGTAAACATACCGCTGTTAATCTTGCTTTAGAAAATTCAAAATCAGATTTATTTGGCTGTTTAGATGCAGACTCTTCAGTTGAAGTTAATACACTTAAAATAATGGTGTCATATTTTGATGCTGATAAAAGTGTTATGTCTGTAACTCCGTGTATACACATTCGTAACCCACGTACACTTATTCAACGATTACAAGCTACGGAATATTTAATAAATATATTTGTGCGTAAGGCATATGGACAGCTTGATTCTATATTAGTGGCTCCAGGATCATTTTCTATATTCCGTAAAGAAGTATTTGAGATAGTTGGTAATTATAGCAAAGCTCATAATACAGAAGATTTCGAAATTACTTTACGTATGCATAAAGCACATTTGAAGGTTATGAATTCACATAAAGCACTCGTGTATACAGTTGGTCCCGCAACAGCAAAAGGATTTTTTTATCAACATTTACGTTGGGCTAGGGGATTTCTTGAAAACTCTATTAATTATCGCGAGTTATTTTTTAAAAAAGAATATGGTAATTTCGGTATGTTTACATTGCCTGTAGCTTTTATTTTTATATTTTATGGTTTGTATGCCACCATTTTTGCTGTTTATAGTATCTCGTCACAATTAATTATTTCTATTAACAGATGGGTTACGGTTGGTTTTCATCCACAAATGCCAATATTTGATCTTTTTTATTTTAATACCACAGTAATGTCGTTTATAGTAATGGTTATGTTTTCTATGCTTCTGTTAGTTCTTTATATCGGTAATACTCTTTCAGATGACAAACAACAGTTTTATATTAACTTTCCTATTTTTTTTGTTTTATACCCCATATTCGCTCCATTATTTTTTGGACGTGCAGTTTTTGACACTTTCTTTAAAAGAAGAAATGAATGGGTGCTTCAGGATACGAAGAAGTAGTCTATAAAGTTCATAAAGTTGAAAGTTTATAAAGTGGGTCCGATGCGAGCGACCCCCAAGTGGTCGCTCGCGTCGTATTTTGGTTTACTTTCAACTTTATGAACTTTAAAAACTTTCAACTAAGATGGCCGTTCATAAATTTCATTTTTATGATAAAATGAAATTTATGAACGGCCATCTCCACCCCATTACTCTCGCAGTTGCACGTATTTCCGACATCTTTTCCAAGATGGGTTTTGATACAGTTGATGGTCCAGAGCTAGAAGATGAATGGCACAATTTTGATGCACTAAACGTTCCAGCTGATCACCCAGCGAGAGATATGCAGGATACCTTCTTCATCAGAATGGGTACTGATGAAGCGCAGACTAACGCAGAACGGACGCAGAAGGTCGCAGAAGGAATACAAAGGACAGGCATTAATAAATTCGGTGAACCCATGGGCTATGTTCTTCGTACACATACTAGTAACATGCAGATCCGCACTATGGAAAAATATACAGCGGAAGGTAAAGAATTGCCTATTGCTATTTGTTGCCCGGGAAAAGTTTTTCGCAATGAAGCAACAGACGCAACCCACGAAGCACAATTTCATCAAATAGAAATGTTATATGTTGCAAAAGATGCATCACTAGCTATGATGATAGGTGTAATTGAAAAGTTTTTCTCAGAATTTTTTGGAACAGATTTAGTGATTAGACTTCGTTCAAGTTATTTTCCATTCGTTGAGCCGGGCAATGAAGTGGATATGCAATGTTTTAAGTGTAAAGGTAGTGGTTGTAATATTTGTAAACAAACTGGTTGGATAGAAATAGGTGGTGCTGGAATGGTGCATCCAAAAGTATTAGAAGCAGGAGGAATTAATCCAGCTGATTATCGTGGTTTTGCTTTTGGTTGTGGTATAGACAGAATGGTAATGCTTAAATATGGAATTGAAGATGTTCGTCTTTTGTATAATGGAGATTTAAGAGTGGTCAATCAATTTTAATTATGAAATTTTCTAAAGCGTGGTTACAAGATTATATTGTCGAGACACTTCCAGAAGATGGTGTGATTTCAGAGGCTTTTAATAAAAAATCTTTTGAAGTTGAAGAAACGCGGACTATCGCGGAACAAACGCAGAATGACGCGGAAGGAATACAAACTGACGATTATAAGGATACGGTTTTTGATATTAAAGTTTTACCAAATAGAGCCCACGATGCATTAGGCCACAGGGGTATGGCCCGTGAACTTTGTGCAGATTTTGGTTTTACATTTAAGGAAGATGAGAGAATAAATAAAAACGAATCTTTTTTTGACTCAACTATTCCGGCTCCAGCAGTTTCAATAGAAAATGGTGAAAAATGTACTCGTTTTATGGGAATAAGAATAGATGGTGTAATGGTCACAGAAAGCCCAAAATGGCTCAGAGAAAGGCTTGAATCTATAGGACAGCGAAGTATTAACAATATTGTTGATATCACTAACTATGTGCAGTTTTCGCTCAATAAGCCTATGCATGCTTATGACACAAGGAGTATTAAGGGTATTTTGGGTGCGCGCGTAGCGCGCACTGGTGAGATGCTAGTTACTTTGGATGAAAAGTCACTTAATCTTGATACTCAAACTCTTGTAATTGTAGATGATGAAAAAGTTCTAGGGCTAGCTGGAATAAAAGGAGGAAAATTTAGTGGTATACAATCTGATACAACAAGTGTTATTTTAGAGAGTGCAAATTTCGAACCAACCCTTATCCGCAAGACTTCACAGAAATATGATTTAAGAACAGATGCTTCAAAACGTTTTGAAAATGGAATTGCAAACTCTTTAATTGAAGAAGGTTTATATATGACCGCAAATCTAATTAAAGAATTATGTGCTGATGCGAAGGTTTCACTTGTAACAGATATTTATCCAAAGGTAGATGAGATATTTTCATTATCTGTTTCACTTGATGAAATTAATGCAATATTAGGTACAAAATATTCTAGGGAAGAAGTAGAAGAAACATTTAAAAAACTTTTATTTAAATTTACGACAAAAGGAAATGTTTATACAGTTGAAGTTCCATCTGAAAGACTAGATATACGAATTAAAGAAGATGTCACAGAAGAAGTGGGACGTATTATTGGATATGACAAACTTATACCAACTCTTCCTGTTTTAAATCGCGTAGGTCTTCCTCATAAGAGAATGTTTTATGAAAATAAAATAAGAGAAATTTTAGTGAGAAATGGTTTCTCTGAAGTCATGACTTATACTTTTGGTGATCAGGGTGAGGTGGAACTTGTAAAAGGATTGGCTCTAGATAAAGAAAAACTTCGTGACAGTTTAGGTAATGGTATATTAAATTCTCTATCATTAAATCTTTACAACGCACCACTTCTCGGTGAAAAAACAATTAAGATTTTTGAAATTGGGAATGTTTTTGGAAAAGATACAGAGACAAGACATTTATCTCTTGCAATTGATGACGGTGCGAAGAAAAGTAATTTCACAGATGGAGTCGATATGATATTAGTTGAAATTAAACGCACTTTAGAATTGCCATCACTTGAATGTACAACAGTTTCAACTAAACCTTATGTTATTGAAATTGATTTTGATACAATGATTGCATCACTTCCGGAGCCTACAAATTATGAAGCGCCTACATTCACGTCTTTACCTTTCGTTAATTACAAATCAGTCTCGTCTTATCCGTTTATTGCCCGTGATATTGCTATGTGGGTACCTGCTGTTACAACATGGGAGAGTATCAATAATCTTTGTGCTGAAGTACGGAATACTCTTGTTACTCGTGTTGATCTTTTTGATACTTTCACGAAAGAAATAGAGGGCATAAGAAAAACTTCTTTCGCATTTCGCTTAGTTTTTCAAAGTTATGAAAAGACATTAACAGATGAAGAGGTGAATGAAATGATGGAAGCTTATTATAAAGTTTTTAAGGAAAAAGGTTACGAGATTCGCTAATATGAAATTAACAGATTATAAAAATATACACTGCATCGGAATTGGAGGCATTGGACTTTCAGCTCTTGCTAGATATTGTCATGCAAATGGCTCAAGTGTTAGTGGTTCGGATGGGGTAACATCTGATATTATTGAAAAATTAAAACAGGAGGGATTAGATATTTTTATTGGACAATCTGCCTCTAATATTAAAGATAATATTGATTTAGTTATTTATACTATTGCAATTAGTGATGATAATGCTGAATTAGTTGAAGCAAGAAATAGGGGAATAAAGTGTATGACATATCCTGAAGCTCTTGGACTTTTAACAAAAGAATATACAACTATTTCTGTGTGTGGAACTCACGGCAAGACAACTACAACTGCTATGACTTATTACGCGCTAAAAGCATGTGGTATTAATCCAACAATTATTATTGGTAGTTTATTATCAGATGGTGGAACAAATTTTATTGCAGGGGATAGCAAGTATTTGGTTGTTGAATCTTGTGAATATCGAAGATCATTTCTTAATTTAAACCCTCGTCATATTATTGTTACAAATATTGATGCTGATCATTTGGATTATTATAAAGACATTGAAGATATACACGAAGCTTTTCAATCATTTGCATATAAATTAGATGAAGAAGGTTTTTTGGTAACACATAGTAATGTTTCTTTAAATACAAAAGCAAAAAAAATAGACGCGGATTGTATTGATAGAAAAAGTATTGAGTTAAGTGTCTTAGGTGAACACAATCAATCAAATGCACAGTTAGTTTGTGCTCTTCTAGAAGAACTCGGATTAGATGAAGAAAAAATACGTGAAGGCTTGAAGAATTTTCCAGGCACATGGCGTAGATTAGAATACAAAGGTAAAACAGAAAATGGTGTTGTAGTTTATGATGACTATGGTCATCATCCGAATGAAATCAAAGCGACACTGGAAGCTATTAGAGAAAAGTATTCAAAAGAAGATTATAAACTTCATGTATTTTTCCAGCCACATCTTCACTCTCGCACTAAAGCTTTCTTTGAAGAATTTGGTGATGTTTTAAAAGAAGCAGATTTTGTTTCCTTGATGCCAATTTATAAAGCAAGACTAGAGACTGATTTGTCAGTTTCTTCAGAAGATTTGAGAGATTCAATTATTAAAAAAGGAGGACATGCAGAAACTCTTGTTTCTGTAACTGATTTACCTGAATCTGTTATGTCTATTGTCGATTCTAATACTATTGTACTTAACATTGGAGCAGGGGACGCATTTGCAGAACTTAATAAAATTCCTCTTAAAAAATAAATATGAAAAAAGAAATTTATTTGCCATATTTTGAAAATAAGAAAGTAACAGTAATGGGACTTGGTTTACTTGGTCGTGGATTAGGAGATACAGAATTTCTTGCAAAAAATGGAGCAGAGTTAATTGTTACAGATAAAAAAACAGAGGCAGAATTAATTAATTCTGTGTCGATACTTTCAAAATATGAAAATATAATTTATCATCTCGGTGAGCATAAAGTAGAAGATTTTGAAAACAGAGATTTTATTTTAAAAGCAGCAGGAGTTGCATTAGATAATCAATACATTGCTAGCGCGCGTGAAAAAGACATTCCTATTTATATGTCAGCATCACTTCTTTCTGATATCGTGATGAAGAATTTACCGAATGTAAAAATAATCGGTGTTACAGGTACTCGTGGTAAGAGTACAACTACACAGTTAATTGCCCATATTTTAAAATCTGCGGGCATGAAGGTTCATCTTGGTGGGAATATTCGTGGAGTGGCTAATCTTCCATTGTTAGATGAAATAGAAGATGGAGATTATTTGGTTTTGGAATTAGATTCGTGGCAGTTGCAAGGATTTGGAGATATGAAAATTAGTCCTCATATTGCAGTCTTTACATCTTTCTTGGACGATCACATGAATTATTATAAGAATGATAAGGAATTATATTTTAATGATAAGGCAAATATTTATCGTAATCAAAAAGAATTGGATATTTTAATAGTTAGCCCTGAAGCAGAAGAAGAAATAAAAAAAAGAGATCCTAATCAAGAGATGGTTATCGCTGTTAATAGCCATATTGAAACTAGTTTAATTGGTGAACATAATCAGATAGCCGCTAAATTAGCTTATGAAGTAGCTTCTCAATGTGGATTAGACGATACGACTATTCGTGAAGCCATAGCTAGTTTTAAGGCGGTGGAGGGGAGATTGGAGGATATGGGGTTCTATAAAACAAATCTTATTAATTTGGATGAAATTCAAGGAAAAGACAATGTTTCGAGTGAGGTGTACAAATCGTACAGTGAACGAGAAACAGAAGTTTTTGACGAAGAAGTTCGCCAAATTAATAAGATTTGTAAAGGAATAAGAGTATTTAATGACAACAATGGCACAACTGGAGATGCAACCATAAAAGCATTGGAATCAATCAAGACAACTTTTAACATAAAACCTATCTTAATCGTTGGTGGTAAGGATAAAGGTTTACCAATAGAGAATCTTGAAAAATCAATTAAAGAAAATACTAAAGCCGTAATTTATTTATCAGGTACCGGAACCGACAGATTGAATCTTCTAAAAGAATATGAGTTTGAAAAATTATCTGATTGTGTAGACAAAGCTTTTGCTCTAGCAGATGAGGGGGATATTATTTTATTTTCTCCAGCATTTGCATCTTTTTCAAAGTATTTTAATAATGAATATGAAAAGAATGATGAGTTTGTGAGAGCGGTAGTGAAATATAAATAGCTTAATTGACAAAACTATACCATAATATATACTTTGGTATATGAATACAACAATGTTAATAAAAACAAATAAAGAACTTAAGAATGAAGCCTCACGCATTGCGAAAGAAATGGGAGTGCCTTTAACCACCGTGGTAAATGCTTTTCTTGCACAATTCGTACGTGATAAGAGATTAAGTATTTCTATCGAACCAATGCCAAACAAAGCAAAACTTGCGCTATGGGAATCAATTAGTAAGGAATCTGATAAGGACATGAAGAACACAAAGAGTTATACGAACGCTGACGAATTGATTGCAGATTTAAAATTGATATGATCGTAATTCGCACGAAGCACTTTTCGAAGGCTGTAACAAAGTTGCCAGCTACCGTAAAACGCGCACTAGCGGAGAGACTTAAGCTTTTTATGGAGGATCCATTTAATCGACTACTTAACAATCACGCACTCAACGGTAATATGCAGACTTATCGAAGTATTAATATTACAGGAGATTACCGCCTTATTTATGAATTGTATGACACAGACATGGCACGTTTAATCGACATTGATACACATAGTAATTTGTATTAGATATAAAACTTTAATTAAAGTAACCGGTATACTGTTTAGATATGGAAAACATAACACAAAGCTCAGCGGAGACTAATTTAATAAAAGAAGAGTATAAGTTTCCTAAGTTTTTAAAATATTTTTATTCTATTACAACATTATCGTTATTGATTATTTCTGTATTTGGTTTCCTTTTTCCAGTTTTTATACTTCACTCCGAACTTTGTTGGATAGTTCCTTTTGAGTATCCATACATCTTGGTTTTTTCTTATTTGTTTTTGTGCTGTTCGTTTTTTATTTTATTTTATGGAATTTTTCAATCTATTAAAAATAAAAAAGCATCTATATTTTTTATTATTTTAGTTTTATTTTGTATACAGTTTATTTTAGTAACTTTTACAAATGCTTATTGCGAGAATTTAGTATGGTCTAATGCCACATATCCTCTACCACCATCTCCTGTAGCATGGTAATTATTTTTTTATTAAAAACACTTAAAAATCCTTATAAATTAAGGTGAAAATAGTCACTTTATTGTCGCATTTTATAGGACGGTTATGCGACGTGATTCCGCAGAATCAACTTTCTTTTTTGCTCTAAAAATGTTATAATTCAAGGATTATTCTACTTAGTATTTTTATTATTTATGGCCCCAAAACAAGAGAAATCTAGTGCAAAGAAATCAAGTTACGGTGCGGACCAGATTCAAGTTCTTGAAGGCCTAGAACCAGTTCGCAAGCGTCCAGGAATGTATATCGGGTCAACAGGGCCTGACGGTCTTCACCATTTGATTTGGGAAATTTTCGACAACTCACGAGATGAGGCGATGAACGGTTATGCTAATCGTGTTGAAGTTGCGTTACTACCGGACGGATATATTCGCGTAATTGATAACGGTCGTGGTATTCCAACCGACATTCACCCAAAGACAAAAGTATCTGCACTTGAAACTATTATGTGTACACTTCACGCCGGAGGAAAATTCGGTGGTGAAGGATATAACGTATCCGGTGGTCTTCACGGTGTGGGAGCTTCTGTTGTGAATGCTCTTTCTATTCATACAAAAGTAGAAGTTCATCGCGACGGTGGACTTTTCATGCAGGAATATAAACAAGGAATAAAAAAGTCCGCTGTGAAGCAAGTTGCTAAATCAAAATTCAACGGAACAATTGTAACCTTTAAACCGGATGCAGAAATTTTCAAAGAGGGAACAGAATTTGAAATAAGCAGAGTTATTTCTCACCTTCGTCAGCAAGCCTACTTGGTTCGCGGTCTTACTATTCATGTTATTGATGCCCGTGAATATGCTGGTAAGGGGGATTTTTCTGGAGAAAAATATTTAACAGATCTTTCACTTGAACAACCTAGTCAAACATTTTATTTTGAAGGAGGATTAAAGTCTTTAGTAAAACATTATAATGAATTTTCAAAGCCAGTTCATAAGAATATTTTTTATGTTGATAAATCTGCAGAAAATGTTGGAGTAGAAATTGCGCTTCAATACATCGATGATTTTCCAACAAAAATTGCAGCTTATGCAAACAATATTCCTACAATAGAAGGAGGAACTCATGTTACTGGATTTAAAACTTCTCTTACTCGTCTTATAAATGCTTATGCTCGTAAGAATGGTGTTTTAAAAGAAAAAGATGAAAACCTAACAGGAGATGATGTACTTGAAGGCTTGACCGTTGTTATTTCTGTAAAACTTCGTGAGATTCAATTTGAAGGTCAAACAAAAGCAAAGCTTGGATCAATGGAAGCGCAATCAGCTGTCTCTACAGTATTTTCTGATGCCTTCACTCTTTTCATGGAAGAGAATCCAGATGATGCAAAAGAAATTATCAGTAAAGGATTACTTGCTCTTCGTGCTCGTAAAGCTGCAAAGGCTGCTAAGGATTCTGTTCTTAGAAAAGGAGCACTTGAAGGATTTTCACTTCCAGGAAAACTTGCCGATTGCCAAAGTAATGATCCAGCTGATTCTGAGTTATTCATAGTGGAGGGAGATTCTGCTGGTGGTACAGCAAAGATGGGGCGTGATCGTGTGACTCAAGCTATACTTCCACTTCGTGGAAAAATATTAAACGTAGAGCGTGCACGATTGGATAGAATGTTAGGAAGTGAGCAGATTAAAAATCTTGTGCTTGCTATGGGGGCAGCTATTGGAGATACATTCAATATTGAAAAGTGCCGTTACCATAAATTGATTATTGCAACAGATGCCGATGTTGACGGGGCACACATTCGTACACTTCTTCTTACATTCTTTTATCGTTATTATCGTCCAATTATTGACGCTGGTTATGTTTATATTGCTCAACCTCCACTTTATAAGATTGCTTTTAACAAAGAGAATCATTATGCATATTCAGATGTTGAGAAGCAGGCTATTTTAAAGAAGCTTGGCTTTGATGACGCGGAAGATGCGGAACAGACGCAGAATGATGCGGAAGAAAACACAGAAAGTGATGATGGTGATACCGCTGAAGAGACTGAAGAAAAAGTTGTAAAGAAGTCCAATAAGAAACCACAGATACAGCGTTATAAAGGTCTTGGAGAAATGAACTCAGATGAACTTTGGGAAACAACAATGGATCCAAAGACTCGTACCTTAAAAGTTGTTTCTGTTCATGAAGCAGGGGATGCTGATAGAACTTTTGAAATGCTGATGGGTTCTGAAGTTGGACCACGTAAATCTTTTATCCAGACTTATGCTAAACAAGCAAATTTGGATATCTAAAAATAAAAATCACCGCATATGCGGTGATTTTTGTTTTTACTTCAAGCCGTGCTCATTAAAAAATAGAGAGTACTTTTTATCCATTGAAAGAATATGTTCAAATAGCCAGTTTCCAGCAAATAAACCACTTTCTTTTAGTGTGTCTTTTAAATCATAATTTCTATTACTTACCTTAGAAATTAATTCAGCAGATTTTACTCTAAAGTGATCATGTGATTTTATATGATCTTCCATATGTGGAACATTGTATTTTTCAAAATACTCTTCTTCTGTACCTAAATGATACTTCGCATAATCACCCAATCTATTGATGGCGAGTACCGCTTCTGCTTGTGTAAATTTTATTTTTCCTTCAGATAATTCTAATAAATTGTTACATAAATTAAAAAACTCTTTATGTTGATTGTCTATTATTTCAATTCCAACAGAGTATTCTTCTGTCCAAATAAGTTCTTCGTACATTTTAAAAAGTATAAATTAATATGATTATCAGTATAGCACCGGGTTTAATTTATAAATAGGGCTCAGTTATTAGAGATTTGTTTAAATATGAAAAATAAACTTTTTGTATTAAACTATAATCTATTAACCAGTAACTACTAACTGGTAACTATTCTCATGAAATGGATCATTTTTACTGGGACTTGGAAAAATACAAATGAAGAAGTAGAGCATGATGTTCGCGAGTCTGTTCGTGAAGTTTTGTCACGTGGGGACGGCGTCATTACTGGAGGAGCACTTGGGGTAGATTTATTTTGTATGGATGAAGTTTTGAAAATAAATCCAGAGTGTACACATCTGAGAGTTATCCTTCCTTCTAAATTAGATATTTATATAAAACATTTTTATACAAGACTTGTTGACAATGTTATAACAAAAAAGCAATTTGAATTTTTGGAGACAACTCTAAAAAACATTCAAAGAGTAAATCCATCAGCAATTTTAGAAATGCATTTTAAAACAATAGAACAGAATGAATACAATGAACGTGATGCTGAAGAAGTTAAATATGGTGATGCACTACACGCCTTCCAGGTAAATAATTCATCCGGTACACAACATACCATAGACGCTGGGATCATAAAAGGAATACCAATTTCATTACATAAGAAATATACAATAAATTAGAAAAAATAAAAATCACCGCATATACGGTGATTTTTATTTTTTACTTCAAACCTTGTTCATTAAAAAACGGAGAGTATTTTTTATCCATAGACATAATATGTTCAAATAGCCAGTTTCCAGCAAATAAACCACTTTCCTTGAGTGTATCTTTTAAATCGTAATCTTTATTACTTACTTTAGCAATTAATTCAGAAGATTTTATTTTAAAATGATTATGTGCTTTTATATGATCTTCCATATTTTGTACATTATATTTTTCAAAATATTCCTCTTCTGTTCCTAAATGATATTTTGCGTAATCACCTAATCTGTTAATAGCAAGGACAGCTTCTGCTTGTGTAAATTTTGTTTTTCCTTCAGCTAATTCTAATAAATTGTTACATAAATTAAAAAACTCTTTATGTTGATTATCTATTATTTCAATACCAACAGAATATTCTTCTGTCCAAATAAGTTCATCGTACATTTTTAAAAAGTATAAATTAATATGATAAATAGTATAGCATTGGTATTTGCTTAAAAATAATTTAGTGTATGTTATATGTAGTAATTAAAGTTAATTTGACTTTATTTTAAATTATTGTTAGATTAGAGTCCTTGTTTTAAGGAGATATAAGATGCCACAAAATCAAACATCGGCAGCTGTAACGATTCCGGTTTATACACAACCACAGCAGCAGCCAGACCGTTACAGTCAGGAGCAACAACAGCAACAGCAACAGCAACAACAGCAGATGTGATCGCCTTCGGTCAATTGCATCGCAACCACAGGAACCCGCGACAGTTAATGTCGCGGGTTAATTATTTCTTGTTTTCCATAAGAAAGAGTTATTTTTTACCCTTAATTTCCTCTGATAATTTTATAATTAAATCCTCAATTTTCATTTCTCCAATTTTACCATCCACTCTGTGTTCAAGTGTGACTGTACCATTTGTAATTTCGGCATCTCCAATAACTGCCCAATATGGAGTCTTCATTTCACGAGTATTACGAATCTTCTTTCCAAGTCCTTCACGAGAATTATCAATTTTTACACGAATGTCAGAATTTTGTAATTTTTCAAAAACAGTATTTGCATATTCAGCGTGTTTATCAGCAATCGGAAGAATTGTAATTTGATTTGGTGAAAGCCAAAGAGGGAAGTTGCCTGCGAAGTGTTCTATCATTACACCCATAAATCTTTCTATTGATCCAGAAATGGCTCGGTGTATAACAACTGGTCTTTCTTTCTTACCTTCAGCATTTATGAAATTCAAATCAAATCTTTCTGGTAAATTGAAATCACATTGAATTGTAGCTAGTTGCCACTCACGACCAATTGCATCTTTAAACATAAAGTCTAACTTTGGTCCATAAAAAGCAGCTTCACCTTCGACTCTTCTATAATTTAGTCCATTAGCTTTTGCTGCTTCTTCAAGTGAACTTTCAGCCAAATCCCAAACCTCATCTGTTCCAAGATATTTACTTTTATCAGTCCCCCGAACTGACCATGATACCCAATAGCCGTCCATCATTCCCATCGTTGTATAAAATTCTTTTATAATACCAACAATAGTTGAAACTTCTTGTTTAACTTGGTCTTGTGTACAGAAAAGGTGACCATCGTCTTGTGTAATAGCACGCACACGAAGTAATCCACCTAATTGGCCAGACTTTTCATCTCTATAAACTGTAGCTGGCTCGAAATATCGTACAGGCATATCACGATAAGAGAATTGATTATCTGCAAAGATTTGCATATGATGTGGGCAATTCATTGGCTTCATAATAAATTTATCTTCTTTTCCTTGTACACGGAAAAGTTCATCACCAAATTTTGCCGCATGACCAGAGGTTACATATAGAGCTTCTTTTGCAATATGTGGAGTCCAAACACGTGAATAACCTTTCTTAGAATGTAGTGACCATAAATAATCTTCAATTTCTTTTCTAATTATCATTCCGTTTGGTTGCATGAGTGGAAGACCTGCACCAATAAGAGGGGACACAGTGAAAAGTTTTAATTGAGCACCGATAATTCTGTGATCTCTTTTCTTAGCTTCCTCTTGTTGTAAAATATAGGCATCCAATTCTTCTTTTGTTTCAAAAGCTAGACCATATATACGTGTGAGCATTGGCTTTGTTTCATCTCCTCGCCAATAAGCACCAGCCAAATGACTAAGTATAAAACAATTAGTAGGAATTTCTTTCGTATTTTCTACATGTGGACCTTCACATAAATCATAAAAATCCTCTCCCGTATGATAAAGAGTCACGTCCTGGCCTTCTTTTTCAATACCATCGATTAATTCTAATTTGAATGGATTAACTGCAAAAAGTGTACGAGCTTGGTCTGTAGAAACAGTTTCAACTTTGAAGTCTAAATTACGTTTTAGAATTTCACGCATTGTATCTTCTACTTTTTTTAAATCATCTACCCCAATTTTTACCCCTGGAGCAAAGTCGAGGTCATAGTAAAAACCAGTATCAGTTACAGGACCAATTGTAGGTAAAGCATGAGGAAAATTATGTTTAATGGCCATTAAAAGCACATGGGCAAGTGAATGGCGAACTTTAAATAATTGGTTTGGAGCTTCTTTTTGTGACATATGTCTATTTATAGTATCAGAAAAATGAAAGAGTCGAAAGTTTTAATTAGTTAAAAGTCCATAAAGTAGAAAGTTTATAAAGTTGATACGGGTCCGTATTTCCTTTTAGCTTTAAAGACTTTATAGACTTTTTACTGGATGTGTACTCACGTCCGTCCTTGACTTAACCCCCAGGTTTTGTACTATAAAGTAACTTGCAGGGCTTGGTATAATAAGAACACGAAATTAAAAATAAGCAAGTATGCTTTCGGATTTATTATTGCAAGCGCCTAATACATTATGTCTCCTGCTTATACACAACAATCCTCAAATATAAGAACCACATGGATTATGATGACAGTTTTTTTCTTACTAGTTATTGTTTTTGGTTTTGTCTTGTCATTAATGTATGGTAATCCTTCTATTCTATATTATGCTGTTTTCTTTAGTCTAATAATGAATGTCGGTTCTTATTGGTTTTCGGATAAATTAGTTTTGTCTATGGCGGGAGCTACAAAAATAGAATCTAAAGATCAATATCCTGAGCTTTGGAATAGTATAGAAAATCTTTGTATTACAGCAGGGCTCCCAATGCCAGTGCTATATATTATTGATGATCCAGCACCGAATGCTTTTGCCACAGGAAGAAACAAGGAACATTCTGTGATTGCTGTTACAACTGGAATATTGCCACTACTTACAAAATCAGAGCTTGAAGGGGTGCTTGCTCACGAACTTTCACATATTGGAAACAGGGACATGTTAGTTAGTACTGTTGTTGTAGTATTTGCAGGTGTTATATCTTTGGTTGCAGATATGGCATTAAGGGCTTCATTCTTTGGTTCCGGAAGTGATGAGAAGAAAAATCCTATTTTTTTCATTTTAGGAATCGTTGCAATTATTTTAGCTCCTATCGCTGCAACTATTATTCGTTTAGCTATTTCTCGAGAAAGAGAATTTTTAGCTGACAGTACTTCCGTTTCTATTACTCACTATCCCGAAGGGCTATCTCTAGCTCTTCAGAAAATTAGTAATTTTCATCAACCAATGAAGATACAACGTGCAGCTATTGCTCATCTTTTTATCTCTGATCCAACAGGAGTAAATGATGAATCTGAACTTCGTAATGATGAAAAAATTTCTTTTGTGGCTAAACTTTTTATGACACACCCGCCAATCTCTGAGAGAATTAGTCGTTTAACAAAAACAACAACAAACACATTAGAATAGCTGTATAGCAACTATATCTTTGTTTTGTTATAATTTAATATATATGAAAAATAAAATAATTATAGGTGTTGTAGTGGTTGCTATTCTTTTTGGTTTTTGGATAATGTCTTCATATAATAGTATGGTAAAGGCTAATCTTGCAGTTGATACACAATGGGCCCAAGTTGAAACTCAATATCAAAGACGTTTTGATCTTATTCCAAATTTAGTTGAATCAGTTAAGGGTATGATGACTCAAGAGAAGGATATTTTTATATCTATTGCAAAGGCGCGCCAAGGATATGCGGGGGCAAAGACAGTTGATGAAAAAGCAGCGGCTGCAGGTCAACTAGAAAGCTCACTTGGAAGACTTCTTATGATTGTAGAGAGTTATCCACAACTCGCGTCCGGTGAGACTGTAAAAAATCTTATGACTCAACTTGAGGGTACAGAGAATCGTGTTTCTGTAGAGAGAACACGCTTCAATGACACTGTTGGATTATTCAATACTCATCTTGTTACTTTCCCGTCTAATCTCGTTGCTTCAATGTTTGGTTTTCAGAAGCGTGCCTTCTTTAAGGCTGATGAAGCAGCTGCAAAAGCACCAGCAGTTAAGTTAAATTAGTAAATATGAAAAAGATAGCTGTTACGTTCGCTGTATTATTTTCCACAGCTTTATTTTCTTATGCTTTTACTATTCCTGATAAACCTGTCGGGTATGTAAATGATTATGCAAATATTCTATCTGTTGATGCGAAACAAAATTTAGAAAATGAATTAAAAAATTTTACAGCAAGTAGTAGTAATGAAATAGCAGTTGTAACTATTCCTGATTTAGGAGGAGATGCTGTAGAAAATTATGCATCAAAACTTTTTTCAAGTTGGAAAATAGGAGATGCAAAAAATGATAATGGTATCTTACTTTTAATTTCTCGTGATGACCATAAGCTTCGTATAGAAGTTGGTTACGGTTTAGAGGGTGCACTTCCTGATATTACAGCAAAAGATATTATTGATAATAAGATTACTCCATCATTTAAACAGGGGAATTATGACGAGGGTATTATACAAGGTGTAAAGGCTATAGAGGAGGTAACAAGAGGTGAATATAAGGCAACAGGTAAAAAATCTAGTTCTTCAATAAATGGAAATATGATTGAGTTTATTATTGTCTTTATTATTATTGGTTTACAATTTCTTGCTTCAATTCTTGGTAGAAGTAAATCGTGGTGGGCAGGAGGTCTTATTGGTGGAATAGGCGGAGTAGCTATAACATTTTTTGGTATTTTGGGAATTACTTTAATCTGGGGTTCCATTCTGACTGTTATATTTATCTTATTTGGTCTTTTATTTGATTATTTTGTTTCTAATGCTTATAAAAATGCAGTAAGTGGTGGATCATCAATTCCTTGGTGGATTGGAGGAAACAGAGGAGGTGGCTCATTTGGTGGAGGCTCATCATTTGGTGGGTTTAGTGGTGGTTCTTCAGGCGGGGGAGGAGCATCCGGTAGTTGGTAAAAATGCTAGAAAAAATGTGTGTGGTACAATATAGCGCGAGCCTACCGGCTCGCGCTTGGTTTATGTTAAATATTGGAGAGCTGGCAGAGCGGTCTAATGCATTACATTGCTCCCGATTTCTTAGATTGCTCCCGACTTTTTAATTTGTAACCAAATTGTTAAAGTCGCAGTCCTGGTGAGGGTACTCAGTCTGTTGAAATCGCAGTCCAGAACAAAACAGGTTTTGTATTTATATGGCGGAGGCGTCGGATAGTGGTTTATTCCACCACCTTGGAAAGGTGGCAACCGGGTAACTGGTTCGAGAGTTCAAATCTCTCCGCCTCCGCCATGTAAATAGTTAGTTGTTTTGTTTCGGCGATTAGTAAATCGAACCGAGAGGAAGAAAGGTGGTAAGGTGAAAGCCTTCACGGGTTCGAATTCCATACCATCTACTTTACGCGGGAGAAAATTGTTGTATCGTATGTAAGCTATAGGAAGGTAACTTTTATCTGTATTTATTTGCTTCTTTGCCTCTAATAGCATAGTATGAGGTATATGAAAAATTTTCAATCCAGAGATAATAAAAGTGGTGGTTACCGTGGAGAAAGAAGCGGAGGCAGAGATGAAGGTAGAAGTCGACCATCATATGGTGATAAAAGAGGGGGAGATAGAGGTGGTGACAGAGAAGCTACAATGTTTCAAGCTACTTGTAGTGAATGTAAAAAGAATTGTGATGTGCCTTTCCGTCCAGCAAGTGATAAGCCGGTATATTGTAGTTCTTGTTTCAGCGCTAAAAGAGAGCGTGAAGATAAGGAATATAAATCTGGATCTTTTAATCGTGAACCAAAAAGATTTTCAAATGATAGACCAACACCTACGACTTCATTTGTTCGTCCAGAAGTTAAATCAATTGGAGCTGATGACTCTACAAAGAAGCAATTAGCAGATATTAGTTTCAAATTAGATAAACTTATAAATGTTATTGAAAAAATGACAGCAGTAAAGAATGAAACCCCAGTTCATGTTGTTGTTCCAGCTAAGGCACAGGTTAAAGTTGCACCAGTAGTAATTGCAAAAGCAAAAGTTGTTGCTCAACCACACGTTGTGAGCACTCTTCGCGGGGCAAAGAAAGTAGTATCTAAGGTTGTAGAGGTGAAGAAATCTGCACCTAAAGTTGCGGAAGTAAAGAAGGTTGTCGCAAAAAAGGTTGTGGCAAAGGCTGTGGTAAAGACAGTAGCTAAGAAAGTTGCTGTAAAGAAAACAAAGTAGTCTTTAAAGTATATATTTATACAGAAAAATCCCAAGGTTAATCCTTGGGATTTTTCTATGTTAAATATGTTAATATTAAAAAATGAAAATTGTAGTAATAGATAATCTTCGCTCGGTATATAATGTTGGGTCTATTTTTCGCACTGCAAATGCAGTAGGAATTGATAAGATTATACTTTGTGGCACAACACCAACACCGCTTGATAAATGGGGTGATAAAAGAAGCGACTTTGCAAAAGTGGCACTTGGTGCAGAAGATGTAGTGGCTTGGGAATATGAATCTTCAATTACTGAAGCACTAAAAAAACTTAAAGAAGAAGGTTGTTACATAATTGCTATTGAGCAAGATGAAAAATCAGTGGATTATAAAACTATAGAACTAGGAAAGCAAAACAGTGTAGCTTTTGTTATTGGTTCAGAAGTTGACGGAATGTCAAAGGAAAATCTAGAAATTTGTGATGTCATAGCAGAAATCCCTATGCTTGGCACAAAAGAATCTTTGAATGTAACTATAGCATTTGGAATTGCAGTTTATCGTATACTAGGAGTATGAAAATTACAAAATTTGGACATTGTTGTCTTTTGATAGAGGAAAAAGAAATTCGCATATTAACTGACCCAGGAAGTTGGAACGATACACCGGATGCCAAAAATATTGATGTTATTTTAATTAGTCATGAACATGCAGATCATATTCATATTGAAAGTCTGAAGACAATATTAAAATCAAATGAAAAAGCTGTGATTTATACCCATGAGGGAGTGAAGAAATTATTAGATAAAGAAAATATTTCTTGTGTGCTTATTGGAGATGGAGAAGAAATAAATATTAAAGGGGTAAGCATTATCAGTTTCGGTACTGACCATGCTTGTATTCATCATGATATTTCTATTGTGCAAAATACTGGTTTTTATATTGCGAATAAGTTCTTTTATCCAGGGGATTCATTTCATAATCCAAATAAAGATATTGAGATATTAGCACTTCCGGTGGTTGCACCATGGATGAAAATTGAAGAAGCTATTGAATATGCAAAAGCTATAAAACCAAAAATAGTTTTTCCTGTTCATGATGGAATGCTAAGGGAAGATAGGAGATTGTTTACTAGAATGATTCCAAAAAATTTACTTGAGAAAGATGGGATGCAATTTGTTGATCTTAAGGAAGGGGTAATGACGGAATTTTAAAATTTATGTATAAAGGTACTATTGTTGCAGAAAGTTTAAAAGATATAGAAATTCTTAATAATATAAAGGTTATAAGTCTTAAGGAGACTGATGATGAAAATGTTGCTGACAGGTGGCATATTTATTCTGTGCTTGTAACAGATGAAGAAATAGACATTTTAGAAAAACAGCTTAAAGAATCTTGGTATACACATTTTTGGAATGAGACTAAACTTATTATTTTATTTTCTAATAAAAAATTTATTTGTGATATAAATGATAAAACATCATGGCAACCAGCAGTTGATTTCGGCCTATCTATAGGTATTCCAAAAGAGCAATTGGATTTCTTGATGGACTAATATGAAATTAAATCATCCATATTGTGATTATGTTTCCAAATTAAATGACGAAAATGATGTTGATAAAATTTATCACGATAATCATTATGGTGTGAGAATAGAAGATGACAATGAATTATTTGGACGTTTGATTATGGAAATAAACCAAGCGGGACTTTCTTGGAGAACTATTTTAATGAAAGAGAGTGGGTTTAGAAAAGCTTATAATAATTTTAATATTAAAAAAGTTGCAAAATATAGTGAAAAAGATTTTCTAAGGTTAATGAATGATGAAAAAATAATTCGTAATAAATTAAAAATAAATGCAGCAATATATAATGCACAAGAAATAATAAAAATTCAAAAAGAATTTGGAAGTTTTAGAAAATGGTTGGATATAAAGGATAAGGAGATTCAGTCTAGTATTTGTGTCATTCCCACGAAGGTGGGAATCCAGTTTCGCACTCTTGCATTTAGAATACTGGATCCCCGCATTCGCGAGGATGACAATACAAAAGATAATAGAGATGAAATTAAAAACATGTGGTTAAAACTTTTTAAAAAACATTTTAAATTTGTTGGTGGAGAAATAGTTGGAGAGTTTTTATTAAGTCTTGATATATTATCTGGCAATCACGACAAGAATTGCATAGTGAAAAAGAAAAACAAATAAAACTTTTAGCATAAAAATTGCAGCTTTTGACCTGTATTTTGTATCGCTAAAGGCTACAAGCTACAGGCTGCTAACTACCCCAGCACTTCAACCCACCTATAGATTTTGTAAAGATTTTTCTAGAATCGGGCATATTTTTCAAGACCTTTTATGTCCCCAGTTTTGTGGTTGCAGATAAGGTGAAGTGGGGCAATAATAAGGTACCGGGGGACACATATTTATTTTGGCTAACGAGGAGCTAAATAGAAAAGTAATCTTTTATATTTAGTCCGAGTGACGACATAAAAAGTTTCAACATGACGTAGATTGCTATACGCCATTATGAACAAAGTAGTTTCCTAAAAAATAACTCGTCAGCTTGCTGCGAGGAAACTTTATTAACGTTATTCTTGTACAATTATGCTTAAAACAATTATTAAAAGAACAGGTGAAAGAAAGGCTTTCGAAAAAAATAAAATTACTAAGGCTCTTACAAAGGCAGGTCTTGCCACAAAAGAGTTTGATGAAAATGAAGCAAATATTCTTACTGATAAAGTAATTTCTTTTTTGGAAACAAAAGCAGAAGATGGAGTTATTTTAATTGAGCAAGTACAAGATGAAGTTGAACATGTCCTCATGACATCTCGTTTTAAGGTTACAGCAAAAGCATATATTCTCTACCGAGAGCAACATGCTGAGATGCGATCTTTTGCGACGATGTCATCTCTTGGTTTGGTTGATAATTATTTAGGTAAATTAGATTGGCAAGTGAAAGAAAATAGTAATATGGGTTATTCACTTCAAGGGTTGAATAATTATATTTTTTCTGAAGTTAGTAAAACATATTGGTTAAATAAAATTTACCCACAGGAAATTCGTACATCATATGAAAATGGTGATCTTCATATTCATGATTTAGGTACACTCGCTATTTATTGTGTAGGTTGGGATTTGATGGATTTATTGAAAGAAGGATTCCGTGGGGTTCCGGATAAAGTTGAATCAGGTGCACCAAAACATTTTCGTACTGCATTAGGTCAGATTGTTAACTTTATGTATACGATGCAAGGTGAGGCTGCGGGAGCTATCGCATTTTCAAATTTTGATACACTACTCGCACCGTTTATTCGTTATGATAAATTGACTCAAAAAGAAGTTAAGCAATCAATTCAAGAATTCGTATTTAATATGAATGTACCAACACGTGTTGGTTTCCAGACACCATTTTCAAATATTACTCTTGATTTAAACCCTTCAGTTAACTTTAAAGATATGCCAATAATTATTGGTGGCAAAGAGCAATCAGAAAAGTATGGAGAATTTCAAACAGAGATGGATATGTTAAATGAAGCTTTCTTTGAGGTTATGGGAGAAGGGGATAAAGCAGGAAGAGTGTTTTCATTCCCAATTCCAACAGTGAATATTACAAAAGATTTTAACTGGGAGAATCAAAAATTAAAAGGTCTTTGGGAAATTACTGCAAAATATGGTATTCCATATTTCAGTAATTTTGTTAATTCAAGCATGAAGCCAGAAGATACACGCTCTATGTGTTGTCGTCTTCGTCTTGATCTAGAAGAGTTGGATCGTCGTGGTGGTGGTCTTTTTGGAGCAAATGCTCTTACTGGTTCAGTTGGTGTTGTTACAATCAATCTTCCACGTATTGCTTATCTTTCTAAATTAAAGAATAAGGATTCATTAGAAAAAGCAAAAGCTGAATTTTATGAAAGATTAGATACACAAATGGATATCGCAAAGGAAAGTTTGGAAATAAAGAGAAAGTTGCTTGAGAAATTAACTGATGCCAACCTGTATCCTTATACAAAGTTTTATCTAAGAAATATTAAAAGTGGATTTGGTGAATATTGGAAAAATCATTTTTCAACAATTGGTCTTATTGGTATGAATGAAGTAACTATGAATCTTTTTGGTGAAAATCTTGGTTCAGTAAATGGAAGAGCTTTTGGAGGTGAAGTACTTGACCATATGCGTCATCGATTAATTAATTATCAGCAAGAGACGGGTAATCTTTACAATCTAGAAGCAACACCAGCTGAAGGTGTGACTTACAGATTCGCTGCTCGTGATAGAAAGATGTATCCAGATATTATTGTTGCTAATGAAGCAGAGTCTAAAAAAGGAGCACAACCTTTCTATACAAACTCGTCACACTTGCCGGTTAATTTCTCAAATGACATTGTTGAAACACTTGATATTCAAGATGAGCTTCAAACCAAATATACAGGGGGAACCGTTATACATCTTTTCTTAGGTGAACGTGTTGCTGATTATCGCTCTGTACCAAATTTGGTTAAGAAAATTTGTGAAAATTATAAGTTACCATATTTCACCATTACCCCAACATTTTCTGTTTGTGGAAATCATGGTTATGTTACGGGTGAGCACTTTTCTTGCCCAACTTGTAGTTCAGCATGTGAAGTTTATTCACGTGTTGTTGGATACTTGCGACCAGTGAGTCAGTGGAATGATGCAAAGCAGGCAGAATTTGATTTACGAGAAATGTATATACCGGAATGTGCGCCAGCTAATGTCGAAGCACTCGGAGTAGCACAGACCGTAAGTTAAGATGCAATTCGGAGGATTTGAAAAGTTTACCCTAATAGACTATCCAACAAAGGTAGCATGTATGGTCTATACGATAGGCTGTAATTTTCGTTGCCCATATTGTCATAATCCAGAATTAGTTGATGAGACAGTTGAGACAAAAATTGATGAAAAAGAAATATTAGATTTCTTAAAAGGAAGAACCGGAATGTTAGATGGAATTGTTATAACAGGAGGGGAACCGACCATGCATGGGGATGATTTACTTTCATTTATGCGTGAAGTAAAGAAACTTGGTTTTCTGGTCAAGCTTGATTCTAATGGTACAGATCCTGTAGTATTAAAGCGTGCAATTGATGAAAAGTTAGTTGATTATATTGCAATGGATATTAAGTCTCCACTTTCTAAATATACAGAAACAGTCGGCCGACCTGTAAACGTCGATAACATAAAGAAAAGTATAGAAATAATTAAAGAAAGTGGTTTACCTTATGAATTTCGTACGACTATTGTAAAGTCGATGATCACATTTGAAGATATAGAACAAATTGGCAAAGAGATAAAAGGTGCCGAAAATTATTATCTTCAAAAATTTATTCCAACAAAAACAGTTAATCCACAATTTCTAAAAAAAGTTACTTACAGTGATGAAGAATTTGCTGCCTTAAAAAATATTATGGAAAAATATGTTTCCTTCTGTGGTATTAGATAATATGTATGAAAACTCCAATCAAAATTTACATGGATCACGCAGCTACGACACCCACACGAGCAGATGTGCTTAATGTGATGTTACCGTATTTTAATGAGGAATATGGAAATCCTTCTTCACTTTATTTTTCTGGTAGAAAATCTAATTCTGTAATAGAAAAATCGCGACATAATATTGCAAATATTTTAGGTGTTGAAAAGGATGAGATAATTTTTACAGCGAGTGGAACTGAGTCAGATAATATGGCTATTTTAGGAATAGCAAGAGCAAATCGTGAATATGGTAATCATATTTTAATTTCTGCAATTGAACACAAAGCGATTATTGAATCTGCTAAGCAGTTGGAAAAAGAAGGTTTTATTGTTGAATATATTCCAGTAGATAAGTTTGGAATGATTGATATACAAGATGTTATATCTCGCATTACAGATAAAACTATTTTAATTTCTGTAATGTATGCAAATAATGAAATCGGCACAATACAACCAATCAAGGAATTGGGGGATGCCATAAAAAGCTACAAGCTACAGGCTAATGGCTACCTGCTGTTCCATACCGATGCCTGCCAAGCGGCTGGCTGTCTATCGCTTAACATAAATGATCTCGGGGTGGATATGATGACTCTTAATGGTTCAAAAATTTATGGTCCAAAAGGTATTGGTATTTTGTATAAAAATAAAAATGTAAAAATAGAGCCGATTATTTCAGGTGGTGGACAAGAGCGGGGACTGCGAAGTGGAACACAAAATCTTCCAGCTATTGTAGGATTTGATTTTGCACTCACGCATGTTGAAGAAAGAAGAGAAAAAGAATCTCAGAGGCTTACAGAAATTCGTGATTATTTTATCAAAGGATTGAGTACCTCAATTCCAGATTTGGTTTTAAACGGTCACCGAATATCTCGATTGCCAAATAATATTCATATTTCTATACCTGCTGTAGAAGGGGAATCAATGCTTTTAATGTTAGATGAGATGGGAATACAGGCTTCTACTGGTTCAGCGTGTTCTGCGTCAGATTTGCAGGTCTCACATGTGCTTTTAGCCATTAAACAAGATGTGTCACTTATGCATGGAAGCTTAAGGTTTACTATAGGTGAAAAGACAAGCAAAGAGGATTGTGATTATGTTATTTCTTCATTAATTGATATTGTAAATAAACTAAAAAAGATTTCTCCGATAAAAAACCATGAATAAAATTACTCCTACAACATGTGATGTAACAGATTGGCTCTACAGTGATATTGTAAAAGATCATTTTTTCAATCCGAGAAATATTTTACTTGATGATAAAGATTATGTAGCTGACGGTTGTGGGGTTGCTGGTAGCCCACTTTGTGGGGACATGATGGTTGTTTGGGTAAATGTGAATAAAGAAACAAATAAAATTACAGAATGTAAGTGGCGTACATTTGGTTGTGCTTCTGCTATTGCTTCCACTTCTATGATGTCAGTTATAGCAACAGAAAATGGTGGTATGACAATTGCTACTGCTAAACGTATGACACCAGAGTCAATCATAGATAGATTGGGTGGGCTTCCTGATAGGAAATATCACTGTTCTGTTTTGGGACATGAGGCTCTACGTAAAGCAGTTGAAGACTACGAAGGAACATTACATACTTGACGACCTTCTTCGTTAAAGTGAATATTTTTTCGTCACTGTACTATTAAGTACACCTCCTCAAAAATCTTCACTTTGCCTCGAATCTCATTCAAGTCTGTAAGTTCCGAAGACCCAGGTGTCATTCCCGCGAAGGCGGGAATCCAGTGTTGGCATTAAATAAATCATGGAAAATAACATTACATACACAATAAAAGAAGTTAAAAAAGAAACAGAAAATGTTTTTACTTTAACCTTGGCTTATGACGGCGTAATAAAAACATTTAGAGCAGGACAATATATTACAGTATTTTTCCCAGAAACTGGTCACGTTGAGGGCAAGTCATATAGTATTTCAAATATTATTTCAGCCAACTCTTTTACTATTACAGTAAAAGGCATAGGAATATTTTCAAATAAAATAATTGAATTAAAGGCAGGGGATAAATTATCTGCATCTATGCCATATGGATATTTTTATACAGAATCCGAAACGAGTCCACTTGTTTTAATTGCAGGTGGTATTGGTGTTGCTCCTTTTAAAGCAATAATAGAAGAATCAGTGTTAAAGACTCCTAATCGTAAAATAATGCTTTTTTATTCAAACAAAATGGTTGATGATATTATTTTTAAAAATGAATTAGATGAATTGGTTGAAAAATATCCAAATACTTTAAATGTAAATTATTATATTACTCAAGAAAATGTAGAAGGTGTGATGAAAAATGGACGTATTCCGGTTGCAGATATAATTGAACAATCAAAAAATCTTTCTGACCCAGAATTCTTCCTTTGTGGATCCATTGCTTTCGTTCGTGACTATTGGCGAGGATTAAAAGATGGGGGTGTACCAGAGATTTCTATTTACACAGAGGCATTTTTTTAAGCTCTCTTTTATGCTAGAATAATAAAGTGGGTGGAAACATCCGCACGCAAATTTAAGTAACAAACATAGGAGATGCCTATGGTTAAATGAAACCATATGTGAATTACAAGTTTGCACTTACCCCGAGCATGAGCTCGGGGTTTCCTTTTTTTTTATTAATTGTATTGGAATATATACTTGTATTTAAACAAACCCCATCTTTCTTTTTAAAAAGCGCATCGGAGGGCGGGTAGCCGAGATAGAGTGCCTTTTCTAGCAAGAAAAGGACACGGCTTTTTAAAATGAAAGATAAAACAAGAAAAGAAATTTGAATAAAGGTTTCTCGTAGTAATCTACGAGGCATTTAAACCTTTTTATGTCGTCACTCGGACTAAATATAAAAGATTACTTTTCTATTTAGGTCCTCGCTAGACAAAATAAAATAAAGTATTAATTTATGTTAGAATATAGAACTATGAAAACAATTCCTTATACAGCAAAATATTTTACTTGGGTGAAAATGACCCCTTCACTTATGAAGAAGCAGGCTGATCTTTATATTCTTAATAAGAAAAAAGTCTATGGAGATATAAAGAAAATTCTTCCTGAGAATAGAACATTTTTAAATACACTTTATGCGTTAGAAAGATGCGATGATTCTTTTGAAAGCTTTTTCAATAAGATGGGATTGCTCTCTGAGATTTCACCAAAAAAAGAAGTTCGTGATGCTGCACACGCTGTTGCAACAGAAATGTCACAGAAACTCGTCGATATAGAATATGATAGAGATTTATTTATTGCACTCTGTGAATACTATGAAGGAAATTTTGAATATGAGAAGAAGAAACTTCGCAAGGAAGATATAAAACTTCTTGAAGAGACACTTCGTGAATATCGTCGCATGGGATTTGACTTGCCCGAGGCCGTGCAAAAGAAATTGAAAGTTTTAATGAAAAAAGTCGGTAAATTATCTATTGCTTTCAGACAGAATATTAATGATTATCAAGATTATATTTTGTGTACAAAAGAAGAGCTTGCTGGATTATCCGAGAGATTTATTTCTACACTTCCAAAGCACCCTAATGGTAAATATATTGTTTCACTTCAATATCCTCACATTGGTCCTTTTATGTCAGAGGCCGAGAATAGAAAAAAGCGTGAAGAGTTAGCTCTTAAAAATTTGAAAAAGGGAGGAATGAAGAATCTTAAAATTATTGAGGAGTTAGTAAAACTTCGTCAAGAAATTGCACATATTTTAGGATATAAACATCACGCTGATTTCAGACTTGAAACTCGTATGGTAAAGACGGCTAAAACGGCTGAGGATTTTCAAAATTCGCTTTTAAAAACTCTTGCCCCACTCGCCAAAAAAGAAAGTGTGGATATAAGTGCTCATGCTAAGACGCTTGGAATTAAGAAGGTTGAACATTATGATATTGGCTATGTTTCTACAAATTTAAAAAAGAAACTTTATGACCTTGATCCAGAAACAGTGAGAAGCTATTTTCCACTTGAACATGTAAAGCGAGAACTATTTAATCTTTGTGAAAATTTATTTGGAATTGTGATTGCAGAGTATCATATGACGCTTTGGCATAAAGATGTGAAGATGTATCAAATAAATAATGGTGACGGCACACTTATTGGATATTTTTCAATGGATTTGTTTCCACGAGAAGGGAAGTATAGTCACGCGGCGATGTTTGATGTAGTTGTTTCTCATGAACATGGCTATGGAACCGAAGAATATGTCGCACCATATTCTAGTATGGTTTGTAATTTCCCAGCACCAAATAAAAAAGTTCCATCATTGTTATCACTTGTTGAAGTAGAAACACTTTTCCATGAATTTGGTCACCTTCTTCATATGACTCTCACTCGCGCAAGACTAGAGTCACAAGCCGGTGCGAATGTCGCGTGGGATTTCGTTGAAGCACCATCTCAGATTATGGAAAACTGGGTATGGGATAAAGAGGTTATGGAAAAATTATCGAAGCATTATGAAACAGGGAAGCGTTTACCAACTGATATGATAGACAGAATTATAAAAGGAAAGATTTTTCAAAATGCTTACTTTTACACACGACAGCTTATTCAAGGAAAACTAGATCTTGAACTACACACTGGAAAAGTAAAAGATGCACGCACAGCCTATCGTAAGATGAATAAAATGTATTTCAATATTGACCTTCCAGAAAAGGAAACATTATTCCCAGCAGGCTTTGGTCACTTAGTTGGATATGATGCAGGATATTATTCTTATCTTTGGGCACTTGTTTATGCATGTGATGCATTCGAATCATTTAAGACAAAAGGAAATAAAAATGTAATGACAAATACTGAAGTCGGTATGAAGTGGCGTCGCGAAGTATTAGAAAAGGGGAGTAGTGAAGATGAAATGAAACTTGTTAAAAATTTCCTAGGACGTGTACCGAATCAGAAAGCATTTTTGAAGGAAATAGGGATAAAATAGTTTATATAAAAAGTAAAATCCCTGCAGCGCGTTGCTACAGAGATAGTGATCAGCGTTTTTCAGCTGCTTATCGGTATAATGTGACTCACAAATACATTATGACCGGTGTGACATGTTGTCACGAAGATATTCCGAGGACTTTCATCAACTCAAGAAACATCTTAAAAACTCAAACTCAAACCATAAAATCCAAATAAAGAACTCACTCGATATCATTTGTCATAATTGCACAAACGACGACTAACTAAAACAAAAAGAAACTAACTATCTGTCTAACAACTAACTTTCCTAGAAACTAAGTCATCCGATTTCAGAAAGGACGAACCGAGATTCCCGAGCCACCCATATCTTTCGTCGTATAAACGAACCATGGACGCTCTCTTCCTGCTGGAACAATTGTAAATTCGTGTGTCACTGGCCGACTAGGCTTTGTGAGAAACAAATTCACCAGTATGTATTCCCGACCATCAGCCAATTTCTTGACGACGAGTTCGAGTTCACATACAGCTGGCATTCCAGATTTTGCTAAACCTTCAATGGTTTTGCGATTACCGTAGACCTGTACGTTCACCGGATTCGACCTTGGCATGAGTTTATGTCCGTAGTGGGCATATTCACACCTCAGGAATTCCGAAACGCACCACCGAAAGTCCCACTCGCCAACGCGAGGCAGGGACAGAGAAATGACAATTGGCTTTTGGTATGGAAAACAATTGCTGGGATTGCGCCCAAGAATTGTTTCATAAACAGCCGGCTTATGTTGCTTGTCCATTTTCTGGACCTTTCATTACAAAGAAGTTAACCCTCTTTACACCCGCAAAGAGGTATGACAATTATAGCATATTTAATGCTAAATGTCAATAGTAATTTCGTCCATACCCATAAAGCACTAGCGTATTTGGTAAAAATGTGTTATCATAGCTGACATTGGTAAAAGCGGTGCAACCGCAGGTTGCGTCGCTTTTACATTCATAATTATCTGTATTTAAACTATTAACCAGTAGCTAGTAACTACCAACCATTCAACCATGCAACAAGAAATTCGTAACATCGCCATTATCGCTCACGTTGACCACGGCAAGACCACTCTTACAGATGGGCTTATGAAGCAGTGTGGTGTTGGTGTTGAAGGCCAAACAATGGACTCTAATCCAATGGAAAAAGAGCGCGGTATTACGATTACTGCGAAGAATACTTCTGTTCCATATAAAGGTGTAAAGATAAATATTTTGGATACTCCAGGTCACGCGGATTTCGGTTCTGAGGTTGAACGTGTTCTTCGCTCTATTGACTGTGTGTTGCTTGTCGTAGATGCCCAGGAAGGCCCTATGCCTCAGACACGTTTCGTATTAAAGAAGTCTCTTGAACTTGGTATTAAGCCAATTGTTGTTATAAATAAAATTGATAAGCCAGCAGCTGACCCAAAGAAAGTTCACGATGAAGTTTTTGAATTATTTATGGAGCTCGGTGCTAACGATGAACAATTAGATTTTACAACCGTATATGCTATTGGTCGCCAAGGTATTGCAATGAGAAGTATGGATGATGAAAAGAAAGATTTAACACCATTACTTGATGTGATTCTTGAAAAAGTTCCAAAGGCAACAGGAAATATAAATAATCCATTTAAGGCGCAGGTGTTTAATCTCGCTTATGATAATTTCCTTGGACGTATGGCTGTAGCTAGAATTTATGATGGTATAGCAAAAGTTGGTGAAGAAATTATTGTAAAGAAGGCAACTGGCGAAACAAGAAAAGGTAAAATTACAAAAATTTATACTTTTAATGGTATTGAAAGAGTGGATGCACAAACTGCTGAGGCGGGGGATATTGCTATGATCGCAGGATTTTCTGATATTTTTATTGGTGAAACTTTTATAAAAAATGCTGATCAGGAACCGATGGAGGCCATTCATATTGATGAGCCAACTATTGCTCTTCACTTCTTGGTTAATGATTCACCATTTGCTGGTAAGGAAGGAAAATTCGTAACAGGTCGTCAGATTCGTGATCGTCTTGAGAAAGAACTTGAAATAAACGTCGGTCTTCGTGTTGATTTTGATATGGATAAATATTTAGTTTATGGTCGTGGTGAACTTCACATTGGTGTTTTGCTTGAGACAATGCGTCGTGAAGGTTATGAACTTCAAGTTTCACAGCCACAAGTTATTTTCCATGAAAAAGATGGAGTTAAGGAAGAGCCATATGAAGAACTTGTTATTGATGTACCAGTAGAATCATCTGGTATCGTTATGGAAAAGTTGGGACGCCGTAAAGCGATGATTACTGATATGTCAGAAAAGCATGGAGTGAATCGTATTAAGGCTGAGATTCCTACTCGTGGATTACTTGGATATCGTGGAGAGTTTGTTATTGATACAAAAGGTCTTGGTATTTTATCAGCACGTTATTTAAAGTTTGCCTCATACGCTGGAGAAATTACTCGTCGCCTTGTTGGTTCTATGACTTCAATGGCGAATGGTAAGTCACTAGCTTTCTCTCTTTGGAATCTTCAAGATAGAGGAGTTATTTATATTCTACCTAACACTGAAGTTTATGAAGGTATGGTTATTGGTAATACTTCAAAAGGTGAAGAGATGATGGTGAATCCAACAAAAGGCAAACAACTTTCAAACATGCGTTCTTCTGGTACTGATGAAGCCGTAACTCTTGTTCCAGCTTGGGAAATTACAATTGAACGTGGTCTTGAAATTATGAATGCTGATGAATATTTGGAAGTTACACCAAAGTCAGTACGTTTGAGAAAGCAGCTTCTTACCGAGTCCGACCGCGCCAAAGCTGGAAGAAAGTCATAAATTATCCATCTACTTTGTCGCTACGAAATTTTTCTTCGTCAACGTAGACCTACTACGTCTCCTAGAAAAATTCCTAAGCTTCGCGTAGCTGGAGCAATTTCTGACTTTCTTTATAGATATTTTTTGAAAATTTTTTGTTATACTTATTAAATGAACAATGGATTTGCAAATACTGGTCCTACATCTACTGAATTAAGTCTAGGAAATAATGAAACTTCTCTAGAAAAAAAACAACAAAAGTGGGATGAGAAAATGGCTGAAATGGTGAAACCAGACACATATGGATATGTTTTAGATGAAGGAATAAGAGAGACTGTTGTTGCACTGCAATTACTAGGATTTAATACAACTCAATCAGATCAAGGTAATTATGGTAATTCACCATGGGTAGAAGTTAAAGGAGTAACACCGGAATATTTTTATAAAGGAGAGAAAGAATTAAGAGTTAGTACTATGTTGCAATTAGGGATTTCACCTGATGAAGTTGATGAACGTTCTCAATTTTTCAATAAAGAAAAACAGGTTGATCTTGAAGAAGGCGTAAGAAAAAAACTTATGAATGATAATGCTCCATACACTGAGGAGTATAAAAAGTGGAGAGAAGAAACTCTTATACTTGCTGAGAGGTTAGAAAAAATCATTAAAGAATTTTATTTATCACCACAAAAATCTACAGAACCCTCTAATCTACATGTTTATGTGCAGTTTCCTTACCGTACTCATAATCATCCTCCATATATACAAGATACTCCGTTTCTTAAAGTAAAAACAAGTTCAAATGAAAATCTTTCTGAAGAAGAAAGAAAACAGCTAGTAGCACAAGCTAAAAATGAAATGATACAATTTACGGAATTCCTAAAGGATAGGTATTTTACTGATAATATTTAAAATATTATGAAATTGCTGTAAATATAGACAAATTAAAATATGTTAAACTTAAGTCATGCTTCCGAAATCCTTAGAAGGTGATGAAAATAGACAAGAGGAAATTCCTCCTGAATCTTTTTCTCAATTACTTGCTTTTATAAATAATCTTGAGGTAATTTGTAGACCTCCACCAGAGGTTATTTTTGAAGAAGTTTATAATTTAGTTAATAGCGTAATGCCTTATGATCTTAATGCTGCTGAAAAATATGAGAATAGTGTTCTTTTGGAAAGTGGTTTAGATGGATATAACCAAACTAGAAAAGTATCTTTAACAAACTATTTTAAACTTAATCGCTATGATGAATCTAAGGCAGTGTGCAAACATCAAGCCCTTTTAGTTTCAGTTTTAATTGAAAAACTTGTTGAAAATCAAATACTCCCCAACGGGACAAGGGTCACTCGTGGTAGTAATATTGCTTATCTAAAAGAAGATGCCGATGGTCACGCTTGGACTGATATTTTCTTACCAAGGAATGTTGGTGAAAAAGAAAGAGTTTTTATTATTGATGTGGCTCAACATATTGTTGGTGAATTAGTAAATCTTAAAACAGGAAGTTATATTAATGGTAAACAATGTAATTTGGGTGGGGAAAATGATGTTTGGTCAGATTCTAAGTTATGGCCGTATCAAAGATTTAATGATGGCGCATCCCCAAAACACTTACAAGGAGCATATAGTTTAGTGCTTGAAAATAGACAGCCAGATTTTTTAAAAACAGAACAGCAAAGACATCTCATAACAAGAAATACGAGTGTTGATAAAGGATATGAATGGGCAGGAGTTGGTGATGCAGCCGTTGTTGTTGATTGGAATAAATATTACACTTCTGGATATAGTGAACTTGAAAAAAGACTTACTTTTTCAATATATAAAAGAGTAAAAGAAGGTGATATCGTTATTAAAAAATATTTCTATAATGACTCTTCAGCGGAATCTCCAGAAATTAAAATACAAACTGCTCAATCTTTTTCTGCTTTATATTTTTTTATAAATGAATTAGGCACTATACGTGGGAGTCGCCTTACCTATACACCAGAACAGCTTATAGATTTGATAGACAGGGTTAGAATTGGGAAATTACATTTAGATGTTATAACTTCATCTTTTGGAATACGTGATAAAGTTGAAGAATTACTTGGACAATTTGTAAAACCTTAATTTAAGAAATAATAGGTTATACTATCTTAATGTATAAACACAAATTAACTAGTAAAGAAAAAAGGGGAGCTATTTATTTTTTACTAGTAATAGGTTTATGTTTCATATCTTTATATGGATACAAATGTGTTTCTACAAAAGTTTGTCGGCCATCATTTTTAGAAAATATAGTTCGTAGAAATGTAGAGATTACTTTTTCGGGCGGAAAAATAAATGCAGTGGTTGCCGACACAAAAGAATCTCGTGAAGAGGGGCTTTCTGGAAAAATTAGTTTAGATGATGGAAAGGGGATGCTTTTTGATTTTGGTATTCCTGGAAAGTTTGGTTTTTGGATGAAAGACATGCTTTTCCCAATTGATATTATTTGGATTAATAGTAATGGCATTATTGTTGATATTGTGGAGAATGCATCACCAGAAGATTATCCTACGACTTATATAAATAAAGCGCCAGCGTCTTATGTTCTTGAAATTGGTGCAAATAAAGCAAGAGAATACGGTTTATTTTTAGGTAGTAAAGTAAATATTGGGAAATAATCTAAACTGGATAATCTGTAAAAGAAAATGCCACCCGTTAGGGTGGCATTCTCATGTGTTCTTCATCTATAAGCCGAGTTCTGTATTTGTATAGACATTTATCTTGTCTCTACATTGCTGTAAAGATCTAGCGACACTCTCCCAACGCTCCGCATTGGGCGCAGAAGTACGCAGACTTAACGCTGACTGACGCAGAAGAATGCAATTTGTATTTTTCTGCGACCTTCTGCGTTCGTTCAGCGATGTTCTGCGCTTAATGCGAAGCATTAAGAGCACGGTCTTGCACACACGTATGTATTTAGCCGTTTCAGCCGGACTAAACCGGATCGTTTCTGTTCGCAACACAATGGTCACCCATGATGGGAATTACCCACTACGCTTGTTATGTAAACATAACTATGTGCTCGGACTTTCCTCACGATATTACTATCGCGCGTCTACCCAACAAAGAACTTTATAACGATACTACATTTTTACTAGTATGTCAAAGTTTTTATTTAGTATATGTTATAATATATATTAATATGATTTTCAAGAACTCAGTATTGCTCGCCATATTTTCAATGCTTTCGGTATTGCTTGGTATTGTTCGCGACAGACTTTTATCTACCCACGTTGGCGTTGGTCCAATTCTCGATATTTACAATGCATCCTTTAGACTTCCTGATTTTCTTTATGCAATGTCTTTAGCTTTTGTAACAGCAGGAACTGTTGTTCCTTTTTTAACTATTGAAAATAAATCAGGAAATGTTATTGATTCACGTCACAGACTTTCATCCATCTCACTTTTCTTTGCAGGGGTCGCATCGCTTGTTGGTTTATTTATAGTGGTGACAATACCATTTTATGCACATTTAATCGTCCCTGGATTTACAGCGGAACAGACTGTAACATTTATTAATGTTACAAGAATATTAATGATACAACCGATTTTGCTCGGTATCACATCTTTGATTTCATGTTTCGCACAAATGAAGAATCACTTTGTTCTTTACGGTATTGCGCCACTTGGTTATTCTCTCGGAATCATCGGTGGCATTATTTATCTTTATCCTATTTATGGAGTGCACGGATTAATTTATGGAGTAATTATTGGCGCTATTATTTCTTTTTGTATTCAGTTGTATTCATTACGAGGAACAAAATTTATTGAAGTACTTCCATATTTTTCTTTCAAACATATTAAAGAACTTTTCAGACTTTCATTTCCACGTACTGGTGTAAATGTTTTGACACAATTAAGAACTATTTTCTTCACAGCTTTTGCAACGACATTAGGACCGGGAGCTCTTTCTAGTTATTTATTTGCACAAAGAATTACTGATGCTGTGACACAAATTATTCAACAAAGTATTACAACCGCAAGTTTGCCAGTTCTCTCAAAAGAGTTTGTGGAAAATAGAATACATGAATATAGACGTGTTGTGAAGCAGTATGTTATTATTCTCGGTGCTATTGGATTTTTTGCATCGGTTACAATTTATTCTTTGCAAGATATTTTTATCACAATTTTATATGGGAATACTCCCGCACATGATTTGATTGCTTTCTTTTTGGTTGGATTTTTGATTGCATTACCACTTCAGATGATGATTGGCTATTATTCTATTTCACTTTATTCTGCCAAAGACACAAAAAGTGTTTTTTATTCAAACTTTATTTCTACATTAGTTGCAGTTTTTGCTTGTTATTCAACACAACAATTAGGTAATATAAGTCTGGTTTATGGAGTCATTGCCATGACCGTTTCTAATTTTGTAGTTATTTCTCTTTTGTATACCAAGAAAAGACTACTTTAAAAAAGAAGCCCATATAAAGAATTTTCCTTTATAATTTCTCTGTTTTCGTGTAGTATGTATTGTATTAGAAACGTAGTTGTTTGGATGTAATACGCGAAGCACGGAGTTTTTGGAAGAAGACGTAGTAGACCTACGGCGACTGACAAAAACTCCGTGCGACAAAGTAGGACGCCAAACAGGTACGTTTACCTTATGGAGATTAGAAACTTTTCAATCATTGCGCATATCGATCACGGAAAATCTACCCTAGCGGATAGGTTACTTGAAGTTACCTCAACTGTAGACAAGCGTCACATGAAAGAGCAAGTTTTAGACTCAATGGAACTTGAACGTGAGCGTGGTATTACAATTAAAATGACACCCGTTCGTATGAATTGGAAAGGGCATGACGGCAAGGATTATATTTTGAACTTGATCGACACTCCAGGACATATTGATTTTTCCTATGAAGTATCACGTGCTCTTCAAGCTGTTGAAGGAACTTTACTTTTGGTTGATTCGACACAGGGCATACAAGCACAAACTCTTACAACTCTTGAGATGGCGAGAAATTCTGGATTAACAATTATTCCAGTTATCACAAAAATAGATAGTCCAATTGCGAGACCGGACGACGTGAAAGAAGAAATAATGGAATTACTTAATTGTGAGGAATCTGAGATTTTAGCGGTATCTGGAAAAACAGGTGAAGGTGTAAAAGAATTGATTGAAGAAATCATTAAAAAAGTACCAGCTCCAAAAAGTGAATTCGTTGACGCTAATGGTAAAGAAACTCGTGCACTTATTTTTGACTTTGAATATAGTAATCACATGGGTGTTATTTTGTATGTGCGAGTACTTGATGGAAACATAAAAGCAGGCGACACACTTTTATTTATTCAATCAAAAGCAAAATTTATTATTCGTGAAGTTGGTACATTTTCTCCAGAGAAGCGTGAGACTGGAGTTGTACAAGCAGGTGAGATTGGTTATATAGTCACTGGAATTAAAGAGCCAGGTATCGCTCGTGTTGGAGATACTGTTACAACATTTTCAAAACCGCTTCCTGCTTTTCCTGGTTATGCTGAACCGGTACCAATTGTTTTTGCATCTATTTATCCTGAGTCACAAGATGAATTTAATGATTTAAGATCTTCACTTTCAAAATTAAAATTATCTGACTCATCTCTTACTTTTGAAGAAGAATCTTCCGGCGCGCTTGGTCGTGGTTTTAGATGTGGCTTTCTTGGAATGCTTCACTTGGAAATTATTACAGAGAGACTAAGACGCGAATTTGATCAAGAGCTTGTAGTGACTACACCATCTATTACTTATGAAGTGACATTAAAAAATGGTGAGGTAGAAATGGTTTATACGCCTATACATTTTCCTGATCATGGTATGTATACATCAGTTCGTGAACCATGGATTATTTTGACCATTATCACCCCACATGATTATGTAAGCCCACTTATGCAACTCTTTCCACCACATGAGGCTACAGTGTCAGATTTAGCCGATTGGGGGCATGATAGAGTCAAGATAACCTTAAATATGCCTCTTCGTGAGCTTATGCGAAATTTCTTTAATGAAGTAAAATCTGCCTCAAGTGGCTATGCTTCTTTGGTTTATGAAAAAGGGGAAATGCGACCAGCTGATGTTACAAGATTAGACGTTTATGTAGCAGAAGAAAGAGTGGCTGCTTTTTCTCGTGTGATACCAGAATACAGAGCGCGTGAGGAAAGTGAGGAAGTTGTAGAGAAACTTGAAAAGATTTTACCAACAGAAATGTTCCGTGTAAAAATACAAGCTTACGTTCATGGAAAAATTGTTTCTTCTCGTTCTATTGCGCCAATGAAAAAAGATGTGACTGGGTATATGTATGGAGGAGATATTACTCGAAAGATGAAATTACGTGAAAAGCAAAAAAGAGGGAAGGATAGAATGGAGAGAGAGGGGAAGGTACACATATCTCATGATACATTCCTCTCCATGATGAAACCAGGAGAGAAGTAGTTCCAAAAATGCTTCATCTACTTTGTTACGGGTCCCTGCTCGCTCGTCAATGTACTATTAAGTACTTCTTCTTTCAAAATTAACTTCGTCCAAGACGTGAACCTACTGGTTCAGCCTCGTATCTAAAGCATTTTTGGAACTACTTAAGTTCGAGATCTGAATAATATTAAAGCTATTATTATTCACCTAATATCTGAATCATTTTTAGTCCGATGGTAAGCCTAAAATATTTAGTGATATACTTTTAATATATGAAAACAATAAAGACATTAACACTGGTTTCTGTTCTTGTATTTGGAATGACTACCTCAGCTTTCGCATCATGGTGGAATCCATTTAGTTGGGGTTGGTTTAAAAAGAATTCTCCAAAAGTGCAAGTTGTTTAAACTGAAGTGGTAAGTTCAACTGAAAAAGTTAGTAATGATTTAACGACAGGAAATGCAACAGAAGAAATGAAGGGGTGGAAGACTTATACAAATTCTCAGTATGGATTTGAGATTAAATTACCTTCTAGATGGGTAAATGTTCAAGATAAAGAGATTGTCGTTAATGATAAACATAAATATATTAATTTTAATCTTAAAACAAAATCAGGAGGAATCGGTGCTGTTTTTTCAATAGACGTGTTTGCGGAGCAAGAGTGGGATAAATCAGTGAAAGAAGATCCTCTGTTTGGAGTGATAAAGATTGCAGAAAAAAATGGATATGTATTTGGATATACCAAAGGTCAAGACGATGGGGGTTATTTAGGCTTCCCAGAAGTTATACCCAATGAAGCCTACAAGGGGCCTTATTATGATGTTAGTAATTTAATTATTCCAACATTTAAATTTATTAAATAAAAATATGGTGTATTATGGACGAATTCCTTTTAGAAGACCAAAAAGCATTTCGACAGGACAGCTTGTTTTGTTGATGACAGCTTTTCCTTTTATTCTTGCTGTTTTATTTGTAGTCGCACGTGCTCTTACAAAATATGTAGTATGTCCAGCATTAATCAACACCAGTTCTCTTTGTGGAGGGTATTACAATGTAGGAATGTTACTGATTATATTTTTTACTTTTCTTATAATTTCCTTCCTTATTTTTATAATTATAGTTGTAAAGAGATTTTCTAGTAGAAATAATCTTAAAAATCTTTCTCAATTTCAAGAGTCAAAAAATAAGATTTTACAAATGGTAAAAGATTCTAATCCAAATATTACTGATGAAGAATTAGATAGAATAATGAAACAAGCAGGTGTTTAAAAATGCAGAACTAACGCGGAATAATACAAAAAATAAAGGGTGACTCCTACGAAGCCACCCTGTATTTTCCATAAACTAGTAACCAATAACTATTTAATTAAGGCGATTAGTGAAAAACCAACCATACCAACAATAGCTAGTATTGAAATTATGGCCCAGATCTTATGAAGAAGTTTTCTATTTTTTGATGTGAAAAGCATATATGTTTTTTTTGATATGTTAGAATAATACTAACAATAATATGAAAGAATATCAACAGAAGTATATATTGCGCACAGTCATCTATTCTAGAGTGACTATGGTTATTCTTTTTATTGTATTGATTTTATTCATTAGGACTATAGTGGAATTAAATGACAAGAGGATAAGTGCTTCTAATTTAAGAGAGGAATCAAGTATTGATCGTAAGGATTTAGAGGGGAAAGTTACTAAAGCCACAGAAAAAGAAGATTCAATAAAAACAGATCGTGGTTTTGAAACATATGTACGTACAACTTACCCCATAGTCGGAAATGGGGAGGGTGTTGTAGTTATTTATGATGTACCGACTAGTCCAGTAACTCCAGTGCGTGAGGATATGACAGTTTGGGAGAGATTGCTAGTTTTGTGGCACCGTCTTGTGCCAACTAAGTAAGACCTACAAAATTAGAAAATTTCTTTGTGCGGGATAGGAGACGTTATACTATCGAAAACAAAATGATTACATTTTGTTTTAGAAACCCACGGTTTCTAACGTTCATGAGCACACTCACTGTTTCCCGACCCATTCCCAGTTCGATTTTCACGTAAAGTGGTTTAGACCACTTTACTCTATCCCACACAAAAAAACTCACTTTGTCCTTGTTTTGTTGTGCGGGATAGGAGACGCTTCGCTATCGAACACAAAATGATTACATTTTGTTTTAGAAACCCACGGTTTCTAACGTTCGTGATTACACTCACTGTTTTCCTCCACGGGAAACTCACGTTTCCCGACCCCTTCCTAGTTCGATTCTCCTATCCCGCACGTTCAAATAAGCTAAAGCTTTTTTGTGCGGGATAGGAGAATCGAACTCCTGTCTCAACCTTGGGAAGGTCGCATTCTACCACTAAACCAATCCCGCATTTAATTTGTATCTTATAGGATATCATATTTTAATTAAATTTCATTTTAATTTGCGGAAAGTTAGCATGCTAAGGTATAATACATTTCTATGGATACAAATAACACAAACACAACGGGGGCTAAGGTAGATATTTATAGTACAAACTCATGTCATTTTTGTCATATGGCAAAGGAATGGCTTACAGAGAAAAATATTCCATATAATGATTTTAATGTTGGAATGGATCAAGTGAAAAGAAAAGAAATGGTAGAGATAACAGGTCAGCTAGGTGTACCAGTTATAAAAATTGGAGATGATGTAATGATTGGATTTAATCCAGAGAAGATGGCGAGTTTATTAGGGATTGCAGTTTAAGATAAGTATAGAATACAAAAAGCAACATCATATGATGTTGCTTTTTGTATTCTGTTGATATGTATATATACTTAATCCTAAGATATGGTATATATACATATATGGGAAAACCAAAAATAAAAGAAGATATTTTATATAAATTAAAATTACTGAGAGAGTCAGGTAAATCTATTGCGGAAATAGTTAATGAATTAGGTTTGGGTAAGGGAACAGTTGGCAAATATTGTAGAGATATAAAATTAAATAAAAAAGCAAAACAAGTTTTAGAGACAAAAAGGTATCCATCAAGAAGAGTTTCATTAGAACAAAAATTAGAATCTAGAGAACATGCATCTAAAATTATTAAATCGTTAAACGATAGAGATATGTTTCTTATTTTTAGTGCTTTATATTGGGGCGAGGGAACCAAGAGTGAGCTTAATATAATCAATGGTGACCATAGATTAATAGATTTTTTCGTTAAAGGTCTAATATCTTTAGGGATTGAAAAGAAACGTATTAAAATCTCTATTCGTTTTTATTCAGGTCAGAATAAAAAAGAGCTTATTTCATTTTGGTTAAAATTACTTGCTTTAGATGAGTCAAATATAGTAGGCTTTGAAAAGGTGGAAGGAAATGGGAAAACAAATAAACTAATACATGGCATGTGTAGGGTAAGAGTACAAAAAAGTTCTTATTATCACAAACTAGTTACTAGTGCTATAGAAATAATATCCTCCGGTAGTTCAAATGGATAGAACAGAAGCGTCCTAAGCTTTTAATGTGGGTTCAATTCCTGCCCGGGGGACAATGTGGTGATATACTAAATATATGAAAGTATCAGATTTAACCAATCAAGAAAAATTAGAGGAGATTTTTGAAATGACGAAAGAGAATCATGATGTTCTTATTGGCATAAGACGCCAGCAGTATGTCGCTAATGCTTTTCGTTTATTAACATGGGTAGTTGTCTTTGCTTCTTTGGGCGGTGCTTATTATTATGTAAAACCAGTAGTGGACAGTTTCAATCAAAATAAATCAAAGATTGATGACACTATAAAACAATTCAATGATTTGCGTTCTCAGTTACCAGAAACTAAATTACTTGATCAAGTATTACAGGGCATAAAAAAAGCTACTGGTAATACAGCGACTACTACGAATCAATAAAATATATCTTTTGTTTTAGCTGTTTTTATGATAGGATATTAAGACCTTTTAAATAGTTAAGAGGGAAGAGTTTAGAGAAATAAAGTAGATAAAACATGCTGGGATAGCTCAGTTGGCAAAAGAATTATTTGACATTTGCCGGCAAATGCTAAATTGGCATAAAGATAAAAACGTTTAGTGAGAAAAAGAATATTTGCTGGGATAGCTCAGTTGGTAGAGCATTTGCCTGAAGAGCAAGGGGTCGGCAGTTCGAGCCTGCCTCCCAGCACAAAAAACAAAAACGAAGTCACATGACTTCGTTTTTGTATTTTGTGCTGGGAGAGTACGACGCCTGCGCGTCGTACGTGTAGGTTCGAATGGGCCTAAGTGTGCTTTCACTAGCAAGAAAAACCACGAGCGGCGGGCTGCGAGTTCGTCGAGTGGCGACGAGATGAAACTTGTAGCCGAGCCTGATTAGTATTGTTTCGACTTTTCTTCACCTTTTCCTATTTTTGTGGTATTGTAATAATGCGTACAGTTCAATAGAGTAAATAGTCTTAAAATGACTTAATTTATCAGTCGTTTTCAGCATAGATATTCTATGTGGGATACATGACTGATAGCTTTGACTATTGGACTGTACGCATCCACTGGGGTGCCTATTTTGTTTTTATACTAAAAATTAAATTCATGAAAATTAAAATTGAGAGTATTGTTGAGGATTTAGATTATGGCTTTAAAAGAGCCTTAGAGGAATCGGTCATTGAGATTTTACCATCTATTTCAGTTGACCGAAATATTTTATTTAAAGCTTTTATTAGATCTGTTGGTCGTAAGTTTAATACATGGGAAGAAGTTAGAGATGATTATATTCAAAAATAATTTTTAATTTTATGCTTACACTAGGACTTATATTAATCGTATTATTTTTTATAATAGTAACGATTACAAATATTTTTAAAATAGAACCGGTTGATGTTATTTCAGGTATTACAGTTTTAATATTTGTGCTATTGGTTATTTTTGGGTTTTTTATCTTTACTCAACTTTAAAATATGGAAACATCAAATAACTTGGTGATAAAATTTACAATAAATAAATTGAAAACATGAAAAAATTTTGTAATCAATGCGGTTCTGATATAGAACATGAAAGTAAGTTCTGTTCCTCTTGTGGTATTAAGGTTAAGAAGGTTGAAGAAGAGATATCTGTAGAAAGAGTAGTAGAGAAAACTAATAGACACTTTAAAGATATTGGTGGATGGTTATGGCTACCCATTATTGGACTTTGGGCTTATCTTATTATCAGTTTTATAGATTTGTTCATTGCTCTAAAATCTTTGGATCCTTTTGATTTTATTTTTACATTAGTAAATTTGTGTGCATTAGCCTATTTACTTTTGCTTGTAAAAAATAGAGATCATAGATTCCCGAAGTATTTTATTTATTATAGCGTTGCATCTATTTTGATCAATGCACTTGCTGTATTGATCATCTACAATACTGGAGGTTCTTCAAAAATTGAGACATGGTATTTTCAGACAACCGATATTTATCGGGAGCTTACTAGAAGTGTTATTTTTGGGGTTATTTGGACTTGGTATTTTAGTGCATCTGAGAGAGTGAGTTTAACATTTGTTAATGGTTCTGATGGAAAATTTTCAAAAATACCTAAGTTATATTTTTTTTGTAAAAATTGTAATGTTCACTATTTCTCTGAAAAGGAGGTATGTCCAGAGTGTAATAATATCTCTAATAGAGATTTTGAATCGAAAAATACATCAAATAAAGAATATGAAAAAGAAATAGAAAACTCTATTTCTTTTGCTAATGGATCCATTATGGATATTATGTTTTTTAGTTTTATTATTTTTTTGATCGCTGCTATTATTTTTAGATTTTAATAAATACTAGTTAATAATGTTTATCCACCACAGTATGGAAAATAAAATTGAACCAAGTCTTGAAAATATATCAGGATATATAAAATACACTATTCAAATAAGAGAGAAATTAACTGATAATTATTTGAAGGAAATGAATCAAATCTTTCAGTATATTCAGTCTTTGATGGGTACTCTTGGAATTATAGCGGGGTTTGGGTTTACAGCTTTTCAGTTCATTGAAAGTAAATGTTTATTTTTTATAGGTGAATTTTTAGTTGTTGGTTCAATAGTATTTTTGATATATAAACTAAAAATATATGTAGCAGGACAACCAATGAATACAGAACAGCAAATAAATAATTATTCAGAAGAAGCAAGAAAAGTTAAGGGGGCAATTTTAAACAATGATGAATTAGAGCTTAAAAATTTTGTGGATGGATTTAGTAAAAAAGTAAATGATGTTTCTATTATATTACCACTTAAGATGGCGAAGATAATAAATGAATCTTTGGAAAAGGCATTTTTATGTAGTGTTTTTGGAATTATTTTAATTTTTCTTTCATTTTGGCATTTTTAAAAAAAGGATTAAACTCATTTTATGACCCTAAAAAATCTTAAAAATAAATTTCTCTCAAAACTATCAACCTACAACAGTAGGAATATAGTATTTAGAATATTTCTTATTATTTTTAGTATTGCTTTATTAAGTATTTTTCTTAATTTCCAAAATAAGAGAAATGAAGATTTATATAAAAATTATATAAAAATTGCTGAACAGCAAATATCTGATGGTAAAAATAAGGAAGCTATTGAAACTCTTAACGGTGCTATAAAATTAAAACCAAAAGAACAAGTGGGTTATGTCATGAGAGCTTTTTCTCTTGGGCATGAAGGAAGATACAATGAAGCATTACAAGATACTGATTCAGCAGTTTCTATTAATGGTATTAAGTCTGCAGAGTTTTATAATTTGAGAGGTATTTTATTAAGAAATGATAAAAGGCTAGAAGAATCTTTAGATTCATACAGTAAGGCATACGAATTAGAACCTTTGAATAGAGATATTGTACATAGTTATTTAGGAGGATTGATTTATTTTGATAAAGACAAAGATGCTTATCCTGTAATTATGAATTATATAAATAATACTAATAAAGATGATTATTGGAATGATGTAGATATATGGGTAGATAAAGCTACTATTGAATTAGCTATAAAAAAGTGTAGTGATGCTGGAGCTAGTGCATGGCATGTGCTTATGAGATCTGAGGAAGGTAGTGATACTAACAAAGTGGCAGGGGCAATAATGAAGCTATCTTTAGAAAAAAGTAATTGTTCAGATAAATAATTTGAAATGGTTTAGAGTTTTCTATCGAATACACAAATACAAAAAACCAGTCGTAAGACTGGTTTTTTGTATTTCCGTATTATATAAGTCAGAAATTATTTTAGATACAAGGCACGGAGAAACATTTTTAGGAGACGTACGAGGGAGTACGTTGAGTAAAAATGAGAGGCTCCGTAACGCAGTAGATGAAACAATTTATGACTTATATACTTTTAACTTTAAGTTTGGTTTGTCTCGCCTTATCAACTTTCGGTAATCTGATAATGAGTAATCCATGCTTTTCAACAGCTTCAGCTTCTTCAATTTCAACTTCATGTGGAAGTAAAATTGAACGAGTGAAACTTCCCCAGTAGAGCTCTTTGTAGAAATAGTCATCATGAGTAACTTGGGTGTTTCCATCACGACGTCCTTTGATAGTAACCATATCACGAGTGATAGATAGGTGAAGGTCTTCTGGTTTTACACCTGCAACCATAGCCTCGATAATTATCTCTGTATTAGTTTGGTAGACATCAACAGATAGTTCTCCTTCTTCCATATCAGCTTCTTCTTCATCGTCATAAGTTATATGGGTAGCTGTCTTTGGTATAGACATAGCACTGCTTTTAGCTTTGGCAGGGACATGTTTTATTGGAAGCTCTTCCTCTTCTCCACCCTCTTGTTCAAATGGCATGATTGGTTCATCCTCATCGTCAACACTAATTGAACCTGCAAGTCTTTCAAAAAATGATTTTTTTTCTTTAAGCATAATAATTACCAAGTTAGATGTGTATGAATATAGTATACAACTAGTAATGTTAATAAATATGAAAAGTTATACACAGTACGACGAGCGAAGGCGAGGAAGTCACTGAGCATAGCAATGTGAAGTGTCGGGCAGATGTTTAGAAATAATCGAAAGTTCATCAAGTTTGAAGTCGAAAGTTTATAAAGTTAGTAAAGTTGAAAGTCATACAAAATACATTGGCGACACCTTCGGTGTCGCCAATGTATTTACTTTATGAACTTTAAAACTTTATAAACTTTCAACTAGATCTACCATTTAGTTACAATCAATAAATCATCCTCCTCCGTCTTTACATACTTCCATAATTCTTCAGAAATGAAAGGCATGAATGGGTGAATAACTATAAGTTGTTCACGAAGCAATTTTAATAATAAAGCTTGAGCACTGGCCTTATCTTTATCCTCTAATATTCTAGTCTTTCTTGTTTCTATAATGTCATCACAAAAGACTTTCCAGAAATAGTCATATATTTTCTCTGATGCAATATGCAATTTAAAGTCCTCAATATCTTTTGTTATGGCATCTTTTTTCTCACACCATGCATCATACACTGCTTGGTCCTCATCATTTAATTCCGCACCGCCTTCATAGTCAGTAGTCCTTTCAAGTACGAATCGTGATGCATTCCAAATTTTATTTGCAAACTTTTTATAAGCCTCAACTTTTTTTGGATCAAGATTCATATCAACTCCAGGAGCATTGTTTACAATTAATCCCATGCGAAGAGCGTCCGTCCCATATTGATTTGATATATCAAGAGGGGAAATAACATTCCCTTTACTCTTACTCATTTTCTTTCCTTTTGCATCACGCACTAGCCCGTGAAGATAAACATGACTAAATGGAGTTTTGCCAGTTACATATATTCCAAGCATCATCATACGCACAACCCAGAATAGTAGTATGTCGAAACCCGTCTCCATAACTTGCGTCGGATAATATTTTTCAAAATCCCCAGGCTTGGTATTTTGTAATGTCGCAAATGGCCACTGACCAGATGAGAACCATGTATCGAATGAATCAGGGTCTTGCATTAGCTCGCCATTACATTTTTCACACACAGTTAATTTATTATCTAGGTCTACATATCCAGCATCACAGTTGTGACACAGTTTTGCAGGAATTGGTATCCCCCAGACAATTTGTCTTGAAATATTCCAGTCTTGAATATTTTCCATCCAATGATAAAAGATTTTTTCATGTTGCTCAGTTAAGATTTTTGTCTCACCATTTTTCACGGCTTCGATTGCTTTTTCAGCCAACGGTTTCATTTTTATAAACCACTGTGGTTTAACTTGTGGTTCAAGTTCGCGTTCACATTTATAACAAACAGAAACATCGTGAGAGTATTCATTATCTATTTTTACAAGTAATCCTTTTGCATCTAATTTCTCTACAATTTTCTCGCGCGCATCTTTTATACTCATTCCAGAGAATTCTCCTGCGATAGGTAGCAACTTTCCTCTCTCGTCGATTATTTGTTCAAAATCTAAATCATATTTTTTTGCGATATCGAAGTCAACTCCCGAATGCCACGGAGTAATAGTCATCGCACCGCTACCAAATTCTGGATCACTTGCCTCATCTTTGATAATTGTTGCTTCTATTGGTCCATTGATCCACTCAACCGTTAATTTGTCACCGTGTTTGTATTCCTTATAACGCTCATCATCCGGATGCATTACAACATACTTGTCTCCGAACTTTGTTTCAGGACGAACAGTTCCAATAGTAAAAGGTCCATATTTAAAATAATAGAATGGGTCTTTTCTTGTTACGTGTTCAGTTTCCAAATTAGAAAGTGAAGTTTGATGTTTTGTACACCAATTAACTATTCTTTTTCCACGATAAAGAAGTTTGTCATCGTCTAGTTTCTTAAAAGTATTGTAAACAGTTTTTATTATTCCATCGTCTAGTGTAAAGACTTCACGTGACCAATCACAACTAGCACCTAGCTGGCGGATTTGTCCTTCCATAAATGATTTATTAAAAAGAGTAAAGTCCATAATCTCTTTATATAAATCTTCACGCTTCATATCAAATCGTGAGCGTCCTTCTTTCTCTAATTTTTTTTCATAAACAGTCTGTGTCTCAAATCCAGCATGGTCAGCACCAGGAAGCCATAGTGTGCGCTTGCCATTCATACGATTGAAACGAATCAAAATATCTTCTACTGTTACGAAAAGTGCATGCCCTGCGTGTAGTGAGCCGTTAGCATTAGGAGGCGGCATTATTATGGTGTAAGTTTCTTTTCTCTCACCTTTTAAATTGTCAGGATTAAAGTATCCTCCTTTTTCCCACATTTCATATAAAGAAGGCTCAACCATTTTTGCATCAAATGGTTTCATTAATTGTTCTAAGTTTTTTTCGGGTGATTGCTTCATATATATAGTATGTGATAATCTTATACTTTCTTATTTATATAGTAATCCTACCACAAACATGTTCAAAAAACAGTCTAAAGTTCTAAAACAAGGCTCAAAGACCTTGGCACAAAAAATTAGTAAAATTTCTCCAAATAAAAAACAGCTTCCAGATCATCATTTCAAGATTGTTAAGGTTAAGCGTGGATTAGATGGAATGGGATTATTTGCTGGAGAAGATATTAAAAAAGGGGAGATGATAATTGAATATATTGGTAATATCATAACCACAAAAGAGGCTAATGATATGACAGAGAATCAGTATCTTTTTGAAATAAATACGAGAAAGACAATTGATGGATCACCAAAATGGAATATCGCACGTTATTGTAACCATGCATGTGGAGATGATGCAAATGCCGAGAGTGATATAAAGAAGGGAAGAGTTTTTGTAATCGCTACTAAAGAAATAAAAAAAGGAGAAGAAATTGTTTATGATTATGGAGAAGAATTTGTTAAAGAACACATCGCACCGAGTGGATGTAGATGTAGAGCAATTAAACATCATTATGTTTAATTGCAGACAGTAGATTTTAGAAATCACCGCTGAGTGGGATAAATTAGATTTTAGATTAGATACAAATACAACAAGAGTGGCACCTACGGTGCCACTCTTGTTGTATTTAAAGTCTTTTTTAGTGTTTAATCTAACATCTAAAATCTAATGTCTAAAGTCTGTTCTTGCCAATGCTTCGCATTTGCATTTAGTAGAAAAATAAAAATTTTAAAATAAAAAAGTTATCCACAAGTAAAAAATATTTTTTGCTTGTATGTATATGTATGAGTGTCATACTTAGTGTATCGAGAGTAATGATCGCGGTCGTGATCAAAAAAATTACAAGTACTCTCTGATTTGTATAATAAAAATATTTTTATGGCAGCAAAAAAGAAAGCGGTAAAGAAGGTAGCCAAGAAGGCAGTAAAGAAGGCAGCCCCAAAGAAGAAAGCCGCAAAGAAGTCAGCAAAGCGCGCATAGTCGCATTTGTGAACTTAGAGAAAGCATCCACTCCCATGGATGCTTTTTCTTTTTTTTTATTCCAAAACTATTTCATTTACTGCGTTAGGAAAAGTTTTTACTCCTGGTTGTACGTCTTGTACATCTTAGTCGTAAAAACTTTCTCTGCCTTGTATCTAAAACAGTTTTGGAACAAAAATATTGATTAAAAAACTATTCCATCCCAGCCAGAGGCTGGTCAGCCTCTGGCTGATACTTTTTGTCGTTACGAAATTTTTGTCAGTCAATGTAGGTCTACTACATCTCCATCTAAAAATTTCTAGACTCCTCGTATCTGAAACAATTTTTTGCCAAAGAGGCTTCTTCACCAAAGATGACTACCTCTCTATTTTTTCTATTATAGTATTTAGATCTTCGTCCTTTTCAAAATCTAAATTTTCTCTTTCTACTATTATTAATTTAACAGAAGGTGATGCAAGATTAATAATTTCTTCATATTTTTTCTGCAATGGCGCAATCTGTGACTCATAAAATCCTTCAGCTTTATCAAAATCTCTGTCATCAATTTCTAAAAATTTCTTAGTTCCTTCTTCTGTGTTTTTTAAATAAATTATAATATCTGGCCAAATGTTGTTTTTACGGTCTATTCTGGTTAAATCATTTATAACTTCTTTATCGTCTCCATCAAGCAACATGTCGACATACATTTGATAGTCTATCCAAAAAGTATCAAGCACAGAGCCTTTGCCTTGTTTTTTTAAATCTAAAGCATTTAAAAAATTATTAAGTTGTTTATTTCTAAACCATATAGTTCGACGTAAACCATTTGTATTATTTTTTATATCTTCTTTGATAAAAGTTGGGAAGTCACCATTTTCTCCCTCAAGAAGAGTTTCATAGTTTAATTTTTTAGCGAGTTTCTTAACAAGAAAACTTTTCCCACTTCTTTGTGCACCTATTATGGCTATAATTTTTGGTTCCATGTTTATTTCTTCTCTCTTAATTCTTTACTTAATGATTTCAAATCAAAGAGGCCATTTAAATCTCTTACAACATAATCAGGTAAATACATACTTAAACGCTCTTGTTCTATTTGTCCACGAGCAATAGCTATAGTTTTTACTCCCTCTACTTTTTGGGCGTCTTTAATATCACTTGGTAAATCTCCAATCATAATAGTTCTCCCTTGGTCTCCTTCATCAGCAATTAACTGTATCATTTTTGTTTTACCGTGAGATTCTGCATGTATATTTTTTTCATCAAAATATTCAGTAAGGCCGTATTTAATTAGATTCTCTTTTACTTGTTCTGGTGAACTAGCAGAGACTATATGTAATTTTAGTTTTGGATTATCTATTTTTGCTGCTCTTAATCTATCTAATACTTCTTTAACTTCTGGATAAAAATTTGCCTGAGTATGATGTTCTTTATCTATCTTTGCTTGAAGATCCCTAAAGTCTTTTTTGAAAGTTTCTTCTCCTTTGTGTTCCATGGCCAAACCTAGTTTTTTATTATGATCTGGTATTATACCGAATCTCTTGTAATAATCTTGGTAAGGTGCTTGATATGCATTGGCTATTTCTTCAATTGTCTGCGGTACAGAGACTCCTTTCTCGGCTTCTTTTTCGATAGTCAGTTTGACTGCCGTATATATAGAATGAGTGGTGTCATACAGAACACCATCAAAATCAAAGATTATATTATCGAAAAGAGTAGTTATTGGTCCTTCAGGAGATTCTCCTTTAATAAAAGAATCTATTCTTTCTTTATAAAGCTTTGCATCATTTAAATCTACGGGTTGAATAGTTCCGTGTATTCCACCCTGTCCTTCCATTATAGAAAGTAGATATTTAAAATCTTCACGGTCTTCTAAATCTTGTTCTGTTAATTTTGCCACTTCAGGAGTTGGCATTTGTGGTGCTCCAGGTTGTTTCATTTGCATAATGTGAGTATATCAATCATTTGTTTTTAATAGAAACAGGGGATAGAAGCAATTGACATTATACCCCTAGGGGGTATAATGGATACATTAATAAATTAAATGCAATCCAATGATGTATTATTATAACGATTTCACACCTTATCATATGTTTGGTTTTGGTTCTATAGTTATGGTTTTATTTTGGTGTTTCTGTTTATGGGCTTTATTTTCATTTTTTAGACATGGAAAATGTGCGGGTGGACATTGCGGGCGACATAATTCTATGGATAGTAAGCAAGGAGATGCAATAAATTTTCTTAAAGAACGTTATGCAAGAGGAGAAATTACAAAAGCAGAGTTTACTTCAATGAAGAAAGATCTGGAATAGACATTAGATTTCAGATTACACAACTACAACACTGGATTCCAACTTTCGTTGGAATGACACGTATCTTCTGGAAACTTAATTTTTTTACTCCTAACCTCTAACTCCTAACCCCTAACTAATTTAAAAACATGAAACCATTAAATACAAAATTACTCCGTCGACTTAAAATTATAGAAGGCCAAGTGCGTGGATTACAAGAAATGGTGACTAATGATGTTTATTGCATTGATATCATTACTCAAACCTCAGCTGTTAAACAAGCACTTTCTGGTGTAGAAGATGCTCTTATGGAAAGTCATTTAGGAACTTGCCTTGTTCATCAAATTAAAAAAGGAAAAGAAAGTAAGGCAGTAGAGGAAATGTTGAAAGTCTACAGATTGAAAAGACGATAATAATTGTTTTAGTATTTTGTGTCATTCCAAACTTGATTTGGGATCCAGGTTTAAGACACTGGATTCCCATTTTCATGGGAATGACAATACGGGAGAAGAATTACATTAAGTGTTGTATTAAATAAAAACTATAAAATATAAAAATTAATTTTAAATATATGACAAAAATTTCAATTTATTTAGCAAGTGCTTTAATTATAATCACAGGAATTATGGGTATTGCTGTCGGTTATATTCTTACACCATCATATTCTTTAAATATGTATGACAAAAATGTTATGGATTTAGGTCGTGCTGATAAATGGATAGATTTAAGATATGTAAATGCCATGATATCTCATCATAGAGGAGCAATGTTGCTTGCAGAACAAGCACAAAAAAGTGAGCGTGTAGAAGTGCAGAATCTTGCAAAAGATATATTAAAAAATGAACCAGCTGCAATTGCTGAATTATACGCTTCCAAAAAAGCTTGGTATAACGATACAAAAAATGTTGCTGATCCAATAGGACCGAAGCTTGGTGTTTATGATGAAAAACTTGACCTTCGTTTTCTAAATGCATTAATTGCTCATCATCAAAATGGAATTATTATGACTAAAGATATTAGAACAAAATCTAGTCGATTAGAAGTTTTGAATAATGCAGATGCAGTGGAGGCATTTCTTAATGGGGGTATAAATATGTTATCTGAATGGAGAAAGAATTGGTATAACATTTAAAAACATGACTACAAAAACTTTTACTGTTAACGGAATGCACTGTGCGAGCTGTTCCGCGATTATTACAAAAAAACTTTCTAAATTAGACGGTGTTGATAATATATCTGTTAATTTTGCAACTGAAAAGGCAAATGTTAGTTTTGATTCTGGAAAAGTAAATTTAGAGACAATGAATAATGAAATAGGTAAGCTTGGTTATAATTTATCTTCCTCTTATGAAATGATGGATCCTAATATGAAAATGGAAGGTATGGATCATAGTGAACATTTAGGATTATTAGTATCTAAAGATACAAAAGAAAGAGAATTAGAAGAGCAAAAAAATAAAACACAATTTGTTTTACCAATAGCTTTATTTATTTTTGTAGCCATGATGTGGGATATTAGTGCTAGGACTTTTTCTTTTATTCCAAATTTTCCCATTCCAATGGAGCTCTTTAATACCATATCCATGTTGATTGCTACAGTGGTAATGTTTTGGATTGGGAAACCTTTCATTAATGGTGTTGTAAATTTTGTGAAATATCGTGTGGCAAATATGGATACTCTAATAGGTATTGGTACATTAACGGCCTATATTTATAGTGTCATTGTCACCTTATTCCCACAGGCTAAATTATTGCTTTCACTGCCTGATTATACGTATTTTGATGTCGTCATTGTTGTAATCGGTTTTGTGACCTTTGGGAAGTATCTAGAGGCCCGCTCTAAACAAAAGACTGGTGAAGCTATTGAGAAATTGCTCGGTCTTCAGGCAAAAACAGCTATTGTAATTCGTGATGGAAAGGAAACTGAAATACCAATACATGAAGTAGTTATTGGAGATAAGGTTATAGTAAAACCAGGTAGTAAGATTCCTGTTGATGGAAAGATAATAGAGGGTTCGACTTCCGTTGATGAGTCTATGATTACCGGAGAATCAATTCCAACAGATAAAATTGTTGGAGATGAAGTTATTGGATCAACAATAAATAAACAAGGGAGTTTTATTTTCCAAGCGACAAAAATTGGTAGCGACACTATGCTTTCACAAATAATTAAAATGGTAGAAGATGCACAAGGTAGTAAAGCGCCAATAGAAGCCATGGCTGATAAAATTTCTAGTATTTTTGTACCTGTAGTTTTAGGTATTGCATTTGCATCATTATTGTCATGGATTTTTATCGGTAGTTATTTCATTGGGCAATCAGTTGCTATATCATATGGAATATTTTCGTTTGTGGGTGTGCTTGTGATTGCTTGTCCTTGCGCGCTTGGCCTTGCGACCCCGACGGCAATTATCGTCGGAGTGGGTAAGGGTGCACAGCACGGTATCTTGGTGAAAGACGCAGAGAGTTTAGAGCTTTTAAGTAAAGTTAATACAATTGTTTTTGATAAAACTGGAACAATCACAAAAGGAAAACCAGAAGTCACAGATGTGATGGCATTAAGTGATGAATATAATGAATACGAAATATTGAAATTTGCTGGTAGTGTTGAAAAATTATCAGGTCACCCACTCGCTGATTCTATAGCTAAAAATTTAGTTGAGAAAAATATTCCATTTGAAGTGGTCGAAAATTTTGAATCATTAGATGGTATTGGAGTAAAGGCAAAAGTTCTTGGTAAAAGTATTTATATTCATAAACCAGAAAAAGGTGATACGGATGAGAGAATTAAATCTTTACAGCAAGATGGTAAGACTGTCGTGGTGGTTGAAATAGAAAATAAAAAAGTTGGATTAATTGCACTCGCTGATATTCTCAAAAATGAAGCAAAATTAGCAATTGCAAATATTCATAAAAAAGGGATAAAAGTAATAATGCTAACAGGAGATAATCATTTAGCTGCACAACATATTGGAAAATTAGCTGGTATTGATGTAGTAATTTCTGAAGTATTACCGAGCGAAAAGGCTGGTAAAATAAAAGAGCTTCAAAATGAAGGTAGAATTGTCGCTATGGTTGGAGACGGAATAAACGATGCACCTGCACTTGTGCAAGCAAATGTTGGTATCGCGATGGCAACAGGAACTGACATAGCTATTGAGTCAGCTGGTATTACATTATTGCACGGTGATATTCGTAAAATATCTCAGGCAATTGAACTATCACATGCGACAATGAGGACGGTGAAGCAGAATCTTTTCTGGGCATTTATTTATAACATTGTTGGTATACCTGTTGCATCCGGATTACTTTATCCAATTTGGGGAATAATTCTTAATCCAGTCTTTGCAGGTCTTGCGATGGCATTATCTAGCGTTTCCGTCGTATCTAACTCTCTTAGTTTAAAAGCAAAGAAATTATAAAAAATTAAGGAGTAAAATGACTATAATTTTTATAACCCAGCCACACATCACAAAATATATGAAAACAATATCAAATAATAAAAATATAATAGTGAAAAATATCTACATCGCGAGTGTGGTGTGGCTGGGTGGAATTTTTTATAATCGCTTTGCTCTTTAAAAAATAACCTTATGAAAAATTATACATTCCATGTTTCGGGAACACATTGTGCATCATGTAAAATCTTGATTGAAGATACTTTGAATGAACAAGACTTTATTAATAAATCCAACGTTGATTTAAAAAATGAAATAGTTGAATTAGAAACAAATACAGAGTTGGCGGCGAAAGAGATGGCAGAAAAATTAACAGCATTAGTTAAGCCTTTCGGCTATTCTTTTACACTTGAAAAAGTTATGTTAGAGAAAAAGAATAATGGAGATATCTGGAAAGCTTTACCAATAGGTATTTTATTTTTAGCAATATTTTTCACTTTGCAAAAATCTGGTATTTTAAATTTTGGTATCGGTGGAGGAGTTACACCAGTTACTGGATTTTTAATCGGACTCGTAGCATCGGTTTCATCTTGTTTAGCAATTGTTGGTGGGCTCGTGCTTTCACTTTCAGCAAAGGTAACACAAGATGATAAAACAAATCATAAGCCTATTTTTCTTTTTCACACCGGTCGTTTATTTGGTTTTGCTATTTTAGGTGGAATTTTAGGATTACTTGGTAAAGAAGTTGGTATTAACTTTTTATTCTCTTCAATTTTAGGAGTTATAGCTTCACTTATAATGCTAGCGCTTGGTCTTAATTTGGTTGGAGTATTTAAGAAAAGTAAATTTACACTACCAAGTGGAATATTTTCTTTTTTTAGAAAAGTTGAACACGAAACATTTACTCCACTTCTTATTGGTATAGGAACTTTTTTCTTGCCATGCGGATTCACTCAGTCAATGCAGGTGTCTGCTTTTTCTAGTGGAGGATTTTTCTCTGGGTTATCAATCATGGGATCGTTTGCACTTGGGACACTTCCTGTACTAGCACTTTTGTCTTTCACATCAGTTTCATTTGCAAAATCAAAGTATGCAGAATTGTTTTTTATGTCAGTTGGTGTGATTGTGATTGGTTTTGGAATGTTTTCTCTGCTTTCAGGTCTTGCAGGACTAGGTATTATTAATCCATTGTTTAATATATAATTTATTTATGAAAAATTTTACAGCTATAATTATTGCAATTGCCATTGTTTGTGGGACTGGGTATTTTATTTTGCGAGACAGTAGTACAGAAAATATTGTGGTTGATAGTGGAACAAATAAGGTTTTGAAGAATGATTCTGTAAATGAAGAAAATAGTGTTATTAAAGATGGTATTCAGTACGTGACAATAACAGCGCGTGGTGGTTATTCTCCTAAAAAATCTTTTGCCAAAGCTGGAGTGCCGACAAAATTAATTGTGAAAACTAATAGTACATATGATTGTTCTGCTGCGCTTGCTATCCCATCATTAAAATATAGAGAGATGTTACCAAATACTGCTGACACTGTAATAGGTGCTGGTACTTATAAAGTAGGAGACAAACTCCAAGGTGTTTGCGGTATGGGGATGTATAGTTTTGTAATAAATTTCAGAAGTTAGAAGTTAGAAGTTAGGGGTTAGGGGTTTTTGTGTTTAGTTTTCGTATTTTAACTTCTAACCTCTAACTCCTAACTTCTAACATCAAGCTTTTAATACAAGACAAATACCTGTAAAAATGTTATAATCAAACCCATATGTCTTTCATTACAAAGCTTTTTCCAGATGAATCCAAGAAACTCATTAAAAAGTTACAACCTACAGTTGAGAGGGTTTTTTCTCATGAAGATGAATTAAAAACTCTTACAGACGAAGAATTAAAAGCAAAAAGTATCACCCTAAAAGAACAGGTACAAAAAGATATTGCTGGTTTAACAGGAAAAGAGCTAAAAGAAACAGAAAAGAAAGTTTTAGAAGCGGTTTTGCCACTCGCTTTTGCTCTTGTGCGTGAAGCATCTCGCCGTACTCTTAAAATGATGCATTATCATGTCCAAGTCACAGGAGGAATGCTTTTACATATGGGTCACATCGCTGAAATGCGAACAGGTGAAGGAAAAACTCTCGTAGCCACACTTCCAGCATATTTAAATGCTCTCACGGGTCGCGGAGTACACATTGTTACAGTGAATGATTATCTATCACGTCGTGATGCTGTTTGGATGGGACAAGTTTATGACGCGCTTGGACTTTCTGTTTCTGTTATAAATCATCAATCATCATTTTTATACGATAGTACTCATCAAGAAGAAGACAAAGACCGCGATGATGTCGGTGCTTATAAAGTTGTCTATGATTTTCTAAAACCATGTAATAGAAAAGAAGCGTATGCGGCAGATATTACTTATGGAACAAATAATGAATTTGGTTTTGATTATTTGCGAGATAACATTGGTTATTCAGAAAATGCTCTTGTTCAACGTGAGCATCATTATGCAATTGTGGATGAAATTGACTCTATTTTAATTGATGAAGCACGTACGCCACTTATTATTTCTTCAGCCGGAGAAGAGTCTAGTGAAATGTATAAAACTTTTGCTTCTATTGCGGACAAATTAATCGAAGGGGATCATTATAGTGTTGATGAAAAGCAACGAGCTATTTCTTTAACAGAAGATGGAATTACAAAAGCTGAAGAATTACTTGGCATCTCAAATATTTATTCTGTAGAAGGTATGCGATACGTGCATCATTTGGAAACTGCGGTGAAAGCAAAAGCATTATTCCTTCGTGAACGTGAATATGTAGTGAAAGATAATGAAGTTATCATTGTTGATGAATTTACTGGACGTATGCAACCAGGGCGTCGTTGGTCAGATGGATTACATCAAGCAGTGGAGGCAAAAGAAAATGTGAAAATTGAACAAGAGTCACGCACACTTGCTTCTATTACTTTCCAAAATTATTTCCGTTTTTATGAAAAGTTGTCCGGCATGACAGGAACAGCTGATACCTCAAAAGAAGAATTTTATACAGTGTATGGACTTGTGGTTACACCAGTGCCTACACATAATCCAATAAATCGTATTGATCATAATGATTTTATTTTCCAAACAGAAAAAGGAAAATGGAAGGCTCTTACTCGTAAAATAAAAGAATTAAATGAAAAAGGACAGCCGGTTTTGATTGGTACTATTTCTATTGAAAAAAATGAAGTGCTTTCAAAATATTTGGAGCACGCTGGTATTACTCATGCAGTTTTGAATGCCAAGAATCACGAACGTGAAGGAGAAATTATTGCAGAAGCTGGAAAGAAGGGAGCAGTAACAATTGCGACAAACATGGCTGGTCGTGGAGTGGATATCAAATTAGGTGGTCCACAAGCTACAGAATCTGAACGTGAAGACGTATTAGCTGCTGGCGGGCTATTTGTTATCGGTACAGAGCGACATGAAGCACGCAGAATCGATAATCAGCTTCGTGGTCGTTCCGGAAGACAGGGGGATATTGGTGAGACACAATTTTTCGTATCACTTGAAGATGATTTGATGCGTGTTTTCGGTTCTACAAACATAAAAGGAATGATGGAGAAATTTGGTATACCAGAGGATGAGCCGGTTGATTCAAAATTAGTATCACGCGCCCTTGAATCTGCTCAGGAAAAAATTGAAGGATTCCACTTTGATACTCGTAAACATACACTTCAATATGACGATGTTTTAAATCATCAACGCAGAAGTATTTATGAAAAACGTCGCAAGATTTTGTTTAAGGAAGCTGATTATTTAGAAGAAACTCTTATCTCACTTTCTTTAGTAAAGCCAGAAATTGCAGATTTAATTAAAGAAAAGCGTGAGAAATATACTGAAGAAGTTTTTACTGGTGTGCTTTCTATGATGTGGCTTCAAATGATTGATAGTTTGTGGATGGATCATTTGGATCAAATGGAACATATGCGAAACAGTGTTAATCTTCGTGCTTATGGTCAGCGTGACCCACTTATTGAATATAAAAAAGAAGGTTTACATATGTTTAGAGTAATGGAAGAAACTATTACTCGTGATTTAATTTTGTTTATTGAAAATATAGACGGAGTAATTGCAATGCAAAATAATCAAGCAAATAGAAATCAGCAAGTTGCAATAGACTTAGGTTATAAAGAAGAAAAGGTTGGAAGAAATGATTCTTGTCCTTGTGGTAGTGGAAAGAAATGGAAGAAATGTGGGGAATTAAATACAGAGGAGCACCAGTCTTTGCTAGCAAAGCGCGGACTTACGCAGAACTAACGCAGACTGACGCAGAAAAATACCATGACTATAATTCACAAGAAATGCTGGAAAGAATATTTTGAAAAAGTAGTTTCTGGTCAGAAAAAAGCTGAGCTTAGATTAAATGATTTCGATATCTCAGAAGGGGATATCTTAATTTTAGACGAGTGGGATAATGAAACCAGAGAATATACAGGAAGAAGTATAGAGAAAAAAATTACTTGCGTTACTAAAATTCCTTTAGAAAATTTAGAAAAATTTTGG
>JBAXLU010000002.1:0-60505 GCA_037134695.1 Candidatus Nomurabacteria bacterium
GGTTATTCGACATAGTTTCAAAAAGTTCAAGCGTAGAACGATACCCTGCACAAAATTCAAAAAGCAGAATCATATGATTCTGCTTTTTGAATTTAAAATATATGAATAAAAAAACCCGCGGCAGTAAACTGCCGCGGTTTCCTAAAGTTGTGCATTCACTCAAAGAGCGAATGAACAGAATAGAAATTGTAACGGAAAAGAACCTCCGTTTTACCCCAAGTTGTAAATCCAAGGAACTGAGTCCTTTTATCTTTAGATTGATAGCATCCACCTGGAACAGGATACACACCAAAATGAAATTTGCCTGAGCATTTTGATGCTTCATTCTCAAAGAATTTATTGATTTGATATTCAGTTTCAACACTGGTCATTGTAACTATTTTCATAGGTACAGCAGTATCGTTGTCTCTGTAAATCAAAGGGTTGAAATCTTCAGGACTGGGCTTGTTCATAATCAAAAGATATCGTGTATCTCTTTCTATTGAAAGCTTCAGTGGAACGGGAACCTGTGCTTGTGCATTTGATTGCAATAAAAACAGGACGATTAAAGTTATAAATATTCTTGCCATAATGCCTCCTTTTGTTATTTATGAGCGAGATTCTACATAACTCTATCATAATTAAAATAAAGTGGTACTCTTCTAAAAAATCAGAAAATGTGTTAGAGTAAAACCCTAATTCGGAAACGAATTGTGTATATGGTGCCTATAGTGTAATGGTTAGCACGCGGGCTTGTGGAGCCCTCAGTTCCGGTTCAAATCCGGATAGGCACACTTGTAATAGTAAAAGACGGCTTCATGCCGTCTTTTACTTTACACCATGTGTCTAGTCCGGATTTGAACCGCGGGCCGCAGCGAGCGAAGAGCGAGTGAAGGTTTCGAGCGTAGCAACGCGAGAGGCAAATCCGAATAGGTGTATTTGGTTCTTAAAACTGTAGTGAGTGACAGCGAACGAAAGTTGGATAAGACACACCAACAAATAAAAACTAAAAATCTCCTTTTAAACGAGGGGATTTTTAGTTACAACATTTGGGTACCCTTTAGAGAATTACATAAGAGGTTGGAACTGGTATATAATGTATTTATTATGGATTCCTTAAAAAATTTAAAACCTGAACAACAGCAACGAGATGATGCTCCTGGGAATTTCAGAGAAAAGCAGGTAGAAAAGCTTACACGTTTTCTTAGGTTAACTTTCTTAGAAATTTTTAACAATAGAAAAATTGAGGATGTTTTAAAGGATGAAGAAGCAATCAGAAAACTAGTAACAGAGATTTCAAATGAAGAGTATGTTTCAGTTCTCGGAGTAATTAATTCTGTTTTAAGAAATAAACCAAAAGAAGAGTTTGGTTTATTGGATGGTGAAGGTGTAAAGATGGGTGATATGGATATTTTTCCTACCCAAGAAGATAAGCTGGGTTTACTTGCAAAAAGCTTAGATGGAGCAAAAGAGATGATTGTTCAAAATAGAGCAATGGAAGATGTTGCTATTCTTTTATCAAGCTTGATTACAGCAATTCATCCATTTGTAGATGGAAATGGAAGAACAGCAAAAACAATCTTAATTCTCCTTATGAAAGGTTTTAATGAGGATGTTTTAAAAACTATTTTGTCAGATAATGATAATTATTCAAATTTGGTTAACTCTGGAGAATTATCATCGATGGCTTTTGGTTTTTTAGAAGAAACTTTTGTCCCTTCTAACGAATTTGAAAGTTTTGAAACATATATGGAATCAAGAGAGTTTAAGAGGAAACAAGTAGAAATAATGATTGATATTATTGTTAATGAGAATGATTATAAAATTGAGTCAGTAGATGGAGGGGAGATTTATACAAGATTTTCAGTACATAAGGAGGGTCTAGAGGAGTACGGCAAATTTTCAAATTTTAGAAATAGCTAGTTTTTTATAATCTGGGTTCTAATCCCGTCTACGACAGTACACCTTGATTTGGTATACTTAGATAATGCTAAGTATACTTACAATTTTTCTTCTAGCTCTCACATTAAATTTCATCTGGGAGAATATTCATTCTCATCTTTATGATAATTATAAAGGGGGAAGAATTACTCAGTTTATCCTTTTCCGAGCTTCACTTTTCGACGCGGTTCTTATAACTGCAATAACCTTTCCATTTTTCTATTTTAAAAGTATTAGTCAGTATAGCTGGATGATTCTTATTATAGGATTTGTTGTTGCTGTGGTAAATGAATGGTATGGCCTAAACACGAAAAGATGGAAATATAAAACATCTATGCCTATTATACCCATACTAAATGTTGGAATAACTCCAGCCATTCAACTTGCTATTTTAGGTTGCGCCTCCTTTTATCTCTATAAAAATGTTACTAACGTGCTGACGGATTTCTTATTAATTCAGTTCTAATCCCGTCTACGACAGTGCAACACAATGTAACTGCTATACTTTTCATATATGATTTCAAAACTTGAAGCTCTACAATTAATAAGAGAATTTCTTGAAAGTGATTTAAAACAAGAAGAATGGTTTTGTAATATACAAGAATATATTAAGGCAATAGTTTTATACGGTTCAGTCGCAAAGGGTATGAATACTGATTCCTCTGATATTGATGTATTGGTCATTCTTCCTTTAGAAATAGAAGAAAAATATACACAAGGGGAGTATTTTTATAAATATAAGGACAATGAATAAATATAGTTTGTCGTTCTATTGAAAAATTAAGAGAGCTAGCAAAATTAGAAGAAAAAGATTTATTCCAGAGGGAAGTTTTTAGAGATTCAGAAATTATCTGGAGTACGGACGACGAGATTAAAAAACTGATAGGAGATTTATGATTTTACTTCATAAGTGATTTAGTTATTACTTTGAATGTTTGTTTTATCACGTTATACTCAAAATATGGAAATATTAACCTCCTACGAAAAAGAACAACGTCCGTGGGGTAATTTTGAACGTTTTACTCTTAATGAAAAAACGACTGTAAAAATTATTACAGTAGAGGCCAACGAAAGCCTAAGTTTGCAAAAACATAACAATAGAAGTGAATTTTGGAAGATTCTTTCTGGTTCTGGAATCGTTACAATTGGACAAGAAAAAATAGAAGCAGGGAAAGGGGACACTTTTACAATATCATCTCATGTAGAACATAGAATTACAGCAAAAGAAGAAAATTTTGTTATTTTAGAAATTGCCTTTGGTAATTTTGATGAAACGGATATTGAAAGATTAGATGACAAATATGGAAGAAGTTAGTTTTTATAAATTATGCACGAACCAATTACAAAAGCAGTCCTTACATATGAATTCATAGGAGTAATCATTCTTGTTTTAGGAGTTGTTTTTTTAATTTTTTATAGAGAATTTAAAAAAAGAAAAGAAGAAAGTCTTCGTGTTCCTTTTAAATTAACTCGGTCACAAGAAAATCCTATTCTTAGTCCACGAGAACATTTACTTTGGGAACAAGTCGGAGTTTTTAATCCAGCAGCTCTTTTATTAAATGGCGATATTCATTTACTTTACCGTGCTGTCGGGGGAGATGGTGTGTCTCGTATAGGTTATGCAACAAGTAAAGATGGACTTAATTTTTCTTCTGGTGATACCTATCCTATATTTTCTTTTGAAAAACCAAGACTTTTATATAGAGGTGTTCAAAAATATGATCCGGTTATGTATCCGTCAGGGGGGAGTTGTGGTGGGTGCGAAGACCCTAGACTTACTATATTAGACGGTGTTATATACATGACATTTAATGCTTTTGATGGATGGGATTTCATTCGTATAGGACTTTCAATGATTGATGAAAAAGATTTTTTGAATAAAAGATGGTCAGCTTGGAGTAAGCCAATATTATTATCCCCACCAGGTGAGATACAGAAAAATTGGATGATATTTCCAGAAAAAATTGATGGAAAATTTGCGATACTACACTCTATTTCACCAGATATAGAAATTGAATACAGAGAGTCTCTTTCCTCTGTTGGTATTACTGAGCCATTTATTGAAAGTTCTACAGGAGCCAGATCTGGAGGACGTAAAGATGAATGGGATACACGTATTCGTAGTGCAGGTCCACCACCAGTTAAGACTGATAAAGGATGGCTTGTTCTTTATCATGCAAATCAAGATACAGAACCACATAAATATAAATTAGGAGCTAAATTACTTGACCTTGATAATCCAAATAAAGTTATTGCACAGTCTATATTACCAATGTTAGAGCCAGATGAATGGTATGAAAATGATAGTAAGCCAGGAATTGTATACGCATGTGGAGCTATTATAAAAGAACATGATGGGGAAGAAAATCTATTTGTATATTATGGTGGAGGTGATAAATATGTATGTGCTGCACATACACCATTAAACGATTTATTAAATTGGCTTATTAATTATGGAAAGGTAAACTAGAAATATATGTATACTGTACACCGCTCAATTCATAATCCCATACTTCAGCCAGACGCTGAAAGGTCTTGGGAATCAGTAGCGGTGTTGAATGGTTGTCCGATACAAGGAAAAGGTGAAGAACTTACTCTTATTTATAGAGCGATTGGAAAGCCGGACTTAGTTTTTTCTCCACAAATAAATAGTTCTATTATTGCAAAAGCAACGTCAAAAGATGGTAGTCATTTTGATACAACCGCCCCTCTTGTTACAAGAGGGGAAGATTTTGATAGATATGGATGTGAGGATCCAAGGGTAACTTTTTTTGAAGGTAAATATTATATTTTTTATACAGCCCTTTCAATGATTCCATTTCAAGCAGATGGTATTAAAGTTGCATGTGCTATAAGTGATGACCTAGAAACGATTACAGAAAAACATCTTATAACTCCTTTTAATGCAAAGGCCATGACTCTTTTTCCAGAACGAGTGAATGGAAAAGTTACTGCTTTATTTACCATACATACTGACCAACCACCAGCAAATATTGTGATTGTTCAAGCTAATGATATTTCTGATTTTTGGGATAAAGATTTTTGGGAAAATTGGTATAAGAACTATAACCAAGCAGTAATAATTCTTGAGAGAAAAGAAAATGACCATTGTGAAGTTGGGGCTACTCCAATTAAAACAAAAGATGGATGGCTTGTAATTTATTCACATATACAAAATTATTTTGACGAAGCTAATCGCATTTTCGGTATTGAGGCTATTTTATTAGATATAAATAATCAATTCCATATCATTGGACGAACGAAGGGTCCGATTCTTGTTCCTGAAGCCTCTTATGAAAAATATGGAATGGTAAAAAATATAACTTTTCCAAGTGGGGCAATTTTAAAAGAAAACGGTCAGCTTGATATTTATTACGGTGGGGCAGATACAGTCTGTGCTAGAGCATCTCTTTTTTATAATGATTTAGTTAAAACGATGAAGGAAAACGATGAGTCTATTGTAATTAGATCACCGAAAAATCCAACTCTTTTACCAATAAAAGAAAACTCTTTTGAAGAAAGGGCAGTTTTTAATCCTGCGGCCATTATTTTAGAAGGAACGACTTATATTTTATATCGTGCTATGTCACTTGATAATACTTCTACTATTGGTCTTGCAATAAGCCAAGATGGAGAAATCATTACAGAAAGAATTAAAGAACCAATATATTTACCAAGAGAAGATTTTGAGAAAAAAGGTGTTATGCCGAGAGGTAATTCTGGATGTGAAGATCCCCGTATTACACAAATCGGCGATACTTTATATATGCTTTACACTGCATATAACGCTCTTAATCCACCAGCAGTTGCTTTGACTAGTATAAAAGTATCAGATTTCTTAGCTAGGAATTTTTCTAATTGGTCAAAACCACAACTTATTTCTCCTAAGACTATTGACGATAAAGATGCCTGCATTATTTCTGAAAAATTCTCACACGGCTATCTTATTTTTCACAGAATTGGATGTCAAATTTGTGCAGATTATTTGCCTTCTCTTGAAGGTGATCTCCAGGTGCTTAATCGTTGTATTGAAGTTCTTATGCCAAGACCAGGTATGTGGGATAGTAAAAAAGTAGGAATAGCTGGACCACCAATAAAAATAGATGTTGGCTGGTTACTCTTTTATCACGGTGTCTCTGATGATGGAGTTTATCGAATTGGTGCAGCACTTTTTGATTTAGAAGATCCAACAATTTTATTATCAAGACTTGTTTCTCCGATTTTTGAGCCAAAGGAATCTTATGAAAAAGTGGGACAAATTAATAATGTTGTATTTCCATGTGGAGCGACCTTACAAGGGGATACTATTTATATTTATTATGGAGGAGGAGACTCTGTGGTTGGTGTGGCAACTTGTTCATTAAATAAAATTGTTGATTTACTTTTACCAAAAGAATTATTTAAAAAAGTTTAATTATGAAACCACAAGTAATATTATTTGACCTAGATGATACTTTGACCGAAAGTAAACAAAAAGTAAGTGAGGAAATGGCACAAGTTTTTTCAAGATTACTTGAAACTAGTAAAGTCGCAATTGTTTCAGGTGCAAAATTTGAACAACAATTAAATCAGTTTATTGAGTTTCTTCCAAAAGAGTCAAATTTAAAAAATCTTTTTTCTTTTCCTCAAAACGCAGCAGAATGCAGGACTTTTGATGGTAATCTATGGGTAGAGCAGTACTCTTTTCTTTTGTTTGATGAAGAAGTCGTCGAAATTACGGGTGCTTTAAACAAGGTTCTTGAGGAAACAAAAATACTTGAAAATGAAGTTTCTTATGGTGAGTGTATAGAAAATCGTGGAGCACAAATTACTTTTTCTGCATTAGGACAAGATGCCCCTGTTTCTGCTAAAAAAACATGGGATCCTAATCAAATAAAAAGAAAAGATATACAAAAAAGATTAATGGAAATTATTCCTCAGTATGAGATTGTAATTGGCGGTATGACATCAGTCGATATTACCAAAAAGGGAATTAATAAAACAAATGCAGTTACATGGATTTCAGAAAAATTTTCTTTACCAGTATCTGAAATGCTTTACGTTGGAGACAGTCTTTTTCCTGGAGGAAATGATGCAATCGTTATACAAACAGGAATTCCGACTATTGAGACAAAAAATCCAGAGCAAACAATAGAAATTATAAAGTCTTTTCTTTAAAATTTGTTAAGATAAAAATATATGAAAACACAGATTATTTCTTTTGAAGATTTTGAGACCATTCGCCAAACCCTTGGAACAATAGTTTGTACTTCGGGTGGCTTTGACCCAGTTCACCCAGGTCATCTTTCGTGTATACAGGAGTCTAAACAATATGGTGATACGGTAGTTGTGATTGTTAACGGTGATGCTTTTCTTAGAAATAAAAAAGGTAAACCTTTTATGGATTTAAAAACTAGAGTTGAAATAATGTCCTATGTTAATGGTGTTGATTATATAATACCTTTTGAAATTGAGGATGATCAAACAGTTATACAAGCTTTAAAGAAAATACGACCACATATTTTTACAAAAGGTGGAGATAGAATTGACGAAACTTCTATCCCAGAATGGGAAACCTGTATAGAGCATAATATTAAAGTTATTTCTGGTGTTGGATATAGTAAGCTTTGGAGTAGTTCAGATTTTCTAAAATCTTGGGTGGAGCATAATGATCAAAACATAACAACATAAAATTATTTATTTTAGTAAATTGTAATTTAAAGCTGGTATAATATGTATAATGAAAAAGATAATTTTCTCTTATGCAGAGAATAGGTATTCTATAGATGTTGCTCTATCTATACTTTTGATTTTGGCTTTGTTTGTTCATTATTTTCGTATATTGCCAGAATTAGATAGTGTTATTCTTATAACTTTGGCTTTGCTAGGTGTTTTTCCAGTTTTTGTAAGTGCTGTTTTTTCTATATTAGAAAAAGAATGGGCTTCTATGGACATGCTGGCATCGATCGCTCTGTTTTTTTCTATTATAAGTAATGAATGGGCCTCAGCTGTTTTTATAGCACTTATGCTTTCGTCAGCTAGAATTTTGGAAGATATAACAAAGAGTAAAACAAGAAAAAATATTGATGCACTTTTGAAACTTCGTCCAGAAAAAGCAAAAGTAAAACAAGACGGTAAAATAGTAGAAATAAGAACAGAAGAGGTAAAAGTTGGTGATATTGTTGTGGTTGATAATGGAGATTATATGCCAGTCGATGGCGAGGTGGTTTTAGGTGCCGCATCATTAAATGAGTCTTCTTTAACAGGGGAGTCACTTCCTGTAGGAAAAGAAATTGGTGATAAAGTTTCTAGTGGAACTTTTATTTCATCAGGTGGCTTAGAGGTAAAAGCTCTTCATGTTGGCAAAGACACAACGCTAGAAAAAATTATTGCCCTTGTAGAAAAAGCTGAACTTGAAAAACCAAAGACACAAACTTTGGGAGAAAAGTTTGGGAAAATTTATTTAGCTGTTATGTTTGTGGGTTCTATTTTATTATTTTTAATTACTAAAAACTTAGCATTGGTCCTGTCTGTTGTGCTTGTGGTGTGTGCAGATGACATAGCTATAGCTATACCGCTTGGCTATCTGCGTGCTATAGGATCTGCTGCAAAAATTGGAGTAATTATTAAAGGGGGAAAACATTTGGAGACACTGGGAAATGTAGAGGTTTTTGTTTTTGATAAAACAGGCACCCTAACTACAGGGAAATTAAAAGTAACACATGTTTATGCTAGTGAAAAATCAAATGAAGACGAAGTTCTTAAATTGGGGGGAATTGTCTCAGTAAGGTCAAACCACCCTGTATCTAAATCAATTGCAGAGTTTTCAAAGTTAAAATCTGGAATAGAAATTTATCCAGAAAATGCAACTATTTTTGAGGGTAAGGGAGTAGTAGCAACAATAGACAATATCTCTATTGTTTTAGGACGTGATATTTTCTTATCTGAAAAAAATATTTTAATTGAAGAAAATATAAAAAATAAAGCAATAGAATTTGAAAATAAAGGTGAGAGTGTTACTTTTATTTCTAAAAATGAAGAAGTCATAGGTTTTTTTGCAGTAGCCGACACAATTAAAAAAGAAGCAAAACAAACAGTGAAAGAATTATATGATTTAGGAATAAAAAAGATTGTGATGCTTTCAGGGGACAATGAAAGAGTTGTTAGGTCAGTAGCTAATCAGATTGGTATAAAAGAATATTATTTTGGTCTTCTTCCAGAAGATAAATTAGAAAAATTAAAAGTTTTAAATAAAAGATATAAACTGGCTATGGTTGGTGACGGGGTAAATGATGCCGCGGCCCTTTCATTGTCTGATGTAGGTATTGCTATGGGGGCTCTTGGTTCTGATTCTGCTATCGAATCCGCAGAAATTGTTCTCATGAATGATGATGTCTCAGCAATACCAAAAATAGTAAAATTAGCTAGGAACGTTCATCAGGTTTCTGTACAAGATTTTGGTATTTGGATAGTCACGAATGCTTTTGGCCTAGTTTTGGTATTTGCGGGATATATTGGCCCATCAGGTGCGGCTGCTTATAATTTTATTTCTGATTTTTTCCCACTACTTAACTCTTTGCGTGTTAAAGTTGGGAAATAAGTGTAACCTCTTAAGAGAAAGTGGAATAGATTAGAAAGGTAATAAAATAAAGGTTTTTATCTTAGGTGTTGATTTGTATTTACTATAAGTTGCCATCTTTTAGACGTGATAGATAACTGGTATACTCTCTTGATGGAAGAATTCTTTAATAGACAGTCACTTTTCTGGAAAGATAAGACTATTTTATATCACTTATTAATCAGTGTTGTTTTGCTAATTGCTTCTTTATTTTTAAATTATTATGCTCGCTCCTATGTAAACAAAAATACATGGGATGTTGCTTCTGATTTGCTTCTAGATAATCTACCTGTTTTTAATGTAGCCTTTTTGTTTTTCCAAGGGGCTTTTATTTTTGTACTTATCTTAATAGGTATTTCTTTATTTTACCCTAAACATATTCCTTTTATTTTAGAGAGCACAGCAGTTTTTTTCTTTGTACGATCATTTTTCATGATTATGACCCATTTATCTGCTCCATCAGTTGAGTATTATAATTATATGCATCAAGAACATCACATTAAAGAAATTTTGTTTACCATGAGTTCTGGAAATGATTTATTTTTCTCCGCACACACTGGTTATCCATTTCTTTTAGCTTTTATATTTTGGCAAAGTAAAAAACTTAGATATTTTTTCTTAGCATGTTCTGTTACTGGTGCCATTGTTGTTATATTGGGACACCTTCATTATTCCATTGATGTTTTCTCAGCTTTCTTTATTGCTTATGGAATATTTATAATATCAAAAAATCTTTTTAAAAAAGAATACAATTTGATTTCTTTAGAAAGTTAAAATGGAAAATATCTTATTATTAATTTCAACATATAGTATTTATATACTATTACCTTTGATGATTGTTGAGGGGCCAATTGTAACTATTATAGCCTCCTTTTTAATTTCATCTGGAGTATTACCAGTCAGTATTATTCTTATTTATATATTGGCATTATTAGGTAATATTTTGGGGGATATTAATTATTATGCGATTGGAAGATTTGGAAGAGAGAAGTTTATAAAAAAATATGGGAAATATATAGGGTTACATGAAGAAAGAGTAGAGTATATTGAAAATCATTATAAGAATAATTTACTTAAAACTTTTCTTTTTGCAAAAGTAACAGAAGCACCAATAATACCGACACTGGTAGCTGCTGGTATTGCCCGAGTTGATTTTAAGAAATTCTTAGGATTATCAGCCACTGTTGAGACTTTTAAAGTTTTGATAATCGTTATTATTGGGTATTATTTTGGTAGATTTTATGTGATAATCAATTCTTATTTTAAGAACACTGTCTTTGCTATGGGTGTCACATTAATAATTTTAATTTTATTATTTGTTGCATATAAAAATCTTAAAAGAAAAGATTTATGAAAAAAATTTCCTGTATCATACCAGCACACAATGAAGAAGCTGGAATAGAACAAACACTAAAAGTGCTTAGCGGCCTTATTGGTAAAAATATTTTTGAAGTCATAGTTGTTGACGATGCATCTGTAGATGCGACTAAAGAAATTATTAAGAAATTTCCAAACGTTAGGTTGGTAGAACATGATATAAATAAAGGAAAGAGTAAAAGTGTTGCTGATGGTATAATCGTGTCATCTGGGGAATATGTTTTTTTATTGGATGCTGATTTAAAGTTTTTAAGTGAGAAAAATATTTTTGATTTAATAGATCCAATAGAAAATGAAAAAGCTGATGTTTCTATGAGTTATATAAAAAATGCGTGGCCGCTTTTCCCATTTAAAAAAATAGATTATTTGTCTGGGCAAAGAATTTTACCAAAAGACAAAGTTATTAATATGTTAGAGGATATGGGGAAATTACCCAGCTATGGTCTGGAAGTTTTTTTAAACAGAATAATTATTAAAAATAAAATGAGATTAGCAGTTGTTCATTGGTCAGAGGTTGAGAATATTTTTAATCAAGAAAAATATGGATTAATAAAAGGTCTACAAATAGTACTCAAGGTATGGATGAACGTCATTTCTACTGTTGGTATTTTGGGAATGTATTATCAGAATATAAAAATGAGAAATCTTTTAATTTAATAAAATATATGAAATTAAGCTTTGTTATTCCAGCATACAATGAAGAGAAAATTTTAGGGGATTGTTTGGATTCCGTGTTCAAGGAACTTAATCATGGAAATTATGATGCAGAAGTTATTGTTGTAAACAATAAAAGTACTGATCATACTAAGGAAGTAGCGCTAGCTTTCCCTCTGGTTAAAGTAGTTGATGAAAACAACAAAGGTTTAGTTTTTGCCCGTCGGGCAGGTTTTATGGCTTCGTCCGGTGATATTATTGCGAATGTCGATGCTGATACTATTTTAACTAAAGGATGGGTAGAAACTGTTTTTAAGGAATTTGGAAAAGATGGAAAATTAGTTGCATTAAGTGGGCCTTTTATTTACTACGACCTTAATTTTGTTACTCGAGCTATGGTTAAAGTGTTTTATTTTTTTGGATATATTTTTTATGCAATAAATCATTTTATTTTTAATAAAGGAGCAATGCTTCAAGGGGGAAATTTTATTGTTAAAAGAGATGCTTTAATTAAAATAGGTGGATTTGATACGACCATTGAATTTTATGGTGAGGATACAGATATTGCTAAAAGAATAAGTAAAGCTGGGAAAGTTTTGTGGACATTTCGTTTACCTATGTATACTTCAGGTCGTCGCCTAAAAGAAGAGGGTGTAATTATGACTGGTTTAAGATATGCAATTAACTTTTTTTGGATTTCTGTATTAAGTAAGCCTTTTACAAAAAAACATACAGACATAAGACTGGGATAGGAGACAGCCTACAGTTAACATCTTACAGAGATACAAGGTGGCCACGAAGTGGCCACCTTGTATATATTCGTATTTTCTAATGTCTACTATCTGTTGTCTATCAACTATCCCTGCTATACTAGCAAAATATGAATCACATTATCTCTAATTTTGACAGTATTGCTACAAATAAATTAAGAATAGATGCTTTATCAATTATTGAAAAAGGGAGTCTAGCAATAGATACAAATTTGTTAGTAAAGAGAAATATTTCTCTGGAAAATGAAACACTTTCTGTACATGGGCATAAATATAAATTAGCAGATTTTAGTAGAATTTTTGTTTTTGGTTGCGGAAAGGCGTCATGTAAAGCAGTACAAGAAATAGAAAGTATTTTAGGAAATAAAGTAGCAGGTGGAATAGTTATAGATAAACATATAACTGAATGTAATTATGTAAAAGCATATAAAGGATCACACCCACTACCGACTTCTTATAATGTTGAAATATCAGAAAAAATAAGAGATCTAGCCTCAAGTTTAAATGAAAAAGATTTAGCTATAGTCGTTGTTTCAGGTGGAGGTTCTTCACTTTTATGCCTACCACAGTCTGAATGTGATCAGGGTAATGAATTATATTCTAATTTTCTAAAATCTGGTGGAAACATAAAAGAGTTAAATATTTTACGTAAACATATTTCAACAATTAAAGCAGGAGGCCTCGCTAAATTTTTATATCCAGCTACTGTTGTGAGCTTAGTTTTTTGTGATGTTCCAGGGGATCATTTTGGAGAAGTTGCATCAGGTCCTACTTATCTAGATCGTTCAACTGTTGCTGACGCAGAAAAAATACTTGATAAACATAGTATAAAAAATGTTTTTAGATTAAATGAAACACCAAAAGAAGAAAAGTATTTTGAAAAGGTACAAAACATTCCTCTTGTCTCAAATAAGGAAGCATTGCGTGCAATGGAATTGGAAGCAAAAGAAAGAGGCTATGAAGTTATAATTTTAGGAGATGAAATATATGACACACCAGAAGTATATCTAAAAAATGCTTATGCTAAATTAAAAAGTAAAAGTGTGGTTTTAGCTGGTGGTGAGCTTTCTATAGCCCTTAAAAAAGAAGGTGGTATAGGAGGAAGAAATCTTTATACGGCGGCAGAAGCATTAGATCTGATTTCAGAAAATGAATTATTTATTGCATATGCAACAGACGGAATAGATAATAAGTCAATTTATGCTGGTGGTATTGTTGATTCTGAAACTAAGAATAAAATACATTCTAGAAATTTAGATGTAAAAAAATTACACGAAGAAAATAAAGATAGTGAGCTTTTTGAAGAGATTGGCGAGGCTATAGTTACGGGCGATACAGGAAGTAATGTTTCTGATATCTATTTAATGATGAGAAGTTAATTAAAAATATATGAATGTAATAAAAAGTATTAATGCAGAAATAATTAATGACTCAAGAAATGTTCCAACCCTCTCCGTTTCTGTTACCACAGACTCAGGTTTTATAGGTGTTTGTATGGTTCCGTCCGGTGCTAGTACTGGCAAATATGAGGCTTTTGAATTACGTGATGATGGTACAAGTAAGGGGAATGTTAGTAAAGCACAGGAGATTGTTAATACTAAAATTAATGATACTCTTGTTGATTTCGACATTTCTAAACAAAGAGAAATTGATAATTTACTTATAAAATTAGACGGAACAGAGAATAAATCAAATTTAGGTGGTAATAGTATTTTGGGTGTAAGTATTGCGGTTGCTAAGGCTGCAGCAAAAGCTTCCGGCCGAGAGTTTTATGAATATATGCAAACTTTAGCAGATGTTACTCCCTCAACAAATTCTCCAAAATTATATTTTAATTTAATAAATGGAGGAAAACATGCAAACACACAACTAGCTTTTCAGGAATATCATTTAGTTCCACAAGTAGAAAGTATTAAAGAGTCATTAGATATAGCGCAAAAAGTACAAGACGCGCTAGGTGTGATTGTTTTAGAAAAATATGGGGAGGTATCACGTGGAGATGAAGGTGGTTATGCTGTTCCTACAGAAAATATACGTGAGCCACTAGAACTTTTATCTCAAGCAGTAGAAGTCTGTGGTGTTACAGAGAAAGTTAGCTTTGCTATTGATGTAGCTTCGTCATCTTTTTATAATGAAGAAACTAAATTGTATAAAATAGGGGAGGAAAATCATACAAAAGAAGAATTATATGACACATATTTATCTCTTGTAGAATCTTTCCCAATTATTTCTATAGAAGATCCTTTTCACGAAGAAGATTTTGAAGGCTTTGCTAAACTTCAATCCTCCATTCCTTCAATTATTGTTGTGGGAGACGATTTAACTGTAACCAATGTAAAGAGAGTAGAAAAAGCAATTGAAATGAAAAGCATCACTGGAATGATAATAAAACCAAATCAAATTGGGACACTTTCAGAAACAATAGACACAATTACTTTTGCACAAAAAAATGGAATTAAATGTATTGTCAGTCACAGAAGTGGTGAAACCATGGATGATATGATTGCTGACATAACAATGGCATTTAAAACTTTCGGTATAAAGTCCGGAGCACGCGGGCCTCTGGTTCGTGAAGTGAAGTATCAAAGATTGTGCGATATAGAAAAAGATTAATAAATTAATTGGGATACGGTCGCGCCTTAAAGGAAGGTTGCGCGACACGATTCCGCAGAATCGTATGGAAAGAAAAACAAACATCATAGCAACAATAGGCCCGTCTACAAATAAAAAAGAAATTCTTTTACAAATGGCACCATATATAGATATGGTTAGATTAAATTTTTCATGGGGAACACATGAGGGAATGAGTGAAATAATTTCTTTAATTAGAGAAGTCAGTGATATAACTGGTAAAAAAATTAAAATAATTCAAGATTTATCCGGTCCCCGTACTCAAGAAAAAGATGGACATCATTTTACTGATGGGGCAGTGGAGATTATTACAGAAAAAGATTTAAATGATTTAATTTTTGGTGTTTCAAAGAAAGTTGATTATATAGCAATGTCTTATGTTGGTACGGCAGAGGATATTAAAGATCTTCGTTCACATATATCCATTCTAGGTGCAAGTATTCCTGTTATTGCAAAAATAGAACGTAAAATTGCTGTAGAAAATATTGAATCTATAATAGACGAATCAGATGCCATAATGATTGCTAGAGGTGATTTAGGTGTAGCTTATCCAATAGAAGAAATACCTTTTATTGAAAGAAAAATACTTTCATCTTGTAACAAGAAAAATAAATTTGTGATTGTTGCAACAGAAATGTTGCTTTCAATGGTAAAAAAAGATAGACCAACTAGAGCTGAAGTAACGGATGTTGCTTTTGCTGTAACAGGTGGTGCGAGTGCTGTGATGTTATCTGAGGAAACTACCGAAGGTGATTATCCGGTTGAGACTGTGGAGATATTAGATAAAATAATTAGAAACGCAGAGGCTCATAAGGTCCTGTAATAATAAAAAATATGTCAAAATTAATTTATATCACACGAAGTATTGGAGATGAAGGAATTCAAATATTAAAAGATAATGGTTATACAGTAGATGTTGGTATTACAGAAGACGCACCATTTAAAGATGATTTAATAAAAACTCTTTCACAAAAACCTTATGATGCCCTAGTATCTTTTTTGACTGACCATATTGATAAAGATATTTTCGATGCATGTCCTTCTATAAAAATAGTTGCTAATTATGCGGTTGGTTTTAATAATATTAATTTAGAAGATGCAAAAGAGTGTGGGATTATTATAACGAACACTCCAGGTTGTTCGTCTCGCGCTGTGGCTGAGCATGCGGTTGCCCTTATTCTTTCATTGACAACAAGAGCAACTGAGGGGGATGAATATATTAGGTCTGGTAAATTTACAGGTTGGTCGCCAACACTTTTAAATGGGGTTGATTTATCAGGAAAGACAATTGGAATTTTAGGAGGTGGAGCAATTGGTCAAGAGGTTGCATCTATTCTGCATTTTGGTTTTAACTGTCCAATTGTTTATTCTGATATTAAAGAGAATGAATTTTTTAAAGAAAATTTAAAGGCTACATTTACTGATAAGGAGACTTTACTTAAAACAAGCGACATAGTATCACTACATGTTCCGTTACTTCCAACAACTAAGCATTTAATAAATAAGGAATCTTTAGGTTTGATGAAAAAAGAAGCATTTTTGATAAATACTTCTCGTGGTCCGGTTATTGATGAGGTTGCATTAGTAGAAGCTCTTAAAAATGGAATTATAAAAGGTGCAGGGCTTGATGTTTTTGAGTTTGAACCAGCAATTACAGAAGGTTTAGAAGATATTCCAGACGTTGTTCTTACTCCACACATTGCCTCGTCACGCGCAAGTGTTCGTGCTGAAATGGCAAAAATGGTAGCACAAAACGTGATATCTTTTTTCGAAAAAGGAGAAGCTGTAAACCCGGTAAATGGTTAATAATTTCTAATTTAGTATTTGTGCTATAATACAGCCATATTTAAACATGAAGCGCCACAAATATATCTTTGTTGTTGGGGGCGTTATGTCAGGAGTTGGTAAAGGAATTACCACCTCATCTATTGGGACCATTTTTCAAGCCAAAGGTTACAGTGTAAATATAATAAAAGCAGATCCATATTTGAATGTGGACGCAGGAACAATGAACCCAACTGAGCATGGGGAAGTTTTTGTTTTAAATAGTGGATTGGAAACTGATCAAGATATGGGGAATTATGAACGCTTCCTTAATCGTGACGCTAGTGAATTAGATTATATGACTTCAGGTATGGTTTATAGTTCTGTTATTAAACGTGAACGTGAACTTGGTTATAAAGGAAAATGTGTTGAAGCGGTACCACACATTCGTGAAGAAATAACTTCACGCATAATTGAGAGTGCAAAAAAAAGTAAATCAGATATTTCAATAATAGAGATCGGTGGAACAATAGGGGATTATCAGAATATTATGTTCATTGAAGCAGCACGTGTTCTTAAATTAGAAAATCCAGAAGATGTTGCTGTGATCATGGTTTCCTTCCTTCCTATTCCTGGGACATTAGGTGAAATGAAATCAAAGCCAACACAAAACGCCGTTAGACAGCTTAATTCTTATGGGCTAAATGCTGATTTTATTATTGCTCGTAGTGAATTTCCGTTAGATGATCGCAGAAAAGAAAAGATTGCGATTTCTTGTAATGTACCAGCGTCTCGTATTATTTCTGCACCAGACATTGAAAGTATTTATGATGTTCCAGAAAATTTTGAAAAAGATAAGTTGAGTGAAATGTTGGAAAAAATGTTGCACATGAAATCACGTAAAATGGATTTAAGTGAATGGTCAGCCTTTGTCCGTAAAGTTAAAAATACTAAGAAAGAGGTTACTATTGCAATTGTTGGAAAATATTTTGATACAGGTGATTTTGTTTTATCTGATGCTTATGTTTCTGTTATTGAAGCAATAAAATTCTCAGCTTTTGCTCAGGGTGCAAAACCAAAAATTATTTGGATGAGTTCAAAGAACTTTGAAGGTGATATTAAAAAATCTGAAAGCTATTGTAAGGAACAATTTTCTAATGTTAGTGGAATTATAGTTCCTGGTGGATTTGGAGAAACCGGAGTAGAAGGTAAAATGCGTGTTATTAAATATGCTCGTGAGAATAAAGTGCCATATTTTGGACTTTGCTATGGTATGCAGTTAATGGTTGTAGAATATGCTAGAAATATGGCGCACTTAACCGGGGCCAACACAACAGAAATAAATAAAGAAACAAAATATCCAGTTATAGATATTATGGAATCTCAAAAGAAAAATATAAAAGATGGTAATTATGGTGGCTCAATGAGATTGGGTTCTTATCCTTGTGTTTTAAAAGCAGGAACAGTAGCAAGTAAGGCATATGAAAAATCAGGTAAAGGTAAGATAGTTTCTGGAAAATATATTATTAGTGAGCGTCATCGTCATCGATTTGAGGTTAATAATAAATATATAGAAGATTTAAAAAAAGCAGGACTTATTTTCTCAGGAACTTCCCCAGATGAAAATCTTATGGAAATAGCTGAGCTTCCAAGAACAGTTCACCCATTTTTCTTGGGTACACAATTCCATCCAGAATTATTAGCTAGACCACTTGACCCACATCCTTTGTTTACAGAGTTTATAAAAGCAGCGCTTTTAGTAAAGAAATAATTTAAAAAGAAAAAAATTAGCGTGATACAATGTAAATATGAAAAATAATCTTAATCTACCACATGTTCACACTCAAGATCAGCCTAAACTTGTAAAAGAAGGGGTATTTATTATTGATAAAGAAGTTTGGAGTACTCAAAAAAGAATTGCAAGAATTTATGGACGAAGTGTCCCGACCATAAATGATCATTTGAAGAAAATGTATCGTGAAAAGGAATTAACAAAAGCTTTAACTGAAAGAGCTTTAATGGTTACACAAAAAGAAGGGAAGAAAGAAGTGGCACGTAAGACATATGTTTATAATACAGACGTTGTAATTGCTGTTGGTTTCCGTGTAAAAGGGGAATGGGGAAAAGAGTTTCGTGTATGGGCAAGAGAAGTAGTGCGAGAGAGTTATGATCCTTTGGAGCAGATAAAACATCTAGTAGTTCGTCGTTAATTTATAACTTTAGGTGGTAATATTCGTTGTCTTGTATAGGATGTGTCGATAGTCCCTTTTTTTCCTGTGTTAAGAATATTATTTGGATCCCATATATTTTTTATTTTAGAAAATATTTCTAAAATTCTTGGTGAATAAAATAGGGGAAGAAAATTTGTTCCAATAATACCGTCTCCACTCATTGAACTGCCACTACCTTTATATTTTTTTGCTATAGAAAAACAAGATTCAAATACTTCTATCACTTTGTTTGCAAATGTGTGTATATCATTTGGAATAAAAGTAATGACAGAAATATGGCCACTACCAACATTCCCTGTAATGTTAAAAATTAAATGATTCCTATTGTGGTATTTTTCAATGTCAAACAAAGTTTCTGGTAAGTCGTCAATTGGTACAATTATCCCACCACCCGTAACACAAGGAACAAAAGTTTGACCACTATAACTATCTAATAATTTTTTTATATGATCATATTTAGTAAAATTATAAAGATGATTACTGCCACTTATGCAATCAATGTTTTCCTCAGGTAAATTTAAAGATTTTATCAGTCTTTTTTGTTTGTCTTGTAAATCTTTCTCATTATTTCCAGATTGATTTGCAACCACTGTTAAAACATGAGGTACGTCAGACGAAACTATTTCCTTATCGTGACTATCATAAGACTTAGAAAGGTTTTCAAGTAATAAATCGTACATAAAAAGATTATCTACTCCATTTGCTTTGCAAACTAAAACACAATCAGGTAAATTCCAGTATTCGTGGATTCTTATTAGTGTTGTTCTTTTAAATGTTGGTTTAGGAACAATTCTTAATTTAATACCTGTTATTATTGCAAGAGTTCCCTGAGAGCCAATTATATGATTTATAAGTTGTCTTGGACCAATACTTTGCCCCCATATGTTATAACCTGAATTATCTTCAGGACAAACTGGTTTACCGCCACGAATTATGTGTGTTTCCTTGGATAATAATGGAAATAGTGATTGGTATACAGAAAGTAATTTCCCACTTGGGGTTATGCCATCTTCGATAATATGCTGTTCGCCATTTGAAAGAATAATAGACAAACCAGTAACCCAGGCACCAATTCCTCCGTGCTCAAAAGAGGAAGGGCTAACATTTTTTGTGGAAACAACACCACCAATTGTATCTTCGTCATTCTGTTCTGTTAAAAAGGGTATCTCTAATCCCCAACCAGATAAATGTTCTCTTATTTTTTTACAATCAATTCCAGGGTCAACATTTATAATATTTCCCAGCATGTCTAAATGTTTAATGTTATTAAAATATTTTGTCATGTCAATCACTATTCCTTCAACTAAGGCAGCACCGCTTCCATTTTTGCCATGTCCTTTTACAGAAACTGGAATTTTAAATTCATCAGCACAAGCTATTATTTTTTTAATATCCTCCACTGTTTTAGGGTAAGCTACTATGTGTGGAAATATCTTACAAGGAGAAAAGTCTTGACTATGTTGTTCTAGTGTATGGTATGAAGCATCTATTTCCCCACTTAAAGTTCTAGCTAAATCTGTATACAGTGAGGGGACTTGGGATCTATTAAAGTCCATGTTCGTAAAGACTTTTACCATTTAAATATAAAAGTATTATTATTATAACAATAACAAGAATAACGGTTGATATAAGAGCCACCCGGCGTAACTTAAAATAAGCATTATTTTCAGGTAAAACAGTCAGAGTTTCTTCTGCTAGCTCCTCATTACTTTCTTGTATTGTTTGATCGTAAGAAGATTCATTCATCTTTTAAGTATAGCTTGTTTTTCTATCATTTGTTTGTATTTACTGTCCACACCCTTTTACTTGCAAAAAGTTATATAATAAAGGATATAAATTATTAATGTTTACTTTATTTATTTTATGAAATCATTAGCATCCTTTTTCTCAAAAGTTTACTGTTATGTAACAGCTTTTATTGTTGTTGGCTCACCTTTGTTTTTTATCCCAAAAACAAGTTTTTCGCCAGAAGTTTCATATCAAATGACTATGACGATAGCAATAAGTATAGCGCTTGTTTCTTATATTATTTCAGCTTTAATTACTAGAACATGGCATACAATATCTAAGTTAGAATTTCTAGCCTATGGCCTATTTACACTTTCAGTAGTGGGCTCTGTTGTTTTTGCTCGTAATCCAATGTTTTCTCTTTTCGGAGAATATTTAAATACTTACAATGCTGTATCGCTTCTATCTCTAGTTGCAGTTATGTATCTTGTACGTGCATTACCAGAAGCACTTAGACATAGATTAAAGATGCTTTTGGTTGGAATATTAGGTACAGCATCTGTTGTGTTTATATTTTTGATGCTTTTCACAGGGCAGATTATGAATTTCCTCGCAAATCTTTTCAGTGGCTTCACCAGTCCAGCATCTTTAGCTGCCTATATCGGAATCTTTGTAATAGCCATGCTTTTCTATGTTAAAAGAACAAAGCTGTCTATGGCTTATAAAATCTCTCTAGCTTTTGCCGCAGTTGTTATCTTAGCTTGGGCTATTGCGATTTCTGCTAATGACGGGGTTCGTCCTAATTTAACAAGTTCTCTTCTTGTTGGAAAGGAAGTTCTTATTAAGGATGGATTGTTTGGAATAGGGGCCAATGGCTACTCTCGTGCTTGGCAGTTGTATAGACCACTTAGTGTTGTAGAATCACAATACTTTGGTTCAGATTTTGAACAAGGTTTTGGAACAACTACCACACTCTTCACAACTATTGGTATATTTGGAGTATTAGCATTCATCCTTCTTGGTCTTGCTGCATTGTACAGTACATACAGAAGTTATCGCGAGGAAAATGATACAGAGGAAAAAGCTATTCTTGAAATTCTTGGTGTAATTCTTCTTTACTTTGCAATCGTAGCTTGGATAATACCACTATCTTACGCAATGCTTGTTACCTGGATGGTTATAGCAGGACTTGGTCTTGCAAAGGCAAAATTAACAGCTTTTCATCCAAATAAAGCAGCAGCATTCGTTCTCGTTCCTCTAGCTGTAATTCTAGTACTGTATTCTTACATGAGTATAAATAAGTCAAGAGCTGGTATGTATTTTAATAAAGCTGCAAATGCCGTATCTGCAAAAGATAAGACTGCTAATATTGATAATTTAGTTGCGCAGGCCACAAGTATTTATCCATATGATGGATTCTACAGATGGCATTTAGAGTATATTATTAGTGAGGAAAGAGCTTTTGTTGCACAGGAAAACAAAGACCAAGAGGCAATGAAGAAAACATATTTGGAAAATGCTCAAAAAGCGGTTGATGCAGGTAAGTCAGCTGTAAAAGCAAATCCCGACAATTATCAAAACTATGTTTCTCTAGGACGTGCTTATGAATTAGCTGTTATGTTTGATAAAGAAAATGCATATAAAACAGCTAAAAAGTCATATGAGGAGGCTATAAAGTTATATCCGGAGAATCCTTACTTATACGTAATATTAGCTCGTCTTGAGGCATCTGCGGGCACTAAGGAGGGTGTTAGAACTCAACTAACAGAAGCTCTAAAGAAGAAGCAAAATTTTGCTGACGCACTGTACTTGATGAGTCAACTAGAATCTTCAGAAAGTAAAGGAGAAGAAGCTCTAAAGTATGCAGTTGAAGCTGTTAAGAATGCACCAGGAGATCCATTGGTTTATACACAAGCAGGACTTCTATACTATGGAAAGAAGGATTATCAGAACGCTTACACTAACTTGAATACAGCTCTTGAAAAAGATCCAAATAATGCAAACGTTGCTTATTTCCTAGCATTAACTCTAAGAGATGGTGGACAACCAGGCGCTGCAAAGCAAATCGGTCAGGAACTATTAAGACGTAATCCAGGTAATGCTGATCTAGAAGCTTTTCTTAAATCAATAGACACATTAGAGGCACAAGCTACACAAGCAACTTCAAAACCAGCTGCTAAAAAGTAGGATGAAGATTAATGAGATACAATCAACCCTAGATCAATTAAAAGAAAGACATCCTAAATTAAATGAGGGGCTTATATCCACATTGCTTGGTGCTGGTGGTTGGGATGATGTTTCTATAAAAGAAGCTATAGCTTTATTTAAATCTAATCAAGAAACTCCAAGTTTACCGCACCAAGATAATATTTCTTTTCTAGAATTACCGAGTCTTTTGCTGAGTGATAAGAATAAAGGTGAAGATCAAATAAAAGAAAAACCAAAGGAATCTTTGGTTGCTTCTTTGGCAGCTAATTTACTTAATAAGAAAGTAAAATTTAAAGCTACTCTGCCAGATGATTTGCCACTTAAACCATTTGATTCTTCCCCAAATGTGTGGTCATTTTCAAGGTATAAGGATATTTTTTATGGAAATGAAAAAGAGGAAGATACTGAAGGGGAAGTTGTTGTAAACAAATCAACTAAAAAAATAAAAGAAGAAAAAGAAAAGATCAATAAGCAGAAAATGTTTAAGATCGTGGAGGTGGACTTAGAAAAGGTTCCTGTAACAACAGAAGATGAAGGTATTATTGTTTCTATAGGAATGTTTCTACTTATAATAGTTCTTCTTGTTATATATATGTACCTTAATGGTAGGCTTTAAATAGCTAACAGCTTACTGTCAACAGTTTACAGAAAATACAAAAGCAGTGCCTACGGCACTATTTCTTGTGTTTACTAAACGCTACAGGCTGTACGCTAAACGCTGCCCCACGTGTTAAACTAAGTTTCTATGGAAAATAATTACGATTTTAAAAAGTTTACTTTTATTAGTGGTGGGGTTGCTCTTATTACAATTGCATTACTCGCAATCGTTATGAGCTTATCTGAGTGGAAGACTATGAGTCGCGGAGGATCTAACTCTGCATCTATTACAGTTTCAGGTGTTGGAGAAATAACAGCCGCACCGGATATTGCAACTGTTAATTTCACAATACGTGAAAGTGCCAAGACAGTACCTGAGGCTCAAAAGTTAGCTGAAGCAAAAATGGTAAAGGCACTTTCTTCACTTTCTGCATTAGGGATTGATAAAAAAGATACAAAGACAGTTTCTTATACAGTAAATCCAAAATATGAGTCACAGGCAACTTATTGTACAAATGGATATTGTCCAGTTGGTAAAACAACCATAACTGGTTATGAAATAAGTGAATCAGTACAAGTTAAAGTTAGAAAAATTGAAAAAGCAGGAGATGTGTTAGGCGCATTAGGTGCAATTAATATTACAGAAATAAGTGGCCCAGAATTTACAGTTGATGATATTAATAAAGCAAACGCTGATGCAAAGGCAAAAGCAATTGCTGACGCTCGCTCCAAAGCAAAAGCTACAGCAGACGCGCTCGGTGTATCACTCGGGTCTATTACTCAATACTCCGAAGATAATGGTGGATATTATCCAGTTGCCTATGGAATGGGTGCTTCAATGAAAAGTCAGGCAATGGATTCAGTTTCTGTTCCAACAGGGGAAAGTGTAATCAAGGCACATGTTTCTGTTACATACAGCGTGAACTAGTTCGACGAGCGAGAGCGAGGAAGATACTGAGCACAACAGTACGAAGTGTTAGAAGTTAGGGGTTAGAAGATAATACAGAGACCAGAAGACAGATAGCAGAAAATACACAAAAACGGCACCTTCGGTGCCGTTTTTGCCTTGTAAAATAAGGAATTTTGGTGATTTATATTGACTTTTAGTCCAAAATGTGCTATTCTGTATCAGATAATCGTTCTTTTACAGTTTTTGATGTTTACCATAGCTTCAAGCTTTAATTCCTTCTCAAACTTTGAGAAAAAGGTTTGAAGCTATGGTAAACAAACTTTCGTTTGAGCCCTCTAGCATGGTAAAGCTACGCTTCTGTGCGTGGTTAGCCAAATTTCAGGAGTTATACAAATGAACAAGCCTTCACAAGGTCAGGTTCTCAACGCAATCGCCATTTTGATGAATAATGCGGATTGGGGGGCTATAAGTAGCACCAGTTTGCAAAGCTTTATCGACAATCCTCGCGCCGCAGGGTCACAGTTTACTGCTTTCCTAAAATACGGAGGTGTCGAACAGCCCAAGGTGGTTGTCCATATTGACCGCACCTCTGCTTTCGACCCCGTCGCCTTCATCGGCGAAGGCTGGTCGTTTGCCGAAGCACGCAACCCGCGTTCGGCTGCCCTCGGCCTTCTCGATTATTACAGCAAGGTGAAGCTGTCGACGGACTGGCTGGAAGGCAAGTCGAGTGTCGACGGCGAAACCCGGCGTACGCGAATTCTCGTCGATACCGCAAGCACCCCGCTCAACGCCGACCATTTTCTCGACCTCTGGAACAACAAAGAAAAGATTCCCGAGGAATGGAAGAAGGTCAAGGGTGTGATCACCTTCGATGGTGATGTCCTTCGGGACTCGCGCGGTGACCGTTACATCCTGTGCTTGTACTGGAGCGATGGCCGGTGGTCCTGGTACGGCCATTGGCTCGGCCGCAAGTGGCACGCTGCCTACCCGTCTGCCGTTCTGGCAAGTTAGAACTTCGGATTAGTTCACTTAGGTCTTTTAGACCCTTTGACCTTAGTCCTTGAAGCCGATTGGTGCCGTCGGTAACTGCGCTGGCATGGATGACGCCAGTAATGTTTACATCGGCCAGCCGGTGCAAAACAAAATACTGGCGGCGGCCATTGCCAAGAACAAATCTTTGTTCTCAAACGGCAATCTGACTGCCGGCAACGCCAAGAAGTGACAAATGTAGCCACCAACCCGCCCCATTGGAGACCCGCAAGCGTCTCCATATGTGAGCGGGTTTTCTTTTTGTATTTAAACCAAACCCCAGTTTTACATTTTGAAAACCGCCACGGAGCGTGGTAGCGAGTGAGAACGAATTCTCTAGCTTGCCACGGCCAGCCGGCGTGGCAAGAAAAGGACACGGCTTTTTAAAATGAAAGATAAAAATAAAAAGAAATTTTGAATGATTAGGATTATGTTTTCTTATTTCTATGATCCAGCTACACACAGTGTTGCTGGGTCAAATTTTGCTATTTGGCCCACAGCAAAATTTGACTTATATAACTAGTTAATGTAATATACAAAGTAACAAATGCCCGCGGGGGTGTTTTTTAGAATAAAGGCTTCAAATTAGCCAAAACAAACTAATAACATTATGAATCTATTCACTTATTTTAAGGAAACAAAAGCAGAACTTAAACAAGTTACTTTTCCTAAAACTTCACAAACAATAAATTACACAATACTAGTTGTTGTTATATCTATTGTAGTTGCTCTTGTATTAGGAGGAGTCGACTTAGGTTTCAAGACAGTATTAGCAAAGCTTCTCGCTCGCTAGTATTCTGAATTTCTATTAACTTCCGCCAGAGGCGGATCCGCCTCTGGCGGAAAAAACTAACATCTAAATCTATGGCTAAACAAGAATTCACCGGAGAGCGTCATTGGTATGCAATCCATACATATAGTGGTTACGAAAACGCAGTACAGCGTAATTTAAAACAGCGCATTGAATCTCTTCAAATGGAAGATAAGATTTTTGATGTAGTTGTTCCAATTGAAAAGAAAATTAAAGTTAAAGGAACTAAGCGTGTAGAAGTTGAAGAAAAGGTCTATCCTGGATACATTCTAGTAGATATGATTGTGGACGATAATAGTTGGTATGTTGTTCGTAATACACCCCGCGTTACAGGCTTCGTTGGTGCTGGTACTACACCTGTTCCACTTTCACAAAAAGAAATTGATTATCTTTTGAATAAAATGAAATCCGGTGAAGTCGAACATGAGATAGTGGTAGAAGTAGGGGAATTAGTTTCTATTATCGATGGTCCATTTAAGGAATTCGAAGGAAAGGTTAGCGAGGTAGATAAGTCACGTGGGAAGTTGAAGGTGTTGGTGAATATGTTTGGGCGCGAGACTCCTGTCGAACTTGATTTTTTGCAGGTAAAGAAGATCTAAAAATTACTTCATCTACTTCGTTGTGGGTCCCGCTGGCTCGCTACACCGTACACCTGAGTACGTTTTCGCTCGCCAGCTCCCCACGCCTTGTATCTAAAGCAATTTTTGAAATCTTCTTTTCTCAAGTTCCGAATTATTACTTAATTAACAATTGTTAAATTACATAACCTGACTAAAACGCTAATCTTGAAATGAAGATAAAAACGTGTTAGAATAACCAGACTTTAAATTATGGCAAAGAAAATTACAAAATACGTGAAAGTTCAGATTGAGGCAGCAAAGGCAACCCCTGCTCCTCCACTTGGTCCTGCCCTAGGACAGGCTGGTGTTCAGATTGGGGATTTCGTTAATAAATTTAACGCTGCAACTCAAGGAAAGCAAGGAAGAATGACAGTAAAAATCTATGTTTACGAAGATCGTACATATGATTTCGTTATCAAGACTCCAACTGCTACATCTTTGGTTATGAAGTCAGCTAATGTTGCAAAAGGTAACTCAAAAGGCGGCGCTGGAACAATTTCAAAAGAAAAAGTTCGTGAAATTGCAGAAATTAAGTTAAAAGACTTAACAGCTCATACAGTTGAACAAGCTATGAAGATCATAGAAGGAACAGCTAGAAGTATTGGAATAAAAGTTAGTTAATTTAATTAACACAAAAAACCACCCGTTAGGGTGGTTTTTTGTTTTAGTTACATATTTCTGCTAATATTGTTATATGAATGAATCAGGAAATGGAGCACTACCATCACAGAAATTACGAGAATTTATTGAAAAAGGATTTTTCAAAAATATCGATGAGAAAAATATTAGTCCAGCTTCCATTGATGTCACTGTCTCAGGTGAGTGGTATAGAATAGATGGGGTTTTTTTACCTAAAACAGGGGAGACTATTCCTTCTCTTATAAAAAAATTACATGGTACTCGCCACGCCATTCAGGAACCACTCGAGCACGGCATTATTTATGTTGTTCGTTTAAATGAAACTTTTGAATTGCCAGAAGACATTTACGCATATTGTAATCCAAAGTCTTCCACTGGTCGTCATGACTTGCATGTTCGTATAGTAAAAGATGAAACAGCTAGATATGATACTTTACCAAAAGGTAGTAAGGGGGATTTGTGGGCAATAGTAGTACCTCGCTCTTATCCTGTTTTGCTTAGTCCTGGTTTTGCAATTAGTCAGGTAAGATTTTTTAATAAAAATACTAGATTCAAAGAGTATGATTTAGAGAACGAATGGCAAAAAAAACCGTTAGTATATTGTTTAACAGGTGAACCATATTCATATGGAAGTTTTAAAATGAAAGATTCAGATGGTTCAATTTTGCTTACACTTGATTTATCACAAGACGTCGTTGGCTATGAATGCCGTGGATCAAATAGAGTTGTTGACTTGAGTTCTCCTAATGGAAGCATAGATTCTTCGGTATTGTTTGTTCCTATTAGAAAAAGTGGAGATAGTATAGTTTTACGAAAAGATAGTTTTTATATTCTTTCAACAAAAGAAGCTCTAAGAGTTCCACCATACTTAGCAAGTGAAATGGTAGATATGGATTCTCGAACAGGGGAATTTCGTACCCACTATGCAGGCTTTTTTGATCCAGGATGGGGATGTGGCAAAGATGGTGATGGAAAAGGAAGACCGATCACGCTTGAAGTCCGCACATTTGAAGATGTGATAGTTTCTAATGGTCAGCCAATCGGAAAAGTTAAATTTGAAAGAATGTCAGAAATTCCTGAGGTTCATTATGATCAGAAAAATTCAAATTATTTAATTCAAACTGGTCCGAAGCTTGCAAAGCAGTTTAAAATTCCTGAAGTCTAGAACCTAGTCGTTATATTTTACCAATTACAAAAAGATCATATTTTTCAGGAGAAAATAATCTGGAAAATGAGGCGATATGAATATCGTCGAGTTTGAAGATTACTTTTATGCTGGGAAATAGGGCTTTTCTGGAATGGTACAAAATATAACGACTAGGTTCTCAACGAACGTAAGTTACAAATCTTATTTGATAAGGATTATCTTCACTTTTTTCTATTTTATTTTCTGTTTCTTTTTTCCAAATATTTTGATCAATATCTCCAAAAGTTGTGTCTCCAACAAATTCTTCATCAACATGAGTTATATATAACTTATTTACAATAGGGAGGAATTGTTTATAAATATCCGCGCCACCAATTACAAAAGCTTCCTCATTTGTATCTTTAAAAAGAGAAACGATTTCATTGATAGAGTGAAAAACCTCTACATTTTCAAATGAAAAATTCTCATCACGAGTGATAACAATATTTCTCCTATTAGGAAGTGCTCTACCAATAGAAAGAAAAGTTTTTCTACCCATAATTATTGGGTGTCCAGTTGTTGTATTTTTAAAAAACTTCATATCAAGTGGAATATTCCAAAGAAGTTTATTTTCATTTCCAATCACATTATTTTTTGATATTGCTGCAATAATAGAGAGGGACATATTTATACAGCAATTGGAGCTTTTATAGAATCATGTGGATTATAATCAACAATTTCAAAATCATTTATTGTGAAAGCTGTTATGTCAGTAATGGCAGGATTTATTTTCATTGTAGGCATAGGACGTAAATCATTTCTTCTTGCTAATTGTTCATCAGCTTGGGATAAATGATTATTGTATAAATGTACGTCTCCTCCTGTCCAAACAAACTCTCCTGGAGTAAGTCCGGCCACTTGAGCAATCATCATAGTTAAAAGAGCGTAGGATGCAATATTAAATGGTACACCTAAAAATGTATCACAACTTCTTTGATAAAGCTGACAAGAAAGTTTTCCGTTTGCTACGTAGAATTGGAATAAACAGTGACAAGGTGGAAGACCAGCTTTAGCCATTTCATCTATGTCTGCGACATTCCAAGCAGACACTATCATACGTCTATCATTTGGATTCTTTTTTATTTGTTCAATGACATTTTTTAATTGGTCTATATATCCTCCATTTGGTGTTGGCCAGTTTCGCCATTGATAACCATAAATAGGGCCGAGACTTCCGTATTCTTTTCTAAATCCCATATCTGTTTTTATCTTTTCAACAAAGGCCTGCATCTGTGTTTTCCAGTCGTCGCTGTTCACTATCGGCATTGGTAAATTATTTCTTTGTAAATATGATTTGAATGGCCACTCATCCCAAATGTGCACATTGTTTTCTGCTAAATATCCTAAATTATTATCACCACGCACAAACCACAAAAGTTCGTGAATAATAGATTTTATTGGAAGTTTTTTTGTTGTTAAAAGGGGAAAGCCTTTTGATAAATCAAATCGCATTTGATGTCCAAATATAGACAAAGTCCCAGTGCCAGTACGGTCTCCTTTTTGTGTGCCTTCACTTTTTATGCGTTCTATGAGATCAAGATATGTGTCATCTACGTGATATGTTTTCATATGCAAAGTATACCTTAAGCTCGAGATTAAAAGCAGTATTTACAGCTTGATTATTATATTGTAGAGCTAATTTGCCTCTTTTTAAATTCTCTTTAAAACATGCTACGCTAGTAAGATATTAACCAAAGTAAATTATCCATCACATGAAAGACAAAATTGTAGAAAAATTAATCAAAGCGGAGGAAGCAAGACAGAAGAAAGTTATTAATTTAATTGCATCTGAAAACTATGTGTCAGATGATGTTTTGACCGCACTCGGCTCGTCTCTTACGAATAAATATTCAGAAGGTTATCCAGGACGCAGATATTATGGAGGAAATGTGGTGATTGATCAGATAGAATCTTTGGCTCGTGAACGTGCGCTTTCACTCTTTAAATTGGACACTAAGAAGTGGCATGTGAATGTACAGCCACTTTCTGGCTCTCCTGCGAATTTCGCTGTCTACGCGGCTTTTGTGCCGTTAGGTGGCAAAATAATGGGCCTCAAGCTCTCAAGTGGGGGACATTTGACCCACGGACAGCCAGTTTCTATGACTGGTAAAATTTGGAAGCAAGTTCCATATGAAGTTGATCCAAAAACAGAAATGCTCAACTATAAAGAAATTGAAAAAATTGCTATGGATGAGAAGCCAGATATTATTGTCGCTGGATTTACTGCATATGGAAGAGTGGTGGATTTTAAAAAATTTGCAGGTATTGCAAAAAAGTCAGGGAGCCTACTTATGGTGGACATGTCACACTTTGCAGGATTGGTAGCAGGGGAAGCATATCCAACGCCATTTCAATATGCAGATATTGTGACCACTACAGTTCACAAGACACTTCGTGGTCCAAGATCTGCTATGATTTTTGTTAAAAAAGATAAACGCGAAATGGATAAGAAAATTGATAAGACAATTATTCCAGGTCTCCAAGGTGGACCACATAATAATCAAATTGCAGCAGTTGCAGTTGCTTTAAAAGAGGCTTCTACTCCAGCATTTAAAAAGTATGCAAAGCAAGTTATAAAAAATGCACAAGCCTTTGCTGTAGCACTTGAGAAAAAAGGTTGGCGTGTAATTACTGGAGGTACGGATTCACATTTACTACTCGTAGACACATGGGCAGGGGGAAAGGGTTTATCTGGAAAAGAGGCAAGTGATAAATTAGAAAAAGCTGGAATCATTGTGAACATGAATACGATTCCACAGGATCCACGTGGTGTAATGGATCCGTCTGGTATTCGTCTAGGAACTGCAGCAGAGACTACCCGTGGAGCAAGAGAGAAAGATTTCGTAGAGATTGCAAATAAGATGGACGCGATTCTTCGTAAATAATTATGAAAGGAAAGTTTATTGTTATCGAAGGAACAGATGGTTCTGGAAAAGGCACACAAGTGCACCTTTTGGTTAAGCGTTTAAAAGCAGACGGTGTTCCTGTTCAAATGGTTGATTTTCCACAATATGAAAATCCATCGAGCTATTTCGTAGCAAAATATTTACGTGGTGAATATGGTACAGCAGAAGACGTTGGCCCATACAGAGCTTCAATGTTTTATGCACTTGATAGATATGATAAATCTTTCGAAATAAAAAAATGGTTAGATGAAGGAATATATGTGATAGCAAATAGATATGTTTCCGCAAACATGGGACACCAAGCTGGGAAAATTGATGATTTAGAGGAGCGAGATAAATATTTAGAGTGGCTTAATAATCTTGAATATAAAACTTTTGGAATACCAATTCCTGATCAAACTATTTTCCTTTATGTTCCTCCAGAACTCGGTCAGCAAATGGTAAATCATAAAAATAATCGTAGCTATACTCAAGGTAAAAAGATGGATATTCACGAAGAAGATATTAATCATTTAAAAAAGGCGTCTGAGGCATATATTTATGTAGCACAAAAATATGGTTGGAAAACTATTCATTGTTCAGAACAGGGGGTGATGTTGAGCCGTGAAGCTATTAATGAAGAAATATATAATGCAATTAATTAATTATGAAATTATCTGTCAAAAAAATAAATAATGAAGCAGTTTTACCAACAAGAGCTCATAGCTATGACGCTGGAATGGATTTATATGTAAACGGTAGACAAGTAATAACTGCACACACTACCATAGCTGTCTCTACTGGTATTTCTATGGAAATACCGGAGGGTTTTGTAGGATTGATTTGGGATAAATCATCAGTTGGTGCTAAAGGTTTAAAAACTTTAGGTGGTGTAGTTGATTCAGAATATCGTGGAGAGGTAAAAGTTATTGTTCATAATTTGAATAATGAAGATATTGTTTTTGAACATGGGCAAAAAATTGCACAAATGTTAATTCAAAAAGTTGAATTAGTAGATATTGAGGAAGTTGCAGACTTATCTTCTACAGTAAGAGGGGAAGGTGGGTTTGGAAGCACGGGCCAGTAGTCCAAGTTAAAAGTTCATAAAGTAATTCAAATACAATGGCGGCCACGAAGTGGCCGCCATTGTATTTTCTTGAAACTAAAAACTGGAAACTTGAAACTATCCTTGCATTTCAAACGCTTGCAATAAATTCTCAAATAAAGAAACGATAGTCATCGGTCCGACCCCACCAGGAACAGGACTTAATGCGTCTGCTTTTTCTGATATCGAAGATGCCATCACATCACCTGTTACTTTATTGTCATCCCCAACACTTATTCCAACATCAATTATAACAGCATCTTCTTTTATGCATTCTTCTTTAATTAAATCAGGGGAACCAACAGCGACAATTAAAATATCTGCAGTCCTTGTAATAGAAGCTAAATCTTTTGTATGACTATGACAAATAGTTACGGTTGCATTTCTGTTTATTGAAGCGAGCGCTGTTGGTTTTCCAACAAGAGATGATCTACCAACCACCACCACATTTTTGCCATCAAGTGAAATATTGTAGTGTGAAAGTAAAGTAAAAATACCTTTTGTTGTTGCCGGTAAAAGTATTTCATTATTTTCATAAACGTGACGAAGGTTAAAAGATGTAAGACCATCAACATCTTTCTTCGGGTCTATAGCCTCTAATATGATCCACGGTCTAATATTTTTAGGAAGGGGAAGTTGAACAATTATTCCATTTACTGACGGGTCATTACTGTATGTATTTATATTTTTAACTAATTCGTCTTCTGTAATATTATCTTCATATTGTGTATGAGTCACGATAGCTCCAACACGCAAAGCAAAACGTTTTTTGTATTCAATATATTTAGCTGAGGCAGGATTATTCCCAACCTGAATAATCACCAAATGTGGTTTGGTAGAAAGTGTTGAAATCTTAGTTGAAAGTGCAAGTTCGTGTTCTTTTGCAACCTCAGTTCCATTTAATATTGTGAGACTTTTATTTAGCATACTTGTATGGACAACAATAACACAAAAGTGGGTATTTGATAAGTTCGTTTTTCTAGAAAAATGCGATAGTATAGAGATATGAATTCCTACAAAGATATATTTGAGGTTCTTAAAAGTAAGGTAAGTGATGGTGCTACATTTTCTTTATCTCAACCAGAAGACGCACTTCACGGTGATTTTGCAACTAATATTGCTTTCATTCTTGGTAAAGAAAAAGGTGTTTCTCCAAAAGTTGCAGCTGAGGAGCTGGTTTCTGTTTTACAAGAGGAACTCGCGGACATTGTAGAGAAAATAGAAGTCGCTGGCCCTGGGTTTATAAATTTCTTTTTAAAAGATGATGTAAGAACAGATGAAGTTGAAGAACTTGCAGAAGGTGCCGTTGTAATTTCTGAAAATAAAGGAAAAGTAATGGTGGAATATACTGACCCAAATTGTTTTAAAGTTTTTCATATTGGTCACTTGATGGCAAATGCTATAGGTGAGGCAACAGCAAGATTATATGAAGCGAGTGGTTATGAAGTGATGCGTGTTTGTTATCCATCGGATATTGGTAGAAATGTTGCTATGGGTGTCTGGGGTGTGATGCAAAAAGAAAATGAAAAGCCAAAAGCTGATGCAGAATTAAAAGATAAAGTTTCATTTTTAGGAATGTGTTACGCTTTTGCAAATGGAGAATTTGAAAGTAATGAAAAATCAAAGATAGAAATAGGGGAGGTTAATAAAGCAATTTATGATGGGTCTGATGCAAAAGTTATGGAAGTTTATGCCGAAGGGCGAGCTTTATCACTAGAGTATTTTGATCAGCTTTATGAAAAGTTAGGTACTACTTTTGATAAAACTATTTTTGAATCTGAAGTTGCTGAACCAGGGGCAGAAATTGTGAAAGCAAATATGGGGAAAATCTTTAAAGAGTCAGACGGTGCAGTTGTTTATAAAGGAGAGCAAGATGGATTACACACGAGAGTATTTTTAACAGCTCAAGGACTTCCAACATATGAAGCAAAAGAGTTAGGAAATTATGAAAAAAAATTAGATAGTTTACCAGAAGCCTCTTTTTATGTTGTTATTACGGCAAATGAACAAAATGAATATTTTAAGGTTATAAATAAAGTTACAGAAAAGATTCATCCAGAATTAGTTGATAGACTTGTGCATATTGGTCATGGAATGATGAGACTTCCTACAGGCAAAATGGCGTCTAGAACTGGAAATGTAATTGGAGCGGAGGATTTATTGGATATGATTACTGAGAAGCTAAAAGAAAAATTAGCTGACAAGGTCGTGGCATTTTCTGATAGCGATAAATTATTAAATGATATTGCAGTGGGTGCGATTAAGTTTTCTATATTAAAACAAGCCCCAGGGGGAGATATTGTTTTTGATTTTGATAAATCAATTTCTTTTGAAGGGGATTCAGGCCCATATTTACAATATACTCACGCGAGAATTTGTACTCTTTTAGAGAAAGCAAAAGAAGTAGATATAACGACAGAATCTTATGTTGTAGAAAATCCCGAAAGAGAATTAGAACAAGTTTTAATTGGATATAGACAGACACTCGAAAAATCTTATAAAGATTTAGGCCCGCATCACATTGTTCAATATTTACTTTCATTAACAAGAGCTTTTAATGCTATGTATGGACGTACACAAATCGTTGATGTTAATAATAAAGAAAAGAGTGCTTATTATGTAATGCTCGCAACCGCGACACAAAAGATTTTAGCTCATGGTTTGCACACACTAGGAATCAAAGCCCCAGAGAGAATGTAAATCTCTTTATATTTACTCTAATTGAATTTTGTTGTAGTATAAAGACATAGCATCGACGGGACTAATCACCCCAGAGCACGGGAAGAAATCCGCAAGGAAATTAGAACCCATTTAATGAGAGGATAGAAATGTCCTGAATCAAGGTGGTACCACGACTTTAAAAATCGTCCTTGAAAAGCATCTGTTAAAAGTTGCTTTTCAATGGCGATTTTTTAATTTAATAAATATGCAAGAAAAAAAATTACAAAATACACAAAAAGATTCTTTTGATATTTGGAACTCATTAAAAAAAGATTTAAATTCTTCTTCTAAAGAATCGGCAGTTTTTCGTACCAGAGATATTTGGTGGACTTCTTTGGGGAAAAATGTTGGTTTTGAAGAAGATGGAAAGAATGAGCTTTTTGAAAGACCTGTTCTTATTCTTAAAAAATGGAACGCCTCATTTTTTGTTGGTATTCCTTTTACAACAAAGAAAATAATTTCAGAAGAAAATAGTAAGTTTTATCATAGGTATGATCTTAATGATTTTGAACAAGGCTATGCAATGTTATCTCAGATACGTGTTTTTAGTAGTAAAAGAATACAGAGAAGAATAAAAAAGATGGGGGAAAAAGATTTTGAGGAAGTAAAAAAGAAATTGAAAGAAATCCTTTTATTAGAGGAATAAAAATCGAAACCGCCCTTGTGGGGCGGCTCTCGAGTGCCATCGGCAATTTATACATTAATTATAGACTATAGGTAAACATTAGTCAATAGATATGAACAACAACCCAACACCAAAAACAATATCAGAAAAAGAAGAAGAGGTTTTAAATTTCTGGCTTGAAAATAAAATCTTTGAGAAATCAATGGAAACTCCTGCAAGTGAAAAAGCAAAAGGGGATTTCTCTTTTTACGATGGTCCACCATTTGCGACTGGTCTTCCACACTATGGACATATTTTGGCGGGGACAATTAAAGATGCTGTTCCACGTTATCAAACAATGAACGGTAAAAGTGTTCGCCGTGTTTGGGGTTGGGACTGTCACGGCCTTCCAATTGAGAATTTAATTGAGAAAAAACTTGGACTAAAAAGTAAAAAAGATATTGAAGATTTTGGTATTGGTAAGTTTAATAAAGATGCAAATGATAGTGTTCTTCAATATGAAGAAGAATGGAGAAAAGTAATTCCAAGACTTGGTAGATGGGCTGATATGGATAGACCGTATAAAACGATGGACGCAACATACACAGAAAGTATTTGGTGGGCTTGGAAAACTTTGTATGAAAAAGGCTTGGCCTATGAAGGAAATAAAATGATGCACATTTGTCCTCGTTGTGAGACTCCTCTTGCTCAATCAGAAGTTGGACTTGAATATCATGATGTTACAGATCTTTCTGTTACGGCTAAATTTGAATTAGTAAATGAAGCTAATACTTTTGTTCTTGCTTGGACTACAACACCTTGGACATTACCAGGAAATGTTGCACTTGCTCTTAAACAAGATGCTAATTATGTGAAAGTTTCAATTGAAGGAATGGAAGGAAAATATATTCTTGCAGAAGAAAGAACTGGAGAAATATTGAAGGAAATGAAATTCGAAGTTTTGGAAACTTTCACGGGGTCAAAATTAATTGGTCAGTCATACAAACCAGTTTTCCCATATTTTATAGATAAAGAAATTGAAAATAAACAAAATATTTGGAAGATTTGGCATGCAGACTTTATAACATTAGACACTGGTACCGGTATTGCCCATGAAGCACCAGCCTTTGGTGCTGAAGATATGGAATTAGCGAAAGCAAATAATTTCCCTGTAATTAAACATGTGAAAATGGACGGGACTTTTATACCGGATGTGACGGATTTTGCTGGCATGAAAGTAAAAGTAAAAGATGACACACAGTCTGCTGATATTGAAATCATAAAATGGCTAGCTCACAATGGAAAGCTTTTTGAAAAACATAAAATAATTCACTCATATCCACTTTGTTGGAGATGTAAAACTCCGCTACTTAACTATGCGACATCGAGTTGGTTTGTTGATGTTCCAAAAATGAAGGACAGGTTAATTGAAGAAAATAAAAAAATTGTTTGGGTACCAGAGCATATTCGTGACGGCAGATTTGGTAAATGGTTAGAAGGGGCTCGTGAGTGGGCAGTGTCCCGTACACGTTATTGGGGTGCACCACTTCCTGTTTGGAAAGATGAGAATGGAGAGATTTTAATTATTGGTTCTTTGAAAGAATTAGCAGAGAAAAATAAACAAAAGCCAAAAAATGCTTATTATGTAATGCGTCACGGGGAATCTTTTTCTAACATAAATAACGTCATTGATGTTGGGTCAGATGAAAATAATCACTTAACAGAAAAAGGTATAACTCAAGTAGTGGGCCAAAGAGATTTTATCAAAGATTTAAATATAGATTTGATATTTTCTTCATCAGTACTTCGAGCTAAAGAAACAGCAGAAATTGTTAAGGGTGAAAAGGAAATTATTGTTGAAGACAGATTAAGAGAAAGTAGTGATGGTATATATGATGGGAAAGATGTCTCTGCTTTAGAAAGAGAAGTGGGTAAAGATTATTTAAGATTTGATTATAAGATCGAAGGAGGTGAATCACATCAAGAAATAATGAATCGTGTTATGAATCTTATAATGGATTGTGAGAAGGAATATACAAATAAAAATATTTTATTTGTAACTCATGGTGGGCCTGCACGTATGATGCTTGCCGGAGCTGAGATTATTACAGAAGAGCAAGTCATTAATGGTGATCAAATTAAATCTGGTAATTTATATTTAAACAATGCAGAAATAAGAAAAGTAAATTATAAAATTATTCCACGTGACGAAACAGGTGCAGTAAATCTTCACCGTCCATATATTGATGAAATAGAATTAGAGAATAATGGTAAAACTTATAAAAGAATAGGTGATGTTTTTGATTGTTGGTTTGAATCAGGTTCAATGCCGTTTGCACAACTCCATTATCCATTTGAGAATAAAGAAGTTTTTGATAAAAATTATCCAGCAGACTTTATCGCGGAAGGATTAGACCAAACTCGTGGATGGTTTTATTCACTTATAAATTTAGGAGTTGGGTTATTTGATAAAGCTCCTTATAAACATGTAGCAGTAAATGGACTTATTTTGGCAGACACTGGAGAAAAACTCTCTAAGAGTGAGAAGAATTATACAGATCCAATGATTCTTGTAGAAAAATACGGAGCAGATTCAATGCGTTATGCATTATTATCTAGTTCTGTTGTTAAGGGAGAGGATTTACTATTTGGAGATGATGTTGTTTCTGATGTTTATAAGAAACTTGTTTCTCGACTACTAAACGTTGTTTCATTATATGAAATGAATAAACCTGAAAAAGTTGAAGCAAAAAATAGTTCAAATGATGTTTTGGATATTTGGATGATGTCACGTGTGCATGAATTGGTTCGTGATGCAACAAAAGGTTATGAATCATATAAATTGGATGAAGCGACACGTGGTATTGGAGATGTTATTGATGACATTTCTGTTTGGTATACACGTAGATCACGCGATCGGTTGAAAGGAGACACTGGAGCAGAAGACCAAATGCGTGCTTATGAGACATTAACCTATGTACTTGTAACTTTGTCTAAAGTTATGGCACCAGTTATGCCGTTTACCGCTGAAATGGTTTATAAGGCTTTAAATGGAGAGAAAGAATCTGTCCATCTTGAAAGCTGGCCAAAAGGTGGATTAGTTGATGAAGAGGTTATTAAAGAAATGAAAAATGTTAGAGACATAGTAACTGTCGCTCTTTCTCTTCGTACTGCATCAAAAATCGCTGTTCGTCAGCCACTTCAAAAGATTACCTTAAAAGAGCAGATAAAAAGTGAATATCATAAAATCATTTTAGATGAACTTAATGTTAAGGAAATTGCCTTTGATAATTCTGCTACAGATGCTTGTTTATTGGATACTAATATTACTGAGGAATTAAAAATAGAGGGTGATGTTAGAAATCTAATGCGTGCCGTTCAGGATGCTCGTAAGGAAAAAGGTTTAACTCCAAAAGATTTTATTATTCTTTTGACTAATTATTCTGTTCCTCTAAAGTTTAAAGAAGTATTAATGAATACTTGTAAAATTAGTGAAATAAAAGAGGGGGCAGGAAAATATAAAGCAGAAACAAGCGGAGGGGAAATTTATTTTGATTTAAATTAAATTAGCAAAAGTGGCGCCGTAGGCGCCACTTTTGCTCGTATTTACTGTTAGCTGTAGACTGTTAACTATAAGTTGCCCCAAATGTCCATAGAAAAATACACAACTAAATGTTTAGTGATAACCTCTTTTGATCAAAATGAAAATGATCGTGTATATAAATTATTTACGCGTGAATTTGGTTTACTTATTGCTCACGCCAAGAGTATTCGTAAATTAGAAAGTAAGTTACGTTCTCATATTCTTCCACGAACAGTTAGTCTTGTAACTCTAGTTAAAGGAAAAGAAGTTTGGCGTTTAGTCGGTGCCGAAGAGCAAAAAGCGTCATCTGTAATTATTCATGAAGTTACGGAATTAATTTCACGATTTATACATGGGGAGGAACCTCATATTGTTCTTTATGATAGAGTTGAAGAATTTCTTAGAGAGTCTGATAATTATGACAAACAAAAAGTTAGGATTTTGTTTTATTATATTCTGTTGGTTGAACTTGGTTATGCAGATGTAAAAGTGATTGGAATAAAAAATATAAAAGAGTATAGGGGGTGGAATATTGATGATTTATACACCCACTTCCTTTTATCTGAGAAAACGGTTAAGGATCACATTAGAAAGGTCGTTAAAGATATACAACTATAAGTCGAAAGTTGAAAGTCTATAAAGTTTATAAAGTAAATACAAATCAGCCCCGCTTACCTTGCTCATAAAAATAAAGATTCAATGAATTTCATTAAAAATTAAAAATTGGAAATTGAAAATTAAATTTATGTAACCATAAATTTGTTTGTTATACTGTCACATATGAATCCACCAGAAGAAAATAATGAATTACACCAAATTGATAATTTGGAGTATAAACTATATGATCCAAAGCAGGTTGGTAATGAAACTGCTAGACATATGATTTCTAGTCGTAAAGAAGAAGAGGTTAAAACAAACTGGGTAGAGATTACACCAATAATAAAACCAATCGATGAAGTTGAGACAAGTTATTCTTTTGGTACAAAAATACTTTTTTTCGCACTTATTTTTTTATTTGCAGTACTGTCTTTCACAGCTTGGAGAGTTTTGTCTTCTAGAAATGTTGTTTCTGTGGATAATATTGATATAACACTTGAAAATAAACCATATGTAGATGGAGGAGAAACTACACCTTTTAGTGTTTCTGTTTTTAATAGAAATACTTCTCCGTTACAAGAAGCAACCATAACAATTTCTTATGAAAAAGGTATTGGGGCTTTAGATGAACAACAAAAAGTTTATGAAAAAAGAGATTTGGGAACAATATTACCGAACGTTATAAAGAAAGAAGATTTAAATATTACTTTATATGGAGCAGCAGATGAAACTAGAGTTATTTCTGTTAAGTTGGAGTATAAAGTTGCTGGAACTAATGCTGTTTTTAATAAACCTACAACAACACAAGTTGTTTTGAAAACTCCTCCGATTTCTGTTCACATAGATGGTCCAGAAACCTTGGTACAAGGGCAAGATGGTATTTTTAATATTTCTATTATTAATAATACTTCAACAGAAATTAAAGATAGTTTGTTGTCGGTTTCATTACCAACAACGTTTAAGATGACTCAATCAGACCCAAAACCAAATACAAAAGGGATGATGTGGGTTTTACCATCTGTTTTCCCTGGTGCGACGTCAACAGTAACGATATCGGGGTCTTTTACTGGTGTACCAGGAGAAGTGGATACGATTAAAGCAAGCGTTGGAAGTGCTTCGTCTGCGGTTAATCAGATGGGCGTTGTTTATTCACAAGAGGGTCATAGTATTTCTATAACTTCTCCGTTATTAGCTTTGAATGCTCATTTAGAAACAGATAGAGGAAGCGCAGAGAATCTCCGCTATGGGGACAAGGCCGTTGTCTATGTTTCTTACGAAAATAAAAATGATAAGGCTTTGCGAGATGTTTCTATTGTAGTAAATGTTGGAGGAGATGCTCCGATTATATCTTCTGTATCTTCTGATTATGGTTATTATAATTCAATTAATAAAACTATTACATTTAATACGTCTACTAATCGTGAACTATCCTCTGTTGCTCCAGGTGGTAAAGGAGAGTTTAGAATTTCTATCCCTATAATTTTAAAAGGAAATAGTTCTCCTAAACTTTCTCTTGTTATTGATGGTAAAGCATCATCTGTTTCAAAAGATGATTCTGCTACAGAATTTTCAAAATCTTGGAATGTTGAAGGAAATGCTACGTTTAGTGCTACTACCGCTTATAAAAACTCAACTTTTATAAATAGTGGACCACTGCCTCCAAAAGCAAATGTTAGCACGACTTATAGTGCACACTTAGTTGCTTCTGCTCAAAACGCGTTAGTTAATTCTAAAGTATCATTTATATTACCAGCTTATGTAACTTTCACAGGGACTTTTGCTACGGGAACAAATGTAACTTATAACGATAGAACCAGAACTGTTGTATGGAATATAGGAAATATATCAGCTGGAGGAGTTGTTTTTAATGACATTAAACTTAGTGTAAAGCCTTCTCAGAGTCATGTAGGAAATATGCCACCAATAACATCTAGTGTTACTTTAGAAGCTGATGAGGCCGACAGTAAAGCATTAGTAAGAACAATAACTAATCCATTAACTACAGATATTTCTAGAGAACAGGGCACAAATGACCTCTCTCATGTAATTGCTAATTAGACTAGAGTCTATAAAGTCGAAAGTCCATAAAGTCTATAAAGCTGAAAGCGACCCCGAAGGGGTCGCTTTCATCTCCAACTTTTAACTTCATAAACTTTATGAACTTTTAACTATTTTTATGTTAGGATAACTGTATGAAAGAGACAATTAATGTAGTTATTCCAACCTCAACAATTATAAAAGTTTTAGCCTGGGTTTCTATTTTTGCAGGATTATTTTTTGTCAGTGATTTTGTTATAGCTCTTTTAGTTGCGGTTATTATTGCTTCTGCAACTGAAATGCCTGTTAAATTAATGATGAGTTGGGGTATTCCAAGAGGAATTTCGGTTACAATTATTTTTTTAACATTAATAGCAATTGTCTCATCTGTTGCTTTTATTTTTGTGCCACCACTAGCTGATGACATAGCTCGTTTTGTTAAAGTCTTACCTCAAATACTAGACTCAGTACGTATTTTTGGAAGTGATATGGGATTTAAAGATTTATCTGTATCAATTTCTGATCTATCAAAAGGAATTTCTAAGGGCCAGATTTTAACAATATTAAAAGATGCTATTTTTGGTTCAACTGGATTTTTTGCAACAACATCTGTAGTTTTTAGAGGAATTGTTAATACAGTTCTTACATTTGTTTTAGCTTTTTATTTAGCTCTTGAGGAACGTGGTGTACAGAAATTTTTACGTTTAGTAACTCCTAAAATATACGAGCATTATGTTGAAGATTTATGGTCACGAGCACAGAAAAAAATAGGTCTTTGGATGCAAGGACAAATTTTGCTTTCTTTACTTGTGGCACTTTTGGTTTATGTTCCAAATCTAATTCTAAATATGCCATACGCGGCACTACTCTCAATTCTTGCATTTATTGGAGAGTTGGTACCTATGATTGGCCTTACTTTTTCTGCTATACCAGCTCTCTTTATTGCTTGGACTCATGGTGGTTCAAATCTACTAATAACTGTTTCTGTAATTTATTTAATTATTGGACAATTAGAAAGCCACATATTTTATCCAAGGGTTATGAATAAATTAGTTGGAGTCCCATCAGTTATAGTTATAATCGCTCTTGTGGTCGGAGCTAAATTGGCTGGCATTTGGGGTGTTATACTTTCAGTGCCACTGGCTTCTATTTTTATGGAATTAGCAAATGATTTAGAAAAGAGAAAAAATATTGGAGCGGAACTATAATTTATGAATAAACCTTTTTATATAACAACAACGCTTCCTTATGTAAATGCTGAACCTCATTTGGGTCACGCTATGGAATTTGTTAGAGCAGATGTAATTGCAAGATATAAAAAGTCACTTGGGTATGATGTATTCTTTAATACAGGAACAGATGAGCATGGTATAAAAATTTTAGAAGGAGCAGAAAAGGAGGGAATGAATGTGCAAGATTATGTAGATAGAAATGCTTTACGATTCAAGGAGTTGTATCCAAAACTTGGGATTACAGATGACATTCATTTTATTCGTACAACTGATGATAAGCATATTAAAGCCGCGCAAGAAATTTGGAAGAGATGTTTTGATAATGGTTATATTTACAAAAAGGAATATGAAGCCAAGTATTGTGTTGGTTGTGAGCTTTATAAAACAGACAGCGAACTTGAAAATGGAAAATGTCCGATTCATCCAAATCGCGATATCGAAATCATAAAAGAAGAAAATTATTTTTTTGCATTTTCAAAGATTGAAAGTAAATTACGTGAACTTTATGAAAAGAATCCAACTTTAGTTATTCCAGATTTTAGATTTAATGAAATTAAAGCATTCTTGGATAGAGGATTGGAAGATTTTTCTATATCACGACTTAAAAGTAAAATGTCATGGGGAGTGCCTGTACCAGGGGATGATGAGCATGTGATGTATGTATGGTTTGATGCATTAACAAGTTATATTTCTACACTTGGATGGCCTGATGAGGGTGGAGATTTTAAATATTGGAAAGAAGGTACACCGGTGCAATATTGTGGTAAGGACAATCTACGACAGCAGTCTGCTATTTGGCAAGGTATGCTTTTAGCTGCAGGACTTCCAACTACTACGAATATTATTATTGATGGGTTTATTATCTCAGGTGGGCAAAAAATGAGTAAATCTATTGGAAATGTAATAAATCCATTTGATATTCTTGAAATGTTTAAAGATGTTACTGATTATCCTGAAGATATTCTTCGATTTGTTTTACTTCATGAAGTTCCAAGTTTTGAAGATGGAGATATAACTATCGAATCAATTAAGACTGCATATACTGCGTATCTAGCAAATGGAATTGGGAATCTAACGAGTCGTATTATGAAAATGGCCACTACAAACGGGGTAAGACAACAGACAATAGATAAAAGACAACAGAAAGAAATACATGAATACGACTTGAATGTATCGATAAAAGAAATTATGCATGAGGTAAGTTTGATTGATGAATATATTGCTACAAATGAACCGTTTAAAGTTATAAAAACAGACACAGAAAAGGGAAAAGAAATGATAGAACACTGCCTAGCGTCTCTGGAAATTGTAGCAGAAGATTTATCTTCTTATTTGCCTCGTACTTCTTTAAAAATTCTAGAATGTATTAGAGAAAATAAAATGCCAGAAAAACCGCTGTTTAACAGACTTCCATAATTAATAATTATGACACCAAAGACAAAAGGTTTAATTGATATAGCACGGCTAACTTTCAAGTTTGCTTTAGTTGATAGAGTGACTATGCTAGAGGATGGAGAGATGTATGAGTCAGATACTGACCATACGGTCATGCTTGCTGTTTGTGCCTGTGCTTTGGTTGAATCTTTGTATAAAGATAAATTAGATATTGGTAAAGTTGCACAATTCGCAATAGTCCATGATTTAGTAGAAGCTTATGCTGGGGACACTAATTCCATAAACATAACAGACGAAAACCGTGAGGCTAAAGAAATAAGAGAAGCTGAATCTTTGAAAAGAATAGAAGGTGAATTAGGTGGCGTATATCCATGGGTTCATAAAACAATAGAAGAATATGAAAGATTGGATACAAAAGAAGCTCAGTTTATAAAAACTTTAGACAAAGTAATGCCAAAGATTTCACATGCCTTAAATAAGGGGATAGCTCTTAAAAAACTTGGCGTATCTAAAGAGGAAACAGAAAGCCATTTTTTGGTTCAGACTAAAGAATATAAAGAAAAATATGGAAAAGATTTTCCCGAGCTTATAGATATTCTAGAAGAGGTTATGGATATTACTGTAAAAGAAGCTTATGTATAATTTTTGACAGATATATACAAAGTATATATAATATATATATGACTACAAAAGTAATTTTTAATGTGGATGCAAAAGCAAAAGTATTAGCAATGAAAGAAGCCAAGAAACAAGGACTTACTCTTTCGTATTTTTTAAGCCAAACAGTTCACGAGTTAGCCCAAGGAGAAAGAAGGGTTGAGGTAGTAGAGACTCTTAATAAAAAAACAATCAAAAGTATTTTACAAGCAAAAAAGGATTTTAAAGCAGGTAAAAATATTTCACCATCTTTTACAGACTCTAAAAAGGCATTGCAGTGGCTTCATTCAAAATAAATGAAAATAGAGTTTAGCCATAAATTCAAAAAGAAATTAAATAAGCTCCCTTTTTCAATACAGGAAAAATTTGATAAGAGGTTTTTACTTTTTTGCGATGATTCTTTTCACCCACTTCTTCATAATCATTCAGTTGATCCACCATTTACAGATACAAGAAGTATAAATATAACTGGAGATTACAGAGCCCTTTTTATGAAAGAAGGAGAAAATTATTTTATATTTGTGGACATTGGGACCCATAGCGAACTATATGACTAATTATAATTTTTTTGACATACATTCACATTTACACGATAAAGCTTTTAAACCTGATTTAGAGGAGGTAATTTCTGAAATGAAACAAAATGGTTTCGGAACCATTACAGTTGGTACTGGTTTAAAAGAAAGTCGTAATGCTATAGCATTAGCCGACGCACATCCTAATATTTTCGCAACAGTTGGTCTTCATCCAGCAGATAATCCTCTTGAGGTTTATGATGGGGAAGCATTTGAAAAACTTGCAAGACATGAAAAAGTTGTAGCCGTGGGGGAGTGTGGACTAGATTATTATTATATTGAAACTTTTTTTGCAAAAGAGAAAGATGAAAAAGGAATAACTTGGAATGAAAATGAAGAGAAAGAAAGACAGAAAAAAGTTTTTCAAAAACAAATAGACTTAGCGGTGAGTGTTGGCAAACCTCTTATGTTACACGGTAGACCAACCAAAGGCAGTATGGATGCTTACGAAGATATGCTGTCTATGTTAGAGGTTGCGAAAAAAATACATGGAGATAAATTAAAAGGGGACGCACATTTTTTTGCTGGAGATATAGATATTGCGAAAAGATTTATAGACATTGATTTCACTGTTAGTTTTTCAGGTGTTATAACATTCACCCATGATTATGACGATGTAGTTCGCTATGTTCCACTTCATATGATGCATGCCGAAACTGATAGTCCATACGCAACACCCGCGCCATTTCGTGGGAAGCGAAATACCCCACTTTTAGTACAGGAAATTGTGGCGAAAATAGCTGTTTTAAGACAGGAACCATTTGAAGAAGTAAGACTTCAGTTATTAGAAAATGCAAAGAGAGATTTTGGTGTATAATTAGTTTCAATGAAATCTATTAAGATTATTGAAGTTAAGTCAGATATTGGAGCAGGAATCCCGGGTGCAAGTTTAGCTATTGATGAAATTAAAAAAATCGCTTCCGAAATTGGAAGCGATTTTTTTAAATGTTATGAAAGTTTTGAAATCAAAAATATAAGTGAAAAAGAGAAAGACAATGATTATTTTGTCTGTGCTAAAAATATAAAAGATACACTTAATATAAGTGAGAATATAGCAAAACATGTGAAAAATATTTTGGAAGAAGAAAATTTTCCATTAGTTATAAGTGGTGATCACAGTTCTGCAATTGGGGCAATTGCAGGTATTAAAATGGCTGATAAAAATAAAAGGGTGGGGGTTGTATGGATTGATGCTCATGCAGATTTACACTCACCATATACAACACCGTCTGGAAACATGCACGGTATGCCGGTGCTCGCTTCATTGGGAATTGATAATTTTGAAATGAAAGTAAGGGATATAAATGAAGAGATTTTTAATGAATGGGAAAAAATAAAAAATATTGGTGGGATTTTTCCTAAAATAAATTTTGAAGATTTATTTTATGTAGGCTTGCGCGATTATGAAGAACAAGAAAAACGTTTAATAGATAAATATAATTTACCTGTAATTACATCTAGAGAAATTACAGATTTTGGAACAGAAAAAGTTGTCGATAAGATTTTAAAGACTCTTTCTAATTGTGATTATATTTATATTTCATTTGATGTTGATTCACTTGATCCTTCTGTAAGTTGTGGGACGGGTATATCGATACCAAACGGTTTAAAAGAAATAGAAGCAACAGAAATAATCCTTGGACTTATAAAAAGTGAGAAAATTTGTTGTTTTGAAATAACTGAGGTTAATCCAATGCTTGATAAAGATAAACCAATGGCAAAAGTAGCTTTTAATCTTTTAGAAAAAGTTGCAGCTCAATTAAATAAAGGTTTTTAAAGAAATTATATTGACTTTTTTCTATTAAACGCGCAGTATTAAGTTAGCCAGTACACTCACTAACCAACGAAAGGAGGGCGACATGGCTACTGAAAGCAAAAGACCAACGCGTACCCATGTGTCCGGGTTCGTTAAGGGTTTTCACGAAAATCGTGGACATGGTGTGATAACTTTTAGGGTTATTGAGCAGAAATTTGTTCTGCCAAGAACGTCGACATTTGCCTCGGAGATCACCAAGGCGAAAAAGAATGATTGGAATGTCATTGTTCTCTTTAGTGAAGATGGGACAGTTCATCCAAAAATCACAGGCGTCATTACTAAGCCAAAATGGCGCCAACACAATGCTGCTGCTGCTGGAGAAGACTATGAGACTGTGAAAGCTCTCAAGTAGGTTCCATTATGTGGTTTTTAGCAGATAGGGCCTGACTGCATACAAGCGGTTAGGTCTTTTCTTTTTACTTGTAATTAAAGAATGATAGTAGTAGAATTTTGCTAAATAACAAAAGAAAGGTTTTCTATGTTAATTATTGTTCAAATTATCTTTATTCTCCTGACTGCTTTCTTTCTTGGTAGAGCTTTTGCAAAATTTATGAATTCTTTATTGCGTCAGCTGTTTGGTTTACCTTGTGAAAAAAATACTGGTAAATTATCGATGTATGCTACAAAAAGTCAAAAAGCCTCATTCCATTTATTTAGAAATATAATGGCCTCGCAGATTGTTTTAACTCCATTATTTACTTCTATTCTTCTAATGTCTGAAATATTTTATGTACAGACGATAAATGGGGTAGCTTTTATTGATTTTTATGATGCGCTGATGTATATAGCCGTTTCTCTACTTTTGTCTTTATTGTGGATAATAATTGTTCTATTTTCTGTCACGCACAGCAAAAGAATCTTTTATTTATTCACAAGGGAATTGAAACATAGAAAGCCATCAAGATGATGTTTTCATCCAAGACAAGGCCGATTGCTTACCAGCAGTCAGGCCTTTTCTTTTGCCTTATTTCGTGTTAGAGTATGGGACTATGACTGAAATAAATGAAACCATAGTAGACAGCCGAGTGTACGAAATTTCTTTCATCTTTGATAACAAACTAGATGAAAGTGCGGCGCTTGAGAAAGGAAACGCGATCAAGCAGTCTATTGCTACCCTAGGAGGTAGCTTCATTTCAGAAGAAGCTCCGTATATGCGTGAGCTTGCTTATGAAATGACACGCGTTGTTAATAACATGAATGTTCGTTTCAATGTCGGATATTTTGGATGGATAAAATTCGAAATGGAAGGCTCTAAAGTTAAGGAACTTGAAAAAGGTCTTAAACTCGATGAAGAAATTGTGCGCTTTATGATTGTATCAACTGTTCGCGAGAATACTGTTTATACAAAACGTGCTCCAGTTATAAAAGCAGAATCTCTAGTAAACAATGAAGATGATATCAACATTGATACAACAAAAGAACCTGAGCTTATAATTGATTCTGTTCCTGAAATTTTTGCAGAAATTGCACCGGAAGTTGTAGTTGAAGAAGTAGCTAGCGAGGAAACTAAATAAGGATTACACTTAAGATAGCCATTAGCCTGTAGCCATTAGGCGTTAGCTAATCTGAATTCAATTACTAAGCTAATAGCTAAAGGCTAAAAGCCAATAGCTGTAAAAAACTATGTATTTAAACAAAGTATTTGTTTACGGAAACCTTACTCGTGACCCAGAACAGAAATCTCTTCCTAATGGAACAGCTGTAACTAACTTCTCTTTAGCAACTAATCGTATTTATAAAGATGCGGCAGGAGCTAAGCAAGAGCAAGTTGAGTATCACAATATAGTAGTTTTCGGAAGACAAGCAGAAACCAGTGCTCAGTACCTTAAAAAAGGCCAAGGTGTAATGATAGAAGGACGCATACAAACACGCTCATGGGATGATAAAGTCTCAGGAGAAAAAAAGTATCGTACAGAAATTATTGCAGACTCTGTTCAATTCGGACCTAAATCAGGTGGAGCTCCATCAGCTGGAAGTGAAGGACATACTGCAAATAAAATAAGTAATGCAACACCAACACCTACAGCAGTACCAGATTTGGAAACTATAGATTACGGAGATTCCAATATAAACGTCGACGACATACCCTTCTAAAAGACGCAGAAAATCGCAGAACAAACGCGGAAATTATGCGGAAGGAATTCTTACATCAAAATAAACATAAAATTACTAAGCTTATATGAAAAAACAAGATCACTTTAATCAAAACAATATAAAATTCATTGACTACAAGGACACAGAAATTCTTGCAAAGTTTTTGAACCCACACGCTCGTATTCTTAACCGTCGTAAGACTGGCTTAACAGCCAAGAATCAGCGTGCACTTGCAAATGCTATTAAGCGTTCAAGGTTTATGGGACTCCTCCCGTATGTTTCTCATTAGAGAAACATCGCAGACCTCAGCAGACTAAGGCAGACCACACAAACGAAACACAACACAAAAGCGACCCCGAAGGGGTCTTTTTTGTATGCTAAACTATTGTAATGATAAAAATTTTAATATTATTAATTTTAGTCGTACTAGTCAAGTATATTTTCTTTAAAAGAAAATTAGTAGATTCAAGTTTGTTTAGAATACAATTACTTGATATATTTATAAGTTTTTTTCTACCATTTTTAGGTCTAGGATTACTTTTTTATATATTTGAAGCACCTAAAGATGGAAGTATTTTAGTTAGAGCTATAGGAAGCGCAGCTTTCTTTTTCCTGGTATCAGTTGTCATTACTATCTTTTTAGTATATAAATTTTTTAGATACATTTTTGGTATCAAAAATAAAGAAAAAAGAGATAATGAAATGATTAAAAATGATCAGACCATTACTAATAATAATCTTGAAACCTCTTTTTTTTCAAAAGTAGAAAAAACTGAGTAAGTGACTATCCTTATACAAGGACACAGAAATTCTTGCAAAACGTAAGTTACTAAATATAAAGAGCCAAAAGCGACCCCGAAGGGGTCGCTTTTGCTTTTATTTTTTAAGTGTATACTTATATTATATGAATTTTATAAACCCAGAATCACATGTTGAGCAGGATAATTCGCCAGCTATGAGATTTAATAATCTTATTTTAGATTTAAAAAATCTTCCAAAAGGGGCTGATGTAGAAATCGATGAAAAAAGAAGAATTCACGGTGAATTAACAAGAATTGCAAAAAATGAATTGTCTGATGGTAGACGTGTAAAGGCTCTTGCTTCTGCACATGAAGCATTGGAAATATCTTTGATGGACCCTAAGGGTTTAGATGAAAAGTATTTAGTTTAGTTTTTAAATTAAAAAAGCAGGGGTTTGCCTTTGGCAAACTCGTGCTTTTTTGCTAGTATGTAAGGTATTATTTACTAATATTTTTGTATCGTATTGGGTGTTTGTATTTTCTACTTTCTACCCACTACTTTCTACCTTCTAAATATATGCATCCAAAAAAAGAAAGAACATTTGTTATATTAAAACCAGACGCAATACAGCGTGGACTGGTTGGGGAAATAATCCAGCGTTTTGAACGCATTGGACTTAAAATTGTTGGCTTAAAAATGCACATGGTTAATGAAGAAACTCTTTGGGCTCATTATAATAAAGATGATGCTTGGTATACAAAGAAGGGAGGGAATATTGTTGAGAATAAAAAGAAGCTTGGTATGCCAATAGAAAAGGAAGCTATTGAATATGGAAAGGATATTATCCGTGCCATGGTTCACTATATGTGTTCATCTCCAGTAGTTTCTCTTGTTATCGAAGGTAACGGTTCTCAAGCTGTAGTAAAGCGTCTTGTAGGAAGTACAGAACCATCTACCGCAGATACTGGAACTATAAGAGGAGACTACTCTTTAGATTCATATTTCCTTTGTGATACAGATGGATCTCGTGGAATGAGAAATCTAATTCATTGTACTGATCCAGCAGATGGAGAGGGTGCATATGATAGAGAAGTTAATCTTTGGTTTACAAAAGAAGAAGTTATTAATTATCGTTTAGTTGCAGAAGCAATGTTGTACGATGTAAATTTGGATTCAATACTCGAATAACAGATTAGAGTTTAGACTAACATAAATACAAAAAGTCGCACCGAAGGTGCGACTTTTTGTGGCTACGCTATAAACATACATTTTATTCGAAGAATGATGGTACTATATAGTTATTACTAAAAAACTTTTATGAAAAATATTCTAATCAAAGGGTTATTTGTCTCTGTTTCAATTCTTTTTATAACTTCATCCTCCTCAGCCCTTACTTGTACAAATCTTACAAAACCTCTTGCTAATGGTTCTAAAGACAGTGAAGTATTAAAGTTACAACAATTTCTTTTTGATGGTGGATATTTAAGTACAAAACCAAATGGGTATTTTGGAGCAGGTACTTTAACTGCCTTAAAGAAGTTTCAGAAAGCTAATGGACTTGCACAGGTGGGGAGTGTTGGACCAGGGACGAGGAGTAAAATAAAAGAGGTAAGTTGTAATGACAGTGTTTCAAATAATATTTTATCTAAAAAAATGGTTGGTATAGTTAATCAATCTGAAAGTAATATTATAAAAAATAATGTTAGTACTACTACTTCAAATAAATATTACACAGAAAAGTGTCCAATCATTACTCGTGAATTGGCAAAAAAAATTAGAAGTACGGAAGTTGACGAACAAGTAATAAAGTTACAAGATTTTTTGCGTGAGCAAAACACATACATAAAATCACCATCAGGAATTTTCGACGAATATACATATCGTGCTGTTGCAGAATGGCAAGAGTTAGCTGGTTTAAATGGTAAAATAAAACAATTAGGTGTTGTTGATTTAAAGACGATTGAGGAGATGAATAAACTTTGTGTCGTCGGTAAGTCCACTTTCCCAGAGTCAGGAGATGTATTTTTTACACCAAATAAAGTTCCAACTATACCTTTACCAAATGGATGGAAAGTAACAGTGTTACTTGATAATAAAATATCCAACAGTACACAAAAATCTGGTTTGCAGACCAAGGTTACTTTTGTTGATGAAAATAATTCACACCATCGCGGTCTTACATATGAACTTTACTTAAACGGAGGAAGTACTGGAAATGATATTGCTAAAGCAGAATTACCAATAATTGAGAATCTTTCACAGAAAGCAAAGGATAATGGGTGGGAATTTATTAGTAAGAAAGTGGTACCAGATTATTCTGCCCCCATAACTGAAGTGTTTTATGAAGGAAATTCTGATTTAACAGGCCCAGATTCTATATTTCAGACTAGAATCATATCTTTTACAGGATATACTTATGTTTTGACTGGCGTGTCATCAAAAAAATATATGTCAAATCAAAACATTCACGCTTGGTACGAAAGTATATTTCAAAATCTCTATGTCCCATCTTTTAGTAAGACAGCCGAGATGGGGATTCCGATGTATAAAGACGTTGGAGCTAGAATTGATGCGTTTAGGTCTGAACCAAAAGGGATTGCTAAAGATTTTTATGTAGATAAATGTCCAGTTATTACACAAGATTTATTTTATGGTGATACAGATAAAGATACAGATGGGCAAGTCGCGTTGATTCAGAATATGCTTGTAAATCTTTATAAGATGTACCCATTGCTATGGCTAGGGGAAGATAATAGAATATTTGACTCACTAACAGAAATGTTAGTAATAAAATTTCAAAGAGAAATGGGACTTGAGGGATCTGGTGGTATTGGTGTAAAAACAAGAGAGGTTATAAAAAATTACTGTAAGATTAAAAATAACAGCACACAGTCATCTTCGACAGTGGGCTTAGTATCAACTTCAACCACTCTAATACAAAAAAATCTTACATCAGAACCAAGTCTTAAAATTACTACTCCTAACGGAGGTCAGAGTATCAAGATTGGGAGTAATTATCGTATTTTTTGGGAAACACAATTAATTCCTAAAAATGCACAACTTGACGCAGAGGTCTTTGAGATTACAGGAGACACAATAGTATTTAACAAAAGTGGCGGGTGTTCTAATTGTGTAGGGGGTGGTCTACGGTCTGGTTTATCAGCAGTATTCCCTGTAAATGAAGGACCTGGGAGTACTGAATGGAAATCAGCAGGTGTAACATATTCTGGAACTAAATTAAAAGCTGGAAATCATTATGTTATAAAAGCAGTAGTGAGTAAAACAGGAACATATGAAAAAGGGGAATGTCCGAAATCCTACTCAGTATGTACTATAGATATTGCAACTGATTGGAGTGATGGTGTATTTACGCTTGTGAATTAATATCTTAACCCCATGAAGTTTTGGTGTAGTAGGATAGTATTTTCATTAAAAATTAGAAATTAAAAATTTATTATATTCAGCTTTACTTTTTTCTTTTCAAGAATATAATAATAAGTAGGGTGCTTAGGTATTTTTCTGGATAAAACATCTTTGGGCTAAGAAATATTGAGAACTGCATCGTGGTGCTATTCGTTTTCTGCCCACCTGACTTAAATCATCAGGAAGATGTCCTAAGTGTCCGAGTAAAAAATCCCCATTAGGGGATTTTTTACTGCAATTTTTATTTTCTTCTTATTGTTGTCATTCCAGCGAAAGCTGGAATCCAGTGTTATGTATTCCAATTAAGACACTGGATTCCAAATCAAGTTTGGAATGACATGGGTTCGGGTCTTTTTTTGTATTTTGCTACAGGTTACGAGCTAAAAGCTACCAGCTACCCTATGTTATACTTTAATTAATGAAATCAGTCTTTTTTTCTCTACTATTTCTTCTAATTTTATTCTTAGTATCACATTATATTTTTGAGCCAACATATTTATATTATGAAATATGGTGGTTAGATATTCCGATGCATTTATTAGGAGGATTAGGGGTTGGATTTGTAATAATGTCTATTGCGAAATTTTATGATTTGAAACTTTCACTCCTACAAATTTTTCTCTTGTTTATGGTTGTCGCTATAGTTTGGGAAATTTATGAATATGCCCGTGGTATTATGGTTTACGATGACATCTCTAAATATTTAGATACAGTAAAAGATATCGTGATGGGGAGTATTGGTTTGTATAGCTCCTACTCATTAATCAAAAGAAAATAATAAATTTATGTATTCGTATTATCTAAAATCTAATGTCTAATCTCTAAAATCTACCCCTATGTCTACATTTAAAGTTACTTTTGCGGGAGGTGCACTAATGCCAACAGGTTCTAATTTTCTAGTTGAATTTGGTGGAAAGAAAATTTTGATTGACTGTGGTCTTGTTCAGGGTGAGAAATACACTATTCCAATAAATAGTGAACCTTTTTCTTATGATACAAAAAGTGTAGATGCACTTTTTGTTACTCACGCTCACTTAGATCATGTAGGTAGAATTCCACGTCTTGTACGTGATGGGTTTCGCGGCAAAATTTATAGTACAGCACCAACTCGCGAAATGGCAGAGCTTATAATGCTGGACTCAATGGGTGTTCTTGGAAAAGAAGCTGCTCATGATGGAGTTGAACCATTTTATTTAGAAAAAGATGTTTTAGAAAGTATGCATTTATGGTCTGATACTTTAGAATACGAAAAACCATTTGTATTTAAAACAGATGACGGTGACGCGAATATTACATATCACGATGCAGGTCATATATTAGGAAGTGGAATTATTGAGATTGCTTACAAAGGTAAAAAGCTTGCTTTTACTGGTGACCTTGGAAACACACCATCTCCACTTATGAAAGATACTACTTTATTAAAAGATATTGATTATCTTGTAATGGAAAGTGTTTATGGTGATAGAAATCATAAAGATAAAGACAGACGTATTGAAATTTTTAAAGAGGCAGTTACTACAACCATAAATCAAGGTGGCACAGTTTTGATACCAGCTTTTTCTATTGAGCGTACCCAAGAAATGCTACTAGCTTTTAATGAGCTTGTTGAAGGAAAACAGATTCCTGAAGTTCCAGTTTATTTGGATTCACCGCTTGGAATAAATATCACCAAAGTTTATAAAAAATATGATAGTTGGTTTAATGAAAATATTGAAAAAATAATTAAAAGTGGAGATGACATTTTTGCATTTAAAGGACTCGTTCAAACTCCTTCACCTGAGGAGAGTAAAGCTATAAATAATGATCATCGTCCTAAGGTTATTATCGCTGGAAGCGGTATGAGTAATGGTGGCAGAATTGTTCATCATGAAGCGAGGTATTTACCAGATCCAAAAAATACAATTATTATTGTAGGGTATCAAGCAGTAAATACTTTAGGGCGTCATATCGTAGAAGGGGAGAAAGAAGTGTTTATTCACGGTCAGCCAGTTAAGGTTAATGCACGGCTTGTAAACATTCATGGATTTTCTGCGCATAAAGATTCTGATAGATTGATAGAATTCGTCGCATCAACTGCGCCTACATTAAAAAAAGTTTTTGTAGTTTTAGGTGAACCAAAGAGTGCATATTTCCTTGGTCAGCATATTCACGAAACTTATGATTTACCAGTTCTTGTTCCTGAAAAAGGAGATGTTGTAGAACTGGAATAGTCCAGCCAAGAGTACTTGGCTGGACTATTCCAGTTCTAAATTTTTAATTTTACAATTTTCAATTTTCAAACAAATGCAAAATGCATAATTTTCAGGTGGATTGTATTTACATTGAAAATTGGAAATTGATAATTGAAAATTCCACAGCTTGGATACAAGCTGTGGTGATATACTATTCTCATGAAATCTCAACGAATAACAATTAGTGTTTCTGGTGCTGCTGAAATTACTCACTGTGGTCCAACAGTTATACCACTAGCAAAAGAAATAGGTCGTGAAATTGCACGCCAAGGTGCTCAAATAGTTACAGGGGCAACTAGTGGTTTTCCTATGTATGCTGCTGAAGGCGCAAAGGAAGCAGGGGGATTTTCTTTTGGTCTTTCACCCGCTGGAAGTAAAAAAGAACATGTGGAAGTTTATCGTTTACCCCTTAAGGCATTGGATGCAGTTGTATACACAGGGTTTGGTTTCCCAGGCAGGGATTTAATGCTTGTAAGGTCATCAGATGCTGTTGTTATTGGTTGTGGGCGTATTGGGACTATCCATGAGTTTACTGTTGCCTGGGAGGCAAATATGCCCTTAGGAGTGCTAGAGGGCGAGTGGGCAACGGATGAAGTTATTAGGAATATTATAAAAGAAGGAAATAGGGAAAATCCTAATGTTATTTTCGAAAAAGACCCGAAAGTTTTGATTGAAAAATTGATTGCAATGGTACGAAAACAGGAGGATTCTAATGAACCCAACATAAGGCTTTAGTCAAAAATTACTTCATCTACTTTGTCGCTACGGAATTTTTCGTCGTCAATGTACTCCTTCGTACATCTCCTAGAAAAATTTCTAAGCTTCGCGTATCTGAAGCAATTTTTGACTAAAGGTAAATACTGGTGGTAAGATAAATAAAAAAGATATGATATATTTTATAACTGGAAACAAGAATAAGTTTGAGGAGGTGAAGTCTATTTTGCCAGACATTGAACAGCTTGATATTGACTTGCCAGAAATCCAAGAGATGGATGCACATAAAATAATCAAAACTAAACTAGAAGAAGCACAGAAGCACCAAAAAGGAGAATTTATTGTTGAGGATAATTCATTATACCTTGAAGCGATGAATGGACTTCCTGGACCTTTTATAAAATGGTTCTTAAAGACTATTGGAAAAGAAGGTTTATATAAACTGGCAGAAACATTTGGAAATTACAAGGCAGAAGCAAAAGTTGTAATTGGTTACTCTGACCCTTCCGGAAACGTAGAGTTTTTTAAAGGAACAACAAAGGGAACAATTGTATCACCGAGGGGTGAGGGAGGATTTGGATGGGACCCAATATTTTTACCAGATGGTCATACAAAAACTTTTGCAGAAATGGATGCATCCGAAAAGAATGAAATAAGTATGAGACGAATTGCAACACAAAAATTGAATGAATTTTTGAAAAAATAACAAAAAAGCGATGCACTTGCATCGCTTTTTTATTTATTTAAACTAAGCTTTTACTTGATCAACAATTCTTGTAAAAGTCTCTGGATTTTCTGCTGCAAGTTCTGCAAGCATTTTACGGTTTAGGACCATTCCTTTCTTTGTAAGCTTATCAATGAAAACAGAGTAGGTGATACCAATAGCACGAAGTCCTGCATTTAGACGAGTTGTCCAAAGGCGACGCATATCAGTCTTCTTATCCTTTCTGTGAGCGAATGCATAAGCTCCCGCTTTACGAAGAGCAACTTTTGCTTCAACTTCTTTTGTACTACGTCCAAAGCGATATCCTTTAGCTGCCTTTAGGACATTGCGACGATGCTTCATTGCTATTTTGCTTCTTTTTACGCGTGACATGGTAGTGGTTGATAGTTACTGGTTAGTAGTTTATGGTAATACAAATTCTTATAGCAGACCTGGTAGAAAACGAGACTTTTCCTTTCCTGTCATTGCAAAATTCTGTCCACGCTTTTGAGCTAATTGCTTTGAGCGAGATGTTTTTGCATTGAAATGGTTAAGTCCTGGCTTTCGGCCGATGATCTTACCATTTTTTGTGACTTTGAGTCTCTTTAGGAATGATTTGTTTGTCTTCATATGTTTACTTCAAGAATTGAAGATAGTTGCACTATTCTAACATAATTTCGTAAGAAATCAAATAGCAATCAGGTTATTGTTATTTTGAAGTAAACATCGCAGATTTACGCAGACTTAATGCAGAAGGTCGCAGAAAGGATGCGATGCATTTTTCTGCGTAGTCTGCCTAAGTTTGTGAGGTCTGCGGAAAAGGCGAAATAATAAAAAGAGCGACGCTTTAGCGTCGCTCTTTTTATTATTTCGCCTTTTCGAGAACGATCATCATAGACTTCGGTATTTTCTTCAACGGCTCTGCAATCTTATATTCTGCTGGAATAACAGCGAGTATTCTGTCCATACGAGTGCGTAGGAACTTGTCATCCATATATTTCGTACGGCCTTTTAATTGCAAATCAATCTTTACACGATGGCCTTCGTTTATCCATTCAGCAGCTTTCTTAGCTTTAATCATAATGTCATTTTCACCAATAGCCACACTTATTTGTATAGTTTTTGTTTCAGTAACGTGAGCTTTTGCTTTAACTTCTTTTAATTTTTTAGAAGTTTCATATGTGTACTTTCCATAATCTGCAATGCGAGCGACAGGTGGTTCAGCGTGAGGGGAGACTTCAATCAAATCAAGACCGACATTTTTTGCAGCTTGTATTGCTTCTTCTTTTGTAAGCACGCCCAAGTTTTCACCTTGATGTCCAATGACACGGAGTTTAAGCGAACGTATATTATTATTGATGTTTACTTTTTCTGCCAAAGCTTTATATAAGTGGATTATAGCATGAAATGAAGAAAAAAGAATGAGGCAAGATTTTTATACAAATTAGAGTTTGAAAAGTGGAAGGGGTTCGGCTACAAATCTTTTTTCGCCGTCGCTCAAAAAGTTCGCAGCCCGCCTCTCGTGGTGCCGCTTGGAAGCGGACACATCACTGCGACCATTCGAACCCCTCACGTACATGAAGCAGTTCATGTACTCGCTTCCACAAAATAAATTAGACCGCATCATATGATGCGGTCTAATTTATTTTGTGGAAGCGGAGGGGTTCGAACCCTCGTGTATACCGGAACGGTGAACGCGTCTACTGTATATAGTTTGCTTATTGTATTCGCATTTATTATATAAAACAAACGAAAACAATAAATGTATAGCATAATTATTTCGATTAAATTGCTATGCTACAAAGTAATCTACCTCCGCTGTTATATTGCCCAGACCTTTTCCGCAGATACGAAAGGGAAGGACACCAGATCGGTCTAAATTAGACGAATGCTGGAACTAGACCAAACGCATAAGGCGAAGGAATAGCTTTTCCAGTTGTTTTTGCAACATGGGTTCTCTAAAGTTTACGAGTTATAGAGAAGTCTCGATACAGCACATACAACCATTATCGACATATCAAAGCCAAAGTACGCTCCCGTATATCCAGCGTGTAGCAATTAGCAGGTAGCTTTTAAATTCTTTGTATCGAATCTGAGTTGCTACAGACTACAGGCTAAAGGCTACTAGCTTTCCCGTAGTTCTCTACGGGAAATGTCATTCTTGATATTTTCTCGCTTGTCATGCTTTTGTAATTTCTTACAAAGAGCGACCTCGCACTTGACGAGGTTATTTTTAATATACAACGAAATAGGGTGTAATGTCAAGTCTTTTTTCTCTTCTATCACAGCTAATTTAGCTATTTCGTCCTTTTTAAGTAACAGGCGTCTGGTTCTATGTTCATCGTATGATTTTGGGGTATTTGCTGGCTGATATGGTGGAATATATGACCCAACTAGAAAAGCCTCGCCACCACGAATTATGACCTTGCTACCATCTAAACCACCAAGCTTATTACGCAAGGATTTAACCTCATGGCCTTCTAATTCCATGCCAGCCTGATATGTGTCTATGACATCGTATGTCATACGTAGTTTTTTGTTTTCTACTAGTTTCATTTGGGTAGCGATTAGCTATTAGCAGGTAGTTTGTAGCTTTTAAATTCAGAGTTTCTGAATTTTGCTACATTCTACAGGCTAAAGGCTACAAGCTTGCTTTATTGTATCATGTGTTAGAATGTCTTCTATGAAGAATACAAAATTATCGAAAAATGAAGGAATTA
>JBAXLU010000003.1:0-46779 GCA_037134695.1 Candidatus Nomurabacteria bacterium
TCACTTTGTAAGCGTCGTGGTTTTATTTTCCCATCATCAGAAATTTATGGTGGTTTTTCAGGGGTTTATGATTATGGTCATTATGGAACTCTGCTTTTAAATAATGTAAAAAATGCATGGCAGAAAAATATGGCCCAAGAAAGAATGGATGTTGTCTTGCTAGACAGTGCTATTTTTATGCACCCCATGGCATGGAAAGCATCAGGTCATGTGGACGGATTTAATGATCCACAGATTGATTGTCGTAAATGTAAAAGTCGTTTCAGAGCTGATCATGTACTTGAAGGTTTTGGTGTACAAGCCGATAAGCAAACTTTGGAATTTATAAATCAAGAACTTGATAAACTCCGTGCTGAAAAGAAATTGGTTTGTTCTAGTTGCGGTAGTGCTGATTTAACATCCGCAAAAGTTTTTTCACTTATGGTTAAATCCAATCTTGGTTCTCCGACAGACGCTTTGACTGATGAAAATGTTGTTTACTTAAGACCAGAAACTTGTGGAGGTATTTATTTGGAATATAAAAATACTATCGACTCTCTTCATCCAAAACTTCCATTTGGTATTGCTCAAATTGGTAAGGCCTTTAGAAATGAAATTGTCGCAAAGCAATTTGTTTTTAGAACTCGTGAATTTGAACAAGCTGAAATGCAATATTTCCACCACCCATCACAAACAAAAGAAATTTTTGAAGAGTGGCACAAAAATAGATGGGCTTTTTATTTGAATTACGGTATTCCAGAAGAAAAATTACATTGGTATAAACATGAAAAATTAGCTCATTATGCAAGTGATGCTTATGATATTGAATATAATTATGCGATGTTGGGAGGTTTTAAAGAAATGGAAGGAATACACGCACGAGGGGATTGGGATTTGACTCAACATTCAAAATTTTCAGGTCAAGATCTTTCATATTTCGATGAAGATAAAAAAGAAAGATTTACTCCACACATTGTAGAGACTTCAGCTGGAGTTGCTCGTATGACACTTGCTTTTATAGACAATGCTTATGTTGAAGAGGTAGTTAATGGTGAGACACGTGTTGTTTTAAAGTTTGATAAACGCTTAGCCCCAGTAAAAGTTGCAGTTTTACCACTATCTAAAAAAGAAGAATTATCAAATCCTGCAAAAGAAATTTGGAAGACACTTTCAAAAAAGTTTTTCGTAGAATATGACGATACTCAATCTATTGGTAAAAGATATCGCAGACAGGACGAAATTGGCACGCCATACTGTGTGACAGTGGATTTCGATACTTTGACTGATAAAGCGGTAACTGTGCGTGATAGAGACACAATGCTACAAGAGAGGGTTAAAATAGTTGATTTAGAGAAATATTTACTTGAGAAATTAAGTTAGGGTATTGGTATTTTAGTTAGTAAAGTTATAAAGTTTATCAAGTTATAAAGTGGATTTAATCTGAGTTACTTTCAACTTTATGAACTTTATGGACTTTTAACTGATTAGCTATTTGTACATTTTGTACAAAATGATATAATCTTAATATGAATACAATATCAACAACACATGCACGAGAGCATTTGGGGGAATATCTTGATGAATTGGCCAGGGGTGAGTCCCAAGCTTTTGTTTTTGGGCGTAGAAATGAACCAGAGGCTGTCCTTATAAAATTTCCGACTTTTTATAATAAGAAAGTTTCTGATATCACAAATGTTAATTCTTACTCAGAAAGTTTTGATTTTTTGAATGATGAGCCGGAACTTTATTCTACAAAAGATTTAATATAAATTTATGACTGTAAAAAAGTCTTTTGAAAGAGGGGGTATTGTTTTAGTACCTTTTCCTTTTAGTGATTTATCTAAAAACAAAGTAAGACCAGTAGTGGTATTAGCTTCCGATAAAGAAGACTATATTTTTGTTTTTATTACTACAATTAAACCAAAAGGTGACTTATATTTAGATATAATACCAAGCAAACATAATAATTTAAAAGTATTGTCATATATAAGATATACAAAATTTGCCAGTTTAGATAGTTCTATTGTTCTTGGTAAAATAGGCGCACTGTCAACCGCTGAATTTAAGATATTAAAGAAAAGCATAAAAGATTACTTACATTTGTAAGCTTTTTGTTTAAAATCTTGCAATTTAGGCGAAAAAAGCGTATAATCCTGTAACTATGTCAAAAGCTCAAGACCGTCTTATTATATTAAAGAACAAGGAAACAGGGGAAGTCTATTGGACTGCCAAGAATAAAAAGCTTGTTACTCGTAAAATTGAACTCAAGAAGTATTCAAAGAAACTTCGTAAACATGTGATGTTTAAGGAATCTAAAAAGTAGCTAAATCTACAAAATCATTTCATCTACTTTGTCACTACGGAATTTTTCTCAGTCAACGTACTATCTTGTACGTCTCCCTCAAAAAATTCCTAGGCTCCTTGTATCTGAAACAATTTTCTAGATTTATCAAAAAATCACTATCCAAAATAGTGATTTTTTGTTATTATGTCAAAGCGTTCATCAGTTCATGCGTAGGATAGGCGGGAGGCTTTGAAGCGATGTTTCCGGATGTCGTGGAGCCAATCTTGAAATACCAGCCCTTGGGTGATGAACGTACCCTTTGGGCCTATAGTTTAATGGTAGAACTTCGGTTTCCAAAACCGCCGGTCGGGGTCCGATTCCTCGTGGGCCCGCAAAATTTAAAACACATAATTTGTAATTATGTGTTTTAAATTTAATTATCAACTACCAACTATTAACTACTGACTATATACTGTTTGTATATGGATAAAAAACTTCGCGTGGGGATAAATGGTTTCGGGCGTATTGGTCGTGCCTTTTTTAAAGTCGCTGCAATGCGTGATGATATGGAAGTTGTTGCAGTGAATGATTTAGGAGACATACATAATCTGGCGTATCTACTACAGTACGATACTGTTTATAAAGTTGCACCTTATGATGTGACGGCAGAAATACACCCCACTTCGCCTGAGGGCTCCGTGGGGCAAGTGCAAGAACAATATTTACTTACCAGTGGAGCTTTCGAATCAAAAGTCAGAGTCTTCCAAGAAAAAGATCCAAGTGCTATTCCTTGGGGATCACTAAAGGTAGACGTTGTTGTAGAATCAACAGGGCTATTTACTACTTATGATAAAGCTATTTTACATTTAAAAGGTGGAGCAAAGCGTGTAGTCATTTCTGCTCCAGCAAAGGAAGGGGAGGATACAAGTGTAAAAGGGGAGACAATATTACTTGGAGTTAATGAGGAAAAGTTTGGTACATGTGAAGTTACTTCTAATGCTTCTTGTACTACAAATGCATCATCTCCCATTATTGCTATCTTAGATGAAGCAATAGGAATAGAAAAAGCCATATTAAATACAGTGCATTCCTATACTGCTTCACAGGGCATTGTAGATGGTCCTAATAAGAAAGATTTTAGGGAAGGAAGGGCCGCTGCACAGAATATAGTACCTTCATCTACCGGTGCCGCAATTGCTGTTACAAAGGCATTTCCGAGCCTTACAGGGCTTTTTGACGGTGTGTCTATTCGCGTCCCTACACCCGCAGGATCGATTGCAGACATCACTTTTATTGCAAAGAGAAATACCACAGCTGAGGAGGTAAACGATATTTTAAGAAAAGCAGGTGAAGATGTTAGATGGTCAAGTATTTTCCAAGCAACAGATGAAGAATTAGTATCGAGTGATATCATCGGACTTCCTTATGCTTCTATTGCTGATTTGAAAATGACTCGTGTAGTTGGTGGAAATCTAGTAAAAATTTTAGCTTGGTATGATAATGAGATGGGATATACTAACACCCTCGTAGAACACGTGTATAGAGTAGGAAAAACTATTATTTAATCACCTTTTTGAAGAAATTGTTTATAGGAATTTTTAATTTTTAATTTCTAATTTTTATTGAAATACAGAGAATAAGATGATTAAAATTATCTGTTATACTATTAACTATGACAACAATATATTTAGCAACAGATCATGCGGGTTTTGAATTAAAAGAAGAGATTAAAACTTTTCTTGAAGAGAAGGTAGATTATGAAGTCTATGATTGTGGAGCAATAACTTTGGAGGACGGGGATGATTATCCAGAATATATGGCAAGAGCTGCGGAGAAAGTTCAGGCGGATGCAATGCACGACCCAGCCGTTGCTGTTATTTTTGGTAAGACCGGAGTAGGTGAGGCAATAGTTGCGAACAGATTTGCCCATGTTCGTGCCGTTGTTTATGCTGGTGGACCACTTGATGTTATAAAATTATCACGAGAACACAATGATACAAACGTGATCTCAATTGGTGCAAGTTTTGTTTCTGTAAGTGAAGCTAAGCAAGCAATTGATTTATTTTTGAATACACATTTTTCGCATGATGAACGTCATGTGGATCGTATTCTTCAAATTGAAGAACTAACCAGATAAGTAAAATTACTTCATCTGCTTTGTTATGAAAGGTTTTTACTCCTGCAACGTACTACTTGTACGTTTTAGTTGTAAAAACCTTTCATGCCTCACATCTAAAGCAATTTTACTTATCTGGTGCCGTGTATTGTATTTGTATTTGACTTGTATTTTCTCCTAACTCCTAACCTGTGAGTTTGTTCTTTTCTTGATATACTAAAAAGACAGACTAATTTAATTTAAATTTATGAAAAAAATAATAATAACATCCGTTTTAATTGCGGGAACAATTTTTGCAAATGCTCAAAGTGAAGGACGTGGACAAAAACAGGAACAGGAACAGAAACAACAACCTCGCGCAAATATGATGAGACGTACCGTACCAGCACAAGTTGTAGCTTCAACTACACGTGCTATGCCTCCACAAGGAGAGGGACGACCTGAAATAATGCCACCAGTTATAAAAACAGGGGATGATGTAACTGATGCAAAGATAAAAGCATTAACTGTTGAAATGGAAACAAAAATAAAAGCCATTCGTGATGAATATCAAGTTAAACTTAAAGAAGTTATTGGTAATAGAAAAATAATTAGTACAATCCCATCTGCACCAGAAATGCCAGTTTATAAGGAAGTGAGTGACCGAGAAAATGGAAGTAGTACAGAGGGAAAAGCTCCACAACCAGCACCTAGAAGATTATTGGGACAAGTAGAAGGTGTAAGTACAGAGGGTGTTGGCCAGGCAGTTTCTCAAGATGTTGGTTCACGTATGAGAAATTTCTTTGGAGGGTTATTTGGTAGATAGTAATTATGGTATATAGAGTGTAGAGCGTAGGGGAAGAAAATGAGTGGTGACCTTCGGTCACCACTCATTTGCATTTATGGAAACTTGGAACTGGAAATTACTCTTGTGTTTTCTGTTCCATACACCATATACCATAAAAACCGTTTCTAATGTGCTATTGTAAATGCTATTACATTTTTTGCACCATTTTTTATTAAAACATTTCGTGCCTCTGTAATTGTGGCTCCTGTTGTCGTCACATCATCAATTAAAATTATATTTAAATTTAAAATATTTTCCACAACTTTAAAACTATTATGTTGATTTTTTAAACGCTCACCTCTGTTTGTGGTTTTTACTTGGCGTTTAGGATTTCTTGTACGAAATAATATTTGAGTATTTATTGGAATAGATAATTTTTCAGATATTTCTTTTGCAATTAATTCTGACTGATTATATCCACGCATATACTTTCTGATAGTCGGCATTGGAATAGGAACGAGGACCCAGTTGATAGTTGTTGGTAGATGGTTGAGAGTTTTTTGCAATTCATCAGCCACAACAATAGCTAAAGGTTTTATTAAATCCTTTCTATGATAATATTTTATTGCATGGATTATATTTTTAATTTCTTTATATTTAAAACTAAAAATACTATTTACATATAATGCTTGAGTATCTATATTTTTAGGAAAGCTATTTATACAATTGTCACATATAGTTTTTCCATCTTTTTTACAAATATAACAACGTGAAGGAAATATAAAATTGATTATTCTTAAAATATAAAGTTTAGTCTTCCACATAGACTAAGTTTAGTTCATAAAGCTGGTTAGTCAAAAGTCCTTAAAGTCGAAAGTCCATAAAGTAGACACGAATTCGGGCCCACTTTCAACTTTACAAACTTTACAAACTTTTTACTTTGCACAAGCAGTGTATACTTATGTATATGTCTTTCTTTTCTTCTAAAAATGAAATATTAGAATCAGTCGGACTCGATATTGGATCATCTTTTATTAAAGTTGTTCAACTTAAACGTGAAAAAGATAGAATAATTCTAGAAACTTATGGTGAAATTGCTCTTGCCCCTTATGCAGAAATGGTTTCTGGGCAAGCTGTTCATTTAGGAGAAGAGAAAACCATTGAGGCTTTAAAAGATTTATTTAGAGAAGCAAAAATTACAGCAAAAGATACAACTGTTGCTATTGATCCAGCAGCAGCATATGTTTCTCTAGTAAAGGTTCCAAAGGTTGACGATGATGAACTTCGTACCATGATGCCAATTGAGGCTCGTAAGTATATTCCGATTCCTTTAACTGACGTACAAATGGATTGGTGGCACATACCAACTAATATAAATATTGGAGTAGAAGAAAGAATGGTAAATGTGGTTCTCGCTGCTGTAAATAATGAGACGCTTACTAATTATGATCGAATAGTACAAAAATTAGATCTAAAAAATGTTGAATATGAAATAAATGGATACAGTTTGATTAGAGGGTCTACTCCACTAGCTAAAGGTATGGTCTTATATGTTGATATTGGTGCCCAAATCACGACCCTCTCCTTAACTTTTCAGTCTATTGTTTTAGATATGCATGTTATAAGTAGAGGATCTCAAGATAGCACATCTCAACTTTCTAAGGCACTTGCTATACCACTTGATGTTGCAGAAGAGACAAAACAAACTTTTGGTTATTTGGGAGATAAATCTAATCCTTACATTAAAGATGTCATGGAACTTTCCAGTTATCCACTGTTTGGTGAGGTTGCGCGTCTATCTCTTATGTACGAAAGAAAGTATAATCAGAATATAGAGGGAATTATTCTCTCCGGTGGTGGAGCACGTGTTCCTGGTTTGATTGATGTATATAATCAAACCGTACATATTGCTGGGCGCGTAGTGACACCATTTGAGCAGATAGAGGTGCCTTCATTTTTAGCTGAAATGATAGCAAAAGTTGGTCCATCTTATGCAATAGCTATAGGATGTGCTCTAAAAAAATTAACCCCACAATAAATAGTCAATGCCGTTTTCATTTAAACCAATACAAACAGGAGAAGTTACATCAACAAATAATAATGTTGTTCCTTCGATTTCTTCACCAAGTTTAAATACACAGACACCTACCCCGATTGGGGGGATGCCACTTAATGACAGAGTGGAAGAATCACATAAAATTGGCCCACTTCAGATTATTTTGTATGTAATTTTCGGTATAACTGTACTTATTACAGCGGTTCTTTTTGGCTATAGACAATATTTATTATCACAGATTGATTATAAAAAAGCAGCACTCATTGATCAAGATAAAGATATTAAGACAATTAATTTAACAGATATGAGGTATTTATCTAATAGAATAAAAATAGTAAGTCAGGTTTTAAATGAGCATACTTCTGTTCGTACAGCTTTTTTAATTTTGGAAAAAAGTATAGAAAATCCTGTAACTTATAGAAGTTTTGATTTAAAAAGAAATCTTTTAAATAAGAATTATGATCTAAAAGTAAAAGCTGTAGCCGCTTCTTATAAAGCAGTCGCTCAGCAGATAGACACTCTTAGAAGTTCTGAATTTAGTAAAGATTTTATTACTAAAGTTAGTTATGATGGTTTAAATCTTGATTCTAATGGTAATGTTGATTTTAACTTAAATATGTCTGTCCTTATTTTAGGAAAATTACCAGAATCAGTAGAGTCTATATTAACTAATTCAAAAGGTAATGATAATACACCAATGACAGTAAAAGATACTCCGTTTGTGCCTACTTCACCTAAATCAATAAGTGCTAGTACAACACAAAATTAAACTTATGTCACCGAAACTTATTAACATATTATTACTAGTGTCATCGTTTGCCATATATTACATATTAATGGCTCCTATTTGGACTGGGCAGGGTTCTATTTGGGTTCCTGAAATGGGTGGTATAAACTCTTTAAGAAACATAGAAGCCCAGTACAGTGATACCTTCTTAAAGGCTAAAGAATTATCTAAACAAGGTAATGAACTAAGTTCTCAATATAAATTAATTAATGAAGAGACCAGAAGAAAGATGTTATTAATGGTTCCTTTAGGAATAGATAAAATTCGTCTTTTGAGTGAAGTTTATAATATAGCAAATCAGTCTGATGTTGCGTTGTCTGATGTTTCCGTAAATGAAACCACATCTCCTGACAAACTTAAAGGTTCATATGATGTTTCCTTTAGTGTTAAAACTACATATACAAATTTTAAAAAGTTTATGATTAACTATGAAAATAGTTTAAGACTATTTACTTTGGAGTCTGTTAATTTCTCTGCACCAGAGAAAATTGATGAGCCTGTTAATTTTAGAGTATCATTAAAGACTTATTATTTAAAATAAAAATATGAAAGTACAAAATATTTTAACAGAAAAAAAAAGTATTCTCATAGAAGTTCTTGTGCTGTGTATTTTTCTTGGTGCTATGTATTATGTATATACAATAATGAGTGAAAAACCACCAACAACAACCGCTTCCACAAAAAAATTATTACTTGGCCCAAATTTAACACTTTTAATGAAAGCTGTTAATGAAGAACATCTTATTTTAAATGATACATCTTTTATGAACGGAGAGGTTGTTCGTCAGTTGCAGGACTTTTCCGAAATAATTTTACCTAATCCGACTCACGGTCGAGATGATCCTTTTTTTCCGTATAGATAATTAAGTTGTCATGCTTCTACTTGATCTTTTTGTTAGTCAAAATAAATTAACTGAACTTGAAGCAAAAGATATTGAATCTGATCTTTCTTTGCGTGATGATATTCTTGTTGATGATATTTTAGCTAAAAAAAATATAAAAGGAGAAGATATAACTGAAGTAAGAAGTATCCTTTACGGATTACCTATATATAAAGAAGAAATTCCAGAAGGAAAAGAGCTTACTAAATATATTAGTGTCACACAGTCAAAACAGTTGTTGTCTGTTCCACTTGAATTAAAAGAAGGAGTATTGCTGGTTGGTGTGGTAGACCCAGAACATTCAAATGTATTAGATAGTTTACAATTTTTATTTGGGACTGATCATCAGGCTTATAAAGTTTATTTGATTTCTTATGAAGATTTTAAAAAACATTTAGGGTTAACTTCTTCTGATATTTTAGATAAAGCAACACTGTCTTCAAAAATAGATAATGAAGTTCTGTCTTATGTTTCAAAAGATGATGAACAAAAAGGACAATCAGATGATGATATAGATTTAACTGATATTGAGGGTGGTATTGATGGAGACTTAGCAAAATTACCAGTGCCAGATATTTTTAGTGTGATACTGCGTTATGCTATTGATAATGCTGCGAGTGATATTCACATTGAACATACTGGAACAGCTCTTCGTGCTCGTGTTCGATTAGACGGACAATTGGAGACTGCTACCTCACTACCGCCAAGAATTCACCCAATGCTTATTGCTCGTGTAAAAATTCTTTGTCAAATGAAACTTGATGAAAAAAGAAAACCACAAGATGGTCGTTTTAGTACAAAATTTGGAGATCATAATATAGATTATCGTGTGTCTACTTTTCCTGGATATTACGGAGAGAAAGTTGTTATTCGTATTTTGGATAGTTATAAAGGTGTACGCCCAATTGATAAACTCGGTTTTTCAGAACAAATGATGAGGGAAATTCGAGCAGCACTAGACAGGCCTTATGGGATGATACTAATTTGCGGGCCTACAGGATCAGGAAAAACAACCACTTTATACTCTATGTTAAATGAGGTTGATCGTGAACATTTAAATGTAGTTTCTCTAGAAGATCCGATTGAATATAACGTTGGAAGTATGAATCAGTCTCAAGTCTTTCCAGAAATTGGTTACACTTTTGCATCAGGTCTTCGTTCTATTTTACGTCAAGATCCGGATGTAATTATGGTGGGAGAAATTCGTGATGCAGAAACTGCACAGCTTGCTATTCAAGCAGCTTTGACTGGTCACTTAGTATTTTCTACGATACACACCAACACAGCTATTGGTGTCGTTACTCGTTTACTAGATATGGGTGTTGAGCCATATCTTATTGCGCCGACTTTAATAGCGACAATTGGTCAAAGACTTTCTCGTCAGATCGCTGAAGGTTGTGGAAGTAAAATGGAAATGAATACAGGATTAACAGAGCTTGTTCAAAGATCATTTAAAGATTTACCAGATGAATTTAAAACAAAAATGGGTCTTGATAGACCGCTTTATGAAGCAAAAGCAAATTCAACATATGCTAATGGAACAAAGGGTCGTGTTCCAGTTTTTGAGGTATTAACCTTTACATCAGAGATTCAAGAGGCTGTACTTCATTCGAAAGGGGAAGAAGAAATCTGGAAAATGGCTCGTGCACAAGGAATGATTACAATGAAAGAGGACGCTATTACTAAGTGTTTGGCGGGTATCATTCCATTTGTAGAAATAAACGAGTTATAAGCGCAATAAAATAATTCATCTACTTTGTTGTGATTTCGTTTTTATAAGTCAACGTACTATTAAGTACGTCTTCTTCTAAAAACTCATCACGCCTCGTATCTGAATCATTTTCTTGCGCTTATTAAACCAGAAAAATTGAGAGCCTCGCATTCATTTCAATTTATTTAGTTTAAAGGAGGTTACCTTATTTCCACCCTTGTATGTAAGATGTAAGAATTTTGTATTACTCTTTCCTCTTAACTTCCAACTCTTTCCTATCTCTTTGTGAGTTATACAATTGTATCCAGTCATATACTTGATATACTTTATATGTAAAGTAAATTGCTTATGGGAATTAAACCCCTAGCTTCTAACACCTAACCTCTAACAATTATTCTTATGAATTACGAATCAGAACTTGATGACTTAATAATGACTTTAGTTAAAGAAACAGGGTCAGACCTTCATTTAACTGTTGGTTCTTTTCCTACCGTTCGTATTAATCGTGATTTAATTCCATTGACTAGAAAAACAGAATTAACAGCAGAAGATACTGTTGGTTTTTTGCGTCAAATGGTGGGAGAAAAAACACTTACTAATTTTGTTATTACTCAGGAATTAGATTTTTCTTATGAACACAGAAAAGAATACAGATTAAGAGGCAATGCATCATTTCAGCATGGTTTTATTTCAATAGCACTTAGGTTAATACCTAAAGTAAAAGGAATTTCTGAACTTAGTTTACCAGATCAAATAGTACAGATTACGCGGGAGAAACAAGGATTTTTTCTAGTTGTTGGACCGGTTGGACAAGGTAAATCTACAACCTTAGCTTCAATGATATCTTTAATTAATAGTGAATCTAAGAGACATATTGTAACAATAGAAGACCCAATAGAGTTTAGATTTGATCAAGATAAATCCTTAATTGAACAACGTGAAGTTGGTGTTGATACAAAAGGTTTTAATGACGCTTTAGTGCACGTATTTAGACAGGATGCAGATGTTATTATGATAGGTGAGATGAGAGATAAAGATACAATTGCAACAGCTGTAACTGCTGCTGAGACAGGGCATTTAGTATTATCGACACTTCATACAAATTCTGCTGCTCAAACAATTGATCGTATTATTGATAGTTTTCCTGGGGATCAGCAAGATCAGATTCGATTACAATTAGCGTCTTCTTTAATTGGTATTCTTTCTCAACGCTTAGTACCAAGAATTTCAGGAGGTCTTATTCCTGCTGTTGAACTTCTGCTTAATACTCCAGCTGTAGCGAATCTTATTCGCGAAAAAAGAACTCATGAGATAGATGTTTTAATTGAGACTGGGTCTCAAGAAGGCATGATAGATTTAGATAGATATTTAGCTAATTTGGTTAGAACTGGAGAAGTTGCAAAAGATGTTGCTTATGCTTTTGCAAGACGACAAAGTATATTTGAAAGGCTAATTTAAATTATTTATGATTTTTCATTACACAGCAATTAGTCAAGACGGAACAAAGACAGAAGCTGAAATAAATGCTACGACACTTGATAATGCCATTTTTTTGCTTCAAAAAAAAGGATTAAGCGTTGTTGATATAAAGGAAAAACTTGAAAGCTCAGATTTTGATTTTTCTAATTTTCATTTTTTTAAACCTAAAATACGTCAAAAAGATATTGTTATTTTCTCACGTCAAATCGCTACTCTTTTTGAGGCTGGAGTCTCTGCGCTTAAAGCTTTTAGATTACTTGCTGCTGAAAATGAAAATTTGGCTCTGCAAGAGCAATTACTTGGTGTAGCTGATGATATAGAAGGGGGAGTCTCACTTTCTGATGCTTTATTAAAAAGGCCACTTCTTTTTTCTACTTTTTATGTGAGTATGGTAAAAGCAGGGGAGGAAAGTGGAAAATTGAATGAGTCATTTTTATATTTAGCAGATTATATGGATAGAGATTACGAACTTAGACAAAAGATAAAAAAAGCATTAACTTACCCATCTTTTGTTATTGGAACTTTTATTATCATTATGGTTGCCATGTTTACTTTTGTTATACCAAAAATGACTGTGCTATTTACAGAACAGGGAACAGAATTACCTATGGTTACTAAAATAGTACTCGCTATTTCAAATGTCTTTGTTAATTATTGGATGATAGCAACCCCTATAGCGGTTGTTGGAGGTTGGTTTTTCTTTAGATGGTCACGTACACCTGGAGGAAAGGCTATTATTGATGGGATCTCTATAAAAATACCAGTAATCAAAACTTTGATACAGAGAATATTTTTGCAGAGATTAGCAGACAATATGAATACAATGCTTTCAAGTGGTGTGCCTATCGTCAGATCTATTGATATTACCGCAGAAGTTGTCGACAATACTGTATACAAAGAACTTCTTGGACGTATATCTCAAAAAGTGCAGTCCGGCACAGCTTTTTCTAAGGCCTTATATGAAGAACCTCTTGTACCAAATATTTTAGTTCAAATGGTGCACATTGGTGAAGAAACAGGGGAATTGGGCTATATTTTGAAAAATTTGGCTAATTTTTACAGAAGAGAATTGGATACTTCTATAGATACAGTTATTGGATTGATAGAACCAGCAATGATTGTAGGACTTGGATTAGGTGTAGGGGTGTTAGTGGCTGCTGTACTTTTGCCTATGTATTCGTTAGCGTCCGCTATTGGTTAAAATAGGAGAGAGAACATAAAGGAAAGAGGTAAGAGTAATACAGATATATAAATACTAGAAATAACGGCGCCTACGGCGCCGTTATTTCCACTCTTTCCTCTAAACTCTTTACTCTTTACTATTTCCCTTTATCCCCAGTTCCCCTTGTGCTTTTCCTGTACAGTACTATACTTATACTTATCTACTAAAGATAGAAAAAATTATGTCAAACAAATTTATGAAAAAAAGTTTACGTGGATTTACGCTTATTGAACTGATGGTGGTTATTGCTATTATTGGAGTTTTGGCGACAATTATCTCAGCACCGATTCAAACATATTTGAAGAAGAGTCGTGATGCTAAGAAAGTTGCCGATATGAATGAAATTAAAAATGCATTGGGGCAGTATTCTGTAGACCACAATGGTTATTTCCCAACTGATGTAAGTAAAGTCGTTCCTGCTTATATTAAGTCTCTTCCTTTAAATGTAGCTTCTACTACAGCCAATAAGGATAAGTATATGTATGTTATTTATCAAGATGGAGCTTCGAACGTAGTTTCTTATCACTTAGGTGTTGCTCTTGAATTCCAAAATACAGCTATACAAGGACTAGATGCTGATTGTACTGGTTATACCGCTGGTACTTTGTCATCTGGAGTTTGTGCTGTTTCTTCTTCTTCTAATTTTACAAACCTAGGCACCGTACCATCTGGGGCGACATGGAAAGCTACTGGCGGAGGCACTACTAATATTCTTACAGGTGCTGCAGATTTCGATGGTACAGATGAAGGTAGTGCTGCTCTCGATGCCGCTGTTTGTTATCCAATGAGTGATATGGGTTCAAACTGTGTTTACGATATAGTTCCGTAATATAAAAATCTTTCGTGATTATTTTGGGTTCAATATTATTTTTCTTCTTTGGTGCATCAATTGGAAGCTTTGTGCAAGTCGTCTCTACTCGACTTTACATTGCTCCTATAATGAACGCTCGTAGTAAGTGCCTCTCCTGCGGAGAGGCACTTCGTGTGTATGATTTATTCCCTGTCCTGTCTTATTTATTTCTCGGTGGTAAATGTAGATATTGTAAAAGTTATTATGGAATCTCTGCTCTAATTATAGAATTGATTTATGGATCAGTATTTGTGTTATTGGCCCATTTATTTTTACTTGGACAGACTTCTGTAATTGCTGCTTTTGTTTGGTTTGTTTATTACACTTTACTTTTTATTACTTTAGGGGTAATAGCCTTGTATGATAAAGAACATTCTTGTATACCAACAGGGTATCTTATTGGTTATATATTATTGACTATGGCTATGTTTGTTAAGAATTATATAAATGATCCTAGTCTTGTCACTCTTACTACACCACTTATAATTTCTTTACCATTTTTGATTCTTTGGGTTATTTCAAGAAAAAATCTTGGTTTTGGCGATATTGTTATGTTTTTTGGAGTTGGAGCCTTTTTTGGTCTAGCTCAAAGTATTGCGGTATTTCTTATATCAATTTGGACTGGGGCCATATTTGGCATTATTGTATATTTCTTAACCCCTAAGAATGAGAGAAAAAATATGACTATACCCTTTGTTCCTTTTATTGTTTTTGCTTTCTTTTTTGTATTGTTCACAGACATAAACATCTTTTCCATCGCTTCTTTATTTGCTTAGTGTTAACATTGAATAATGAAGATGAAATCTCTCTTTAAAAGACGTATTTCTGGATTTACTATGGTAGAGCTTATTATTAGTATTTCTATTATGATGACAATGACAGTATTGTTACTTTCTAAATATCCAGAATCTGCAATTAAAATGAATTTAATAAATAGTGCTCAAGTTATATCATTACTTATAAGAGAGGCTCAAATTAGAGGTAGTGCTGTCGACTCAATTAATTCAACCTTAGGTGGTTATGGTGTTTATGTAAAAATAGCAGATGACAACAGTCTAAGCACTATAAAACTTTTTGGAGACACCGTTGATGGATCTTTTAATACAACTGGCCTTCCTATTGGAAATGGTATATTTGAGTTGAGTCCTACAGATGAAACAGAAAGTGTAACTTCTTTACCTTTTGGTTACAGAATTACTAAAGTTTGTGGTGGTGAAAAACCAGCAACTTGCTATTCTGACGTTGATAAAACTTTGACTATTTCTTTTACGCGACCAAGTCCAAACCCAGATATTTATCTTAATGCCACTAAGGATTCTAAGGGTGTCAATTACTCTAGGGCTTGTATTGAAATTCAAGCACCAGACCCATTGCTTTTTAATCATATTCGCTCAGTAAATATTTTTAATTCTGGAATGATTAATACTTCGACATCTACTTGTAGTTAAATATGAAATATTTTTTCAAATTCAAATTAAGAAAAGAAGTAAAAGGTTTTACATTAATAGAATTGATGGTTGTTATCGCACTTTTTACGACGATCATGACTGTTACTATTGGAGCACTGTATTCAGCCCAGGCAATAAATACTAAGTTACAACAAACTCAAATAATTTTAGATGGAGTTAATCTTGTTACAGAAGAAATAATACGTGATATTCGTTATGGGTCAGTATTTTTTTGTACAGACACAGTTCCAGTATCTTCTCCAGACAGGAGAGAATGTAGTTACCCTAATGGTAATTCTGTCTTAGCTTTTAAACCTGGAAACGCTCTAACATTATCTAAATCTTCAAGTGATAGAATAGTTTATTATGTTTCTAATGGAGCTATTTTTAAAGAGGAATTTCCAGAAGGGGCACCAAAAGCACCAATCCAGGTTACCTCCTCAGATATTCTAGTGGATAAACTTACCTTCTATGTAAAAGGGTCTGGTACTGCACTATCTGGTGATTATATACAACCACTAATAACATTATCTATTACTGGCACAACAAAACCATCAAATTCAAAAGTTGCACCAGTTACTTTTTCTATTCAAACCTCCTCATCAGCTAGAGTTATGGATCAATAATTATGATAAATCTTTTAAAAAAAAATTACTTTAGTAAAAAACAAGCAGAAATAAAAAATGTGAAAGCTTTTACTCTGGTTGAAACATTAACAGCTATGTTTATTATATCAACTATTGTTTTGGGGCCACTTACAGTTGCTATGAATGCAGCAGCATACGCTAGACAGACAAAAGATGTAATGATTGCGACTTATTTAGCACAAGAATCTACTGAATTAATTCACCATTTACAAGACACCTTATACCTTAAATGTGTTGGTGATGTTTCGGGTGTATCTTGCCCAGCTTCCGACCCAAATGGTGATGGAGTTTTTGATGAACCAGGTGAATCATCATGGCTTCTTCTAAAGAATTATTTAACTTCAGGTAATTCTTGTTTTTCTAGTGATGGATGTGCTTATGATTTTATAGATATGACAATTGATGGAAATACTGCCCCAACTAAATATTCACTAAATAGCGGCCTGTGTAATACTCTATCTTTAACTTCTAATTATTTATATGTTTGTTCAGGTGCCCATGGGGGTATAGGTGATACAAATACATCTTTTTCAAGAATAGTTAAGGTCGATAATATCGACGTACCAACTGGCGGTGATTCTGCTTACAATGATGGATTGAGAGTTACAGCTACTGTGTCATTTAGAAGATCTAATGGTTATATTCGTACAGTCAAATTGGTAGATTTCTTACATGCCCATAAATAATATGATAAATTTAAAACTATTTAAAATAAAAGGAAAAATTAAAAGTTCACATGGATTTGTAATACCTTTTACCTTATTAGTTTGTGCTATTATTTTGTCTGTATCGACTGGTATCTCTCTTATCCTAGCCAAGGAACTTTATTTTTCTAAACTTTCTCGCGATAGTCAAGATGCTTATTATGCAGCGGACAATGGACTTATGTGTGCTATTGCAATAGATGATGCTTATATTGATCCAGATACTGGCTCAGGTATTTTCCAGTACAGTAATCTTAATGATGCCTCTGCTGTGCTTAATAAAGTAAATGAAGAAAGAGCTTTAAAATCATTTAATGCTTTAAATCTTTATGGTGGAAATAGTATTAAATGTGCTACATCTGAAATCTTTGATCCGATAACAAATAGTTTTAAGGTTGATCCTTATCAACGTGAGAATACTTCGCATGTCACTGAGTATGGTAAGAGTTCTAGTTTTATGTTGCATATGAATTTAGGGGATGGAACAACAAGGTGTGCAAAAGTGATAGTTAATAAAACAGGTATGTATCGTCAAATTATTTCACAGGGTTACGCAGAATGTCTGGACACACGTTCTAAATACCCAGTTGAACGTGCTGTAGTCAGCGAAACTGAAGTCAAGTAATTTTCATAATAAAATGACGCACTATTTCTTGTCCTTCGCTTGCTGGCTACGGACATCTTCGTAGCCAAGCTACTCGAGCTACAGAATTTTTCTTCGTCAATGTAGTATTAACTACATCTCCTTGAAAAATTCCTAGACGCCTCGTACTGCATATAATTTCTGGTGAAGATAACACAGTTCAGTTATTTAGTGTGCTTTATCCATTTTCTTTCGAAAATGGATAGCAGATTTTTATAAATATTATCTATATTTACCAAGCCTTTTTAAGGGTTTTGTGTTATAATTAACATATGAATAAGAAAGAAGCATCTGGAAGAATAGGGGAATTAAGAAAGCTTTTGGAACACCATCGTATTCTTTATCATGTCCATGATAAACCAGAAATTTCCGATGAAGTTTATGATTCTTTGATGAGAGAATTGGAAAAATTAGAAAGTGAAAATACTGAGTTTTATTCTCCTCTTTCCCCAACTGTTCGTATTGGAGGGGATGTGATAGATCACTTTGAAAAAGTAACACACTCCGTTAAACAATGGAGTTTTGATAATGTTTTTAATTTTAAAGAGTTACTTGACTGGGAAGAAAGGAATTTAACAATTCTTCGTAAAGAAAATATAAAAGGTAATCCAACTTATGTAGCAGAAATGAAGATAGATGGACTTAAGGTTATCTTAACTTATCAAGATGGGAATTTTATTCGTGCTGCTACACGTGGAAATGGTGAAATAGGTGAAGATATAACTGAGAACATAAAAACAGTTAAATCTATCCCGCTTGTTTTACCAGAAAAAGTTTCGATCACTGTTGTGGGTGAAGCCTGGATGAAGAAAAAAGATTTGCTTAGAATAAATAAGGATCGTGAAAAAGAAGGTTTACCTTTATATGCCAATACTCGAAATTTGGCAGCGGGAACATTAAGACAACTTGATCCTAAAATTGTTGCAACAAGAAATATTCAGATTTATGCTTATGATATTGAGACATCCAGGCAAGACCTGGATAGTAATCCAGGTCTTGCCTGGATTGCAAGTGCGAAGTATAAAACTCAAGAAGAGGAATTAAATACACTAGAGAAATTTGGATTTTTAGTTAACAAAGATAGAAAGGTTTGTAAAAATTTGAAAGAAGCCCAAACTTTTTATGAAAAGTGGATTGAAAAAAGACATACACAAGATTATGGAATAGACGGTCTTGTAATTAAAGTAAATGAAAGAAAATTATGGGATGAGCTTGGATATACTGCGAAATCTCCAAGAGCTGGAATTGCTTATAAATTCCCAGCTGAAGAAGTTGCAACTAAATTACTAGGTATAACTGTTCAAGTTGGTAGAACTGGAGCGATCACTCCTGTTGCTGAACTTTCTCCTGTCTTACTTGCTGGCTCTACTGTGTCACGCGCCACACTTCACAATGAAGATGAAATAAAAAGATTAGATGTTCGTGTTTTAGACACTGTGAGTTTGCGTAAAGCAGGGGATGTTATACCAGAAATTTTTGATGTATTGAAAGATTTACGCCCTAAAAATGCTAAAGTTTTTGCTATGCCTACAAATTGCCCATCATGTGATAGTAAATTATCACGCACACAAATCGGAAAAGAATTATCTGCCGCACTTTATTGCTTGAATAAAACATGCCCTGCCCAACATTTAGAAGGATTAATACATTTTGTTAGTAAAAAGGGGATGAATATAGACGGACTAGGTGAAAGAATAATTGAAACTTTTCATGACATTGGATTAATTACTAACGCTTCTTCAATTTATAAACTTAAAAAAGAAGACATAGAAGGACTAGAAGGTTTTGGAGAAAAGTCGGCATCCAACATTATTGCTTCGATTGAAAATTCGCGCACAGTTCCACTTCATAGATTTTTATATTCACTCGGTATTCGTCATGTAGGTGAACAGACAGCAAAAGATATTGCAAAACATTTTTCTAATTTTAAGGAAATTACAGAGGCACAAGTGGAAAAATTATCAGGTATAGAAGGAGTTGGGGAAAAGGTAGCAGACGCACTCGTGTCTTATTTTGCAAATACTTCGAACCAAAAGTTGCTCGCACATCTAATCCCAAATTTAAAAATAATTTCTGAAAAAGCTATAGTTGATGGAAAATTATTTAACAAAACTTTTGTAATTACTGGTACGCTTCCAAAACTTTCTCGAGATGAAGCCAAAGATTTAATTGAGAAAAATGGTGGAAAGGTTACAGCTAGTGTTTCAAAAAGTACTGATTATTTATTGACAGGTCAGGGGGGTGGAGGTAAAAGAGATGATGCTATTAAATTAGATGTAAAAATTATAGATGAAAACGAACTTATGAATATGTTATAATCTCCCTATGTCATTAACAGAACAAGATTTAGATAATTTATCAAATTTGGCACGTATAACTATAGCACCTGAAGAAAAGCAGAAAATGCTTTTAGATTTGCAGTCTATTTTGGGTTATGTTTCAGAAATTAATTCTGTTGAAGGAACTATTACACGTGGAGAGGAAGATGTTTTTAATGTTGTAAGAGAAGATATTATTACTAGAGAAACTGGTTCAAATACTGATGCAATACTTGCAAATGCTCCGAAAGTAAAAAATGGATTTGTGGAAGTAGAACAAGTTCTTAAGTAGAAAATCCGTAAAGCCCGTAAAGTTAAAAATCAGAAATACAAATACATGAATAAAACGCTAAAACAATTGCATGAAGAATTAAAATCTGGAAGTCTTACAGTCGAGGCATTGGTAGAAAGTTGTAGAAAAACTATTGATGAGAAAGACGGAGAGATCCATGCTTTACTTGGAGTCTACTCTGAGGGTCTTATCAATGCAGAAATTTTTCGTGCAAAAGAAATGTTTGCTAATGGAACATCAACAAAACTTACAGGTATTCCAATTGTTTTAAAAGATAATATTTTAGTAAAAGGTGAGCGTGCAACTGGTGGTTCAAAGATTTTAGAAAATTATATTGCGACATATAATGCAACTGTTGTAGAAAAATTACGTGATGCAGGTGCTATATTATTTGGACGAGCTAACATGGATGAATTTGCTATGGGTGGTTCTACAGAAAATTCTGCCTATGGCGTTACAAAAAACCCCACAGATACAACTAGAGTAGCAGGAGGCTCGTCAGGGGGTTCTGCGGCTGTTGTAGCTTACGGTGGAGTGCCTGTAGCACTTGGATCAGATACTGGTGGCTCTATTCGTGAACCAGCATCATTTTGTGGAATAGTCGGACTTAAGACAACTTATGGTAGAGTTTCTCGTTATGGAGTTATGGCACTTGGTTCTTCACTTGATCAAATTGGTCCATTTGGAAAAACAATTAACGATGTAGAGGAAGTTTATAAAGTAATCTCTGGTTATGACAAAAATGATAGTACATCACTTGGGCAGGCATTAGACAGTAGACATGAGACATTAGATGATACTGTAAATACAGATACAATGCGGAAGGTTATTGGAGTACCGAGAGTTTTTATTGAAAGAGAAGGAGTAGATAAAGAAGTGCTTAAAAATTTTAATGAATCAATAGAGAAGTTGAAAAATTTTGGTTATGAAATTAAAGATATAAATATTGAACATTTAGAAAAAGCATTAGCTATTTATTATATTATTGTTCCTGCAGAAGTATCAAGTAATCTTGCTCGCTACGACGGTATTCGTTATGGTCTTTCTCATCCAGGTGAGACAAGTATACAAAGTTATTTTGAAAGTCGTACTGCGGGTTTTGGGCCTGAAGTTCGTCGTAGGATTTTAATTGGTACTTATGTACTTTCTTCTGGCTATTATGATTCTTATTACAATAAAGCTCTTCTTGTTCAAGGAATGTTGAAGAAAGAGTTTGCTCGTGTATTTAAAGATGTTGATATTGTTGCAACACCCACTTCTCCTTTTCCTGCTTTTAAAATAGGGGAAAAGTCACAGGATCCAATTGCTATGTATTTAGCTGATATATTTACTGTACCGGTTAACATTGTTGGAGTTCCAGCTATTTCTATCCCATCAGGTAAAACAGAAAATGGTTTGCCTCTCGGTATTCAGTTTATAGCACCACATATGCGTGAGGATATGTTGTTTACTATTGGGTATGACTTCGAAAAGCTTGGCTAGTTAATATCTGTTAGTTGGTGATCTTTTCTTTAATACACAAAAAGACACAGTCTTTTTGTGTTATTATTAAATAGTAACCAATAACTGACCCATGTCGTCTTATTCTTTAGACTATCTTTTCAATCGAGTTTATGATTTTTTGCTTTGGATAAAATATACATGGCTTTTTGGAGTTCTTCGTACTAGACCAGAAGACTATCTAGCTTTGCAAGAAAATAGAAATTGGGATGGTCTGCGCGACAGAGGATGGTTTGACAGTTATTTTGCTATGCAAGGTGAAGCTGTTCCAATAAATGGGATTAATGCTTCTTTGTGGCAGAGAATGGCAGAAAAACTTGGGTATAATTTAAAAGACTCTGACGGTGATGGTATACCAGATATTTCTGATCCGGCGCCTAATGATCCAAGTAATTTAACTAACGCACAATTGAAGGAGCGTTTTCAACCTGACTATACTTTCTCTGATCATGTTAGGGAAGTTTTTGGTATGTCACCAAAAGATACTGATGGAGATGGTGTGCCTGACAGTTATGAAATTGCTCATAGTTTGAATCCAAATGATTCTGACAGTGACCACGATGGTCTTTTAGACGGTCAAGAATTAGTTTTAGGAACGGATCCATTAAATAATGACAGTGATCATGATGGTGTAATTGATGGACGCGATGAGGTACCACTCGATCCACATATTTCTTCTATTGGAATAGATTCTGATGGTGATGGTGTAAGTGATAAAATAGAAACTCATTTGGGAACCAATCCACATTTAAAAGACTCTGATGGTGATGGGATACCTGACAATATGGATACATACCCACTTGACCCACATAATATTGGTCAAATTACTACTCTTGATTTTTCTAAACAAACTGAATCGTTACAACTTCATATACAAAGTCCGTTACTTGCTTTCGTGGCACAAATATTTTCTATACTTGCAATTGTCGGTTTAGTATTTTTTATACTTTTCTTTTTATGGTTCCTTTACGAATATTGGTCTTCGCTTATTCATTATGAACATCATTTTAATGATAGTCATGGTCATGGTTCACATAAAGGCGGTGAAGGGCACGGACATTCGCCAGCTGGAATAGAAGGTCTAGCTGTTGGAGAATATGTTGCACCACACACACCAACACATGAAGAATTCGAAGCTCATCCACGCTGGGCTATTATAGAAGGGTATATGGCTAGCTCAACTAGTGCTTTGTGGAGAATAGGAATATTAGAAGCAGATACAATGCTTGCTGAAGTTTTAAGAGAGAAGGGGTATAAGGGGGCGGACGTTGGTGAAATGTTAGGGTCTGCTAGTTTCAAAACTGTACAACTCGCATGGGATGCTCATAAGATTAGAAATAAAATTGCACATGAGGGTTCGAGCTTTTCTTTGGAAGAAAGAGAGGCAAAGAGGGCTTATGCCTTGTACGAAGCCGTATTCAAGGAACTGAAAGCCATTTAACATAAATTACTTCATCTACTTTTTGTCCACGACATGAATCTGTTGATTCAGCTACGTAATTTTTCTTCGTCAATGTAGCATTAGCTACATATTCTTGAAAAATTCCTATGCTTCGCGTATCTAAAGCAATTTCTGTTAAATGGTAACCTTAGTGTGTCTTGCGATAGTAACATAAATGTGGTAGTATATTATGACTCTAAAAGAGTGTTTTGTTTAATGAAAATAAAATATAGCGGAGTAGAGTAGAGGTAACTCACGAGGCTCATAACCTCGGGACACCAGTTCGATTCTGGTCTCCGCAACAAGTAAAACTACGTGACAAAGGTTTCATTCTAAGGGCCGCCACGTAGTGGCGGCCCTTAGAATGAATTTGTGTTAATATTAGAATATGTCGGCGTAGCTCAGTTGGTAGTAGCGCAGGACTCATAAGCCTGAGGTCGGTGGATCGTTCCCACCCGCCGACACAAGAAATATTGAATCTTCTACTAAATATGTTAGTATATGTATGTTCAATGCGGCTGTAGCTCAACGGTAGAGCGCTGCCCTGTCACGGCAGAGGTCGTGGGATCAACACCCATCAGCCGCGCAAAATATAAAATCCTGAAGTTTCAAACTTCAGGATTTTATATTTTGGGTAGCTGAAGAAAGTGATCTGCATCACTTTCGTTGAGTGTTGATGGACGGAGCGTTATGAGGCTAGTAAGCCGAATCGCGAGTGGCGGACTGCGAAAAAGTTTTTTGACGAAAAAACTTTATTTGTAGTCAACACCCATCAGCCGCGCAAAATATAAAATACCAAATCGAAAGATTTGGGATTTTATGTGGCTCTATAGTAAGTGATTTACATCACTTATATTCTACTTTTCTTTAGCCACCTTCCACCCTTCATATACTCCTGCATTTTTTAATATTGATTTTGCATATCTTTCATATTCAAAAAGTGGGCATAGTGAAGCTCGTCCGGAAGATAGGGAGCAATTAATGTTCACACTTCTATCTTCTTTTTCTTTATTGTGAAATATAAAACCAATACCAATATTTACTATTTCAAAAGTGCTGTATAGGTCAATAAGGTTTAAATCGTCTAATGTCTCTTTTAGTGCGGAGAGGTTCATGTGTTCGTTTGTTCCAGGTAAGGTTAGGCGAAGTTTTTTCTTACCCTCAGCATAAGAAAGAGTTATTGACTTTACCACAGCTTTTATAAACATTTTTTCTTTATTATATTGTCCAAAATCAAAAGTAAGTTTTTTAAATAAAGTTAAATCATAGCTTTCTATTTTTTCCTCATAACCACCATCGCAGACGACTCTAAGGAATGTATCCATAAAAATAAGCTTCTGCTGTTTTGAAACATTTCCAGCGATAAGCATAACTTCTTCATTTGGAATATATGCGATACGGACAGATTCTATTTTACGTACAACATGCTTATTGTTTATTTCACCAGTTTCATTATCTATTTTACTTTGCACATCATAGGAGCCTTGGAATTTTGATTCCAAATATAAAATGTCATCCAAGAATAGATATTCCATTTCTTGCTCAGTAGCATTATCTTCTTTATTTGCTAGGCGAGTAAATTCACGAGATAATCCAGTTAACTTACTTTCGATCAACATTTTCAGTTCTGAGTTATTAGAATTTTTAGTATTTGTCTGTATTTTTTCTGCGTCAGTCTGCGTCAGTTCTGCGTCAGTCTGCGATTTCGGTGGAACCGAAATATTAGCCTCATAAGAGAGATAACTTTTTGATGAATAGAAAGGATATAGAAATGCAATTTTATCTCCAATATCTTTATGTTGTAAATATAAATAAAGAACTGTATCAGAGTCGCTGTTACATTTTATTTCTGGTTCAAAACTTGCTCCAGTTTGTTCTTTGTATAATTTTTTTCCAAGCGATGCGGTGTGGGAGCTCGTTATCGATGAAATATAAGAAAATTCTTTTATTATTTCTAAACGCACCTCTGGATCTAATGCTTTTATCGAATCTTCCATTAAAGAGACCGCTAATTTTCTAGGAGTTTGGTCATTTATTTCAAACATCAATTGTACACCATGCTTTGTCGCTATTTTTTCTATTAATTGATGGGCTGATATTTTTGAAAGGTATTTTTTAATTGAAAATGATTGAGCCATAATTAGAGAGTAGATAATAGAATGTAGTGGATGAAGATTAGTTTAACATATAGATATTAAATAGATTAAAATATTTACGTACCTAATTTAATGTGTTAGTGTAATTAATTATAATGTTACAAATAATCTTTAAAGAAACATTCCGTACGTTTGAGCTTATGCAACAGGGATTTCTTTTTGTCTGGATTGGTTTTACTTCATTTTTGGATTGGCTCAACAGTATTTCACATCCAGTGTTAAAGGCTAATACTTTTTGGGCCCAATTGGGTTTTTTCATTGCAAGTCTACTTTTCCTTCCATTTCCTTGGTGGGTTTCTTTTATTTTTATATTTTTACCACCGTTGTTTTCTTTGCCTTTGATTATATTATTTTATTTAATGTTTATCGCTTCCTTTGCTTTTGAAATTGTATTTCTCTAAATCCTGTATACTAACCTTATGAGATTCGAAGAAAAAGTTGAAATACTTAGAATAAAAAAACACAAAGGTAAAGAAACCAAAGAATTTTTGGAAGATATAAAATCCTTGGCTAATGGTGAGGCTTATGAGTATTTACTTGGAGAAGTTTTGTTTTGTGATACAAAAGTTGATCTTTCACTTTGTCCAATGATTCCACGACCTGAAACAGAATTTTGGGTTAAGCAGGCAATAGAAAATATTAGAGGAGGTGAAAGTTTTTTTGCAATTAGAATTCTTGATCTTTTTTCTGGATCTGGAAATGTAGGTCTTGCAATTTTAAAGAATATTCCAGAGTCATCAGTAGATATGATTGAGTTTGATCCAAAGCTTAAAGATCAAATAGAAATATCTATATTAAAAAATAATATTAAAAAAACTCGGACACGTATCTTAACAGGGGATACTTGGGAAGGTGCTGTTGGAAATTATGGTATCATTTTTGCTGTTCCACCATATGTACCGCCACAAATGAAAGATGAAGTAATGGAAGAGTTGCACGCCGAAGACTCACTTTCATTTTTCGATAAAGAAGATGGATACTATTATCACAAACAGGTTTTAGAAAATGGAAAATCTTTTTTGAAAGAGGGAGGAACTTTATATTTAGAATTTGATATTACTCAACGCATGAAAATAGAAGAATTAGCAAAAGAATTTGGTTGGATAAGTTACTCTTTCCTAAAAGATCCATACGGTCATGAATTTGTAATTAAGCTTAAGAAGTAAAAATAAATTATCTATCTTATCTCTTTGCTGCATAAAAAAACGCGGAGAGTGTTTACTCCGCGAATTTCGTGTGTTGGCCAATTATCTTAAAAGGCAAAACTGACACCAACATTTCTGTTGTGTATGACCGACAACATTTTTATAGCTGTAATAGTTCCAAGCCATATTTTCCTGTTATCGCTAGATAACATAACAGATACAGCTGTTACCCCGGCGAGTCCTAAGACAAAATGAGTGTTCACTTCACCAATACTCGGATTTTTCCCAAGAAGGAAGTTTGTTTCGTCATATTTGTTTGGGTTTCTAGCGATGTTCCTTGTTTGTCGCCAGTCTGAAAATGATGAGGCCACGAAGCTACCCAAGAGAACATAATCCAGGTTGTCCCAAGCCTTTTGGTCTTTCAGATTGAAGTTGATGGGCTCATTAGTCGCCGAAGTTTGGCGTGTTGTTACCCCTTCCTGATTTGTTGTCACTGTTTGTGCATTTGTCATTGTGGACATAAGTCCGATTAAAACAAACAGTAAAACAGAAAACATTTTTTTAAAATTCTTCACTTTAAACTCCTTGAGTTTTTGGCTTTAATCAGGTGCCAATATTACCTTAACTTTCTATACAAACCTACAATATAGAGTAGTTTCTGTCAAATCCTTAATTAATATTGACATTTTTATTTAATGTGATAGATTAAAATTCTACTGGATATATACAAAGTAATATGGGATTACTTAGTTGTGTATTTGGAGTTGTTTTTGAGATTATTTAATTTCAAAAACAATTGTACCTTTAACTATCACATGGGAGATAAAATGCAATTGAATCACTATATAGCAAGTGAGAAGAAATTCTCAGTCGGTAACCTCGCTTTTGAGGTGATGAAGATTTATGGCGAAAGCCAATTTCCTTCCGACAGAATGGTGTGTTACAGCACCAGAGAGTCAGATGCCAATGGGAAAAATGGAGTCAGGATTCCTTACGGCGAGAGCAACGTCCTTCCAGGTTTTCGTGCTTTCTTGTTTGAAGAGGACATTTTGAATATTGGTAAAGCTTTGGCTGAAGAGTCGAGGGTCAACAATATTAAATTTGTTTTGGATGACGAGATGACTACGACCGAAGGGCTCCGTGCCCTACGTTTTTACAAAATGAGCGTTCTTCGGTCAGAAGTCGTGACCTGAGCTCTCATGGACTAGTCCAATCCGCAGTCGCAAGGCTGCGGGTTTTTTTGTATTTAAACCAAACCCAACTTTTCCATTTTTAGGAATTAACGGAGGCGGGTAGATGGATTGAAATAATTTTTCGTATTTAGACAAACCCCTCCTTTCTTTTTAAAAAGCGCATCGGAGGCGGGTAGCCGAGTTTAAGTGCATTTTGTAGCAACAAAATGACATGTGTCCTAAAAATGAAAAAGTAAAAAAGAAAAAGAAATTTAAAAATACAGACACTGGATTCCCGCCTCCGCGGGAATGACAAATACATAACAATAATTGGGAACTTCTTGTATTTAAACAAACCCCTCCTTTCTACTTTTGAGGATTATCGGAGGCGGGTAGCCGAGATGAAAGGATTTTTCTAGCAAGAAAAATACCTGTGCCTCAAAAGTAGAAAGGAAAAAATAAAAATAACTTTAAAAATACAGACACTGGACCTGCCTCGCCGGCGGGCGGGTTCCAGATCAAGTTTGTAATAACAAATTTAAGTATAAGTATTTGTATTTTTTGAAAATTAGAAATTGAAAATTGAAAATTAAGCTAAGTTAGTCAGAGAATAAAAAACACAGCAAAGATTGACAATAAAGGAATAGTTTGCTATACTAATTATATTATTTCCTTATGGATATCCATGTGTAGTCAGGTTTTATTTGACGCGTTGTGGCTAACCATAGAGCTATCAGTTCTAGATAGACGAGCATTCTTCACAAAAAAGAATCAGAGCGCAAATAATTTAAAACCTAATTAGGGTTTACGTAACTGGATAAATTTTCTGGTTCAGTGATTCCTACAACTAATATTACTATGTATACCATAACAACAGGTGGTTCTGGCTCTTCAACTGAGTCAGACTCACGTACTCGTTCATCAGGCCCTCGCGGCCGTTCTTATTCACCATCATCTTCACCGCGTGAAGGTGGTTATTCACACCCTCGTTCATCTCAGGGTGGATATTCACGCGATGGTGGTTCTTCTCGTGGAGGTTATCAATCACGCGCACCCTCTCGCGGAGGATTTTCTCGTGGAAGAGCTGCAGCACCTCGCGCGTTTAATGCAAAGCGTGGTTTTAGAAAGGATTATATTGATGAAAAACTTTTTATTAATAAAGAAGCTGGAGTTACAGAAACAGATCACTACAATCCAAAACATAAGTTTACTGATTTTAATATCGCAGAACTTTTGTCAGCTAACTTAACAGCAAAGGGACTTATCAGCCCATCACCAATTCAAGATCAGGCTATTCCTGAGGTTTTATTTGGAAAAGATGTTATCGGTATTGCTTCTACTGGTACAGGAAAAACAGCAGCATTTCTTATTCCTTTAATTAATAAGCTTGTTGCTAACAATGATCATAAAATGATGGTCCTTTGTCCAACGCGTGAACTTGCACAACAAGTGGAGGCTGAATTCGTAGCTTTTACTCGTGGTATGAAACTTTTTTCTGTCTCATGTGTGGGAGGTGCACCAATTATGCGTCAAATAAAAGAACTAGAGCTTGGAGTCAATGCGGTTATTGGTACACCAGGACGTGTTAAGGATCTTATTGAACGTGGAAAAATTAAAATGTCATATTTTGATAGTATTGTTCTTGATGAAGCTGACCGTATGTTAGATATGGGATTCATTGACGACATGCGTTCTATTTTAGGGGCAATGCCAAAGACAAAGCAAGGACTTTTCTTCTCTGCAACATTTTCTCCAGACATTAAGCGTTTATGTACTGATTTCTTAAATAATCCAATTACTATTTCTGTTAAAACTCGTGATACAGCAGCTTCTGTTATGCAAGATGTTGTAAGGGTAAACGGAGATAATGAAAAGGTGGAGGCTTTACATGAAATACTTAACAAGCCAGAATATTCTAAAGTTCTTATATTTAGAGAAATGAAAAGACATGTGGATGGATTGGCGGCAGAACTTACAAAGAGAGGTTTCAAAGCCCTTGCCCTTCATGGTGATATGCATAATCGTGAACGTGAACGAGCTGTTAAAGCACTTGAAGCTGGAAAGGTACAAGTTGTTATTGCAACTGACGTAGCAGCACGAGGACTTGATATTTCAGACATATCACTTGTCGTTAATTATGATATTCCAAATAATTACGAAACTTATATTCATAGAATTGGAAGAACAGGAAGAGCTAAGAAGTTAGGTGCTGCTATCACTTTTGTCCCAAAAAGATAAACATTAGTAATTTTAGCGAACTACTGCGTTAGAAGAAAATTTTTCTCCATGCGCCGTACTATGTGTACGTCTTAGTCAAAAAATTTTCTTCTGCCTTGTATTTCATCTAAAATAACTAATGTTTTAAAATATTTTAGCGATCTGCTTTGTTACAAAACATTTTTTCTCCACGCAATGTACTATTCGTACATCTTGGTCGAAAAAATGTTCTGTGCCTCGCATATCATCTAAAATATTTATCTTTTGAGACATCTGACGTTTAAATTAAAAATATTTTAAAAACACTAAAGCGCGCCGTAAGGCGCGCTTTAGTGTTTGTATTTTTGAAAAACAAAATTGAAAATTATGGCCATAATTAATTATGGCCACCTTGTTCATAACTTTTGATATTAAATATTTTTATACGGTATACTGAATACATATGAAAATAATTCCATTTATAAAAAATTTTGAAAAGAAGCATTTTAATGAAACTTTAATTATCGGTGTTATTAGTGGTATAGGTCTTGGTATGTTTTTATTTTCTACGATTGTTCCTGATCCATCAAGAATTACAAGAGCATATCCTATGAAAGCTTATCAAGAGTTTAATAGCGGCCGTGGGGAAATTATTACAGTTAGAAGAGGTAGTGGAGATTCAATGATGATACAAAGTAGCAATCTTTCTCCCACAATGATGAGAGTTGACTCAGCTGATGGTGTTACATATTCGGCGAGGGCAGTTCCAGCAACTATTTTGGATGAAAAACAATTCTTAAATGAAATTATTTCTCAATATGAATCAAATATTCGTTTAGCTCATCAAGCTCTTGCTGTTGAAGGTATAAGTACTGAGGTGGCAAGTTTAGCTCAAAATATTATAGATACCAAAACTGCTGAAGTTTCTGCTATGAAAGATTTACTTACTCCAAAAACTACAACAGTGACTGGTAAGACAACAACGAAAACAACTAAAAAGTAGTTAGACATTAGAGGTTAGGAGTTTAAATACAAAAGCACGGTCTACAGACCGTGTTTTAGTGTTTGTATTAAACTCTTAACACATATTTTATTTCATAGTATATTTGTTATAATTATTTAATGAAACAACAAGTCTTTGTTATACACGGAGGGGACGCTTTTAATACATATGAGGAGTATTTTTCTGCTTTAGAAAAAGTTGAGGTTAATCTTGAGAAATTACAGAAAAAAAGTTGGAAAGAATCTCTGCCTGAAAGTTTGGGAAGTGATTATAGTGTTTATCTTGTTAAAATGCCAAGTGCTTTTAATGCGAAATATAATGAGTGGAAATTATGGTTTGAAAAATATTTGCCATTATTCAATGATGATTTAATTTTAATTGGCCACTCACTCGGTGCTGTATTTTTGGCTAAATATCTTTCTGAAGAAAATATTTTAAGAAAAATAAAAGCAACATTTCTTGTAGCTGCACCATATGAATATGACGATGATAGAAAATTGCCAGAGTTTGCAATTGAAAAACCACTTTTAAAATTAGTAGAGCAAGCAGGGGAATTATATATGTATCATAGTAAAGATGATCCAGTCGTTCCTTATTTTGAATTTGAAAAGTATCGTGGGCAATTACCGAATGCTCATATGAAGTCTTTTGAAGATAAACAACATTTTAATCAGGAAACTTTTCCAGAATTAATAGAAGATATCAAAATAATTAATAGCTAATTTGCATAGGTGAAACCTATGTAAATTTGTATTTTCTGTATTCAAGCTAATAACCAATAACGAATAACTAATAACCGGGCCCATTATCCCCATAATCCCCAGTTTAGCTCTTGCTATTTTTAAAAAAGCCTGTTATAATCCACCCACTATTGACCACTGATTTAGTTACGAGCGAGGACAATATAGGTAGTATAAAAGAGTAAAAAAGGGCGAATCAGTGCGCTATTATCCAGTTTCTCATTTATATAATTAAAAGCCAAAGCAAAGAGGGTTTGCTTTGGCACCATTGTCGTTATGCCAAAAACACATCGTAAAGAGCTTCCTGTGAAAACATTCTCTAAATATAGAGAACCACTTACTAAATTACCTAACCTCGTCGAAAATCAGCTTATCTCATACAAAGACCTCACTGAACGTGGCATCGCGGAAATTTTCCGTGAATTCTCACCGCTTCATGACTATTCAGAGAAAAAGTTTGACCTTGAATTTATTTCATTTGAACTTTCACCAGCAAAGTATGATGAAGTTTATGCAAAGGAAAACAAACTTACATACGAAGCACCACTTCGCGCTCGTGTAAAACTTTCAAACAAAATTCTAAATACAGTTAAGGAACAGGAAATATTCATGGCAGATTTTCCTTTGATGACTATTCACGGAACATTCATTATTAACGGTGTTGAACGTGTAGTTGTTCCTCAGCTCGCTCGTTCATTCGGTGTATTCTTCGATTCAGAAGAATCAAAAGGCAAAAAATACTTCGGTGCAAAAATAATTCCTTCACGTGGTGTTTGGATTGAACTTGGAACTGAATCAGATGGTGGTATATATGTGCGTATTGATAAAAAGCGTAAATTCTCTGTAATTGCGCTTCTTCGTGTTATGGGTCTTGCAACAGATGATCAAATCAAGAAAGCTTTTGAAGGGCGTGATTTTGCATTGCAGGCAATCTCATCATTGCTAGAACGTGATGAAGTAAAGACAATACATGATTCATATATTGAAATCTATAAGCGTCTTCGTGATGGTGATCTAGCTACTCCTGAAAATGCTAAGGAATATGTAGACTCAATTCTTTCACCTGAACGTTATGATCTTTCACCAGTTGGACGTTTCCGTTTCAATAAGCGCTTCGGCAAGCCAATTGATCCAAAGACAGATAAGGACGCTGCACGTCGTACTCTTTCAAAAGAAGATATGGTTGAAATCATTAACTATTTCGTTGAATTAAATAATAATCCAAATGCAGAGGAAGACGATATCGACCACTTAGGTTCACGTCGTGTTCGTTATGTTGGAGAAATGATGGCCGGTAAAATCCGTACAGGTATGATGCAGATGAAGAGAAATATTCAGGATAAAATGTCTGTTATCGATACAGATACAACTCTTCCTATTGCGATAATCAATCAGCGTCCACTACAGGCTCGTATTAAAGAGTTCTTTACCACAAACCAGCTTTCACAGTTCATGAATCAGGAAAACTTGCTTGCGGAAGTTGAACACTTGCGTACATTATCTGCCCTTGGTCCCGGAGGTTTGACCCGTGAGCGTGCTGGTTTTGAAGTTCGTGATGTTCACACTTCTCACTATGGTCGCGTTTGTCCGATTCACACTCCAGAAGGTCCAAACATTGGTCTTATTTTGCGTTTATCTAACTATGCTCGTATAAATGATTTCGGTATTATTGAAACTCCTTATGTAAAAGTAACAAAAGGAAAGATCACAAAAGAAATTATTTATATGAATGCTCTTGAAGAAGAACGTTACATTATCGCTCATGCTGGAAACGTGGTTGATAAAGATGGAATGTTAACTAATCCACAAACAGAAGTTCGTAAAGATAGTCAGCCTGCTCTTGTACCACGTGAAGATGTTGATTTCATCGACGTAGCAACAAACCAAGCTTTCTCTGTTGCGACTTCTATGATCCCATTCCTAGAACACAACGATGCGACTCGCTCACTGATGGGTAGTAATATGCAGAAACAAGCAGTGCCACTTATGTGTCCTGAGGCACCACTAGTAGCAACTGGTATGGAAAGAGAAGCTGCAAAGAATATCGGAAGACTTGTTTTGGCTGATGAAGCAGGGGATGTTAAGTATGTAGACGCAAAGAAAATTATCATTAAGGCAGACAAGAAAGAATACACTTACGATTTGATTAACTTTGCTCGTACAAACGCTTTCAACCTTTTCCACCAGAGACCTATAGTTTCAATTGGTGAAAAAGTTAAGAAGGGACAAGTTTTGGCTGACGCTGCGACATCAGATAATGGTCAGATCGCTCTTGGTCACAATGTTCGTGTAGCTTTCCTATCATGGAATGGTGCGAACTATGAAGATGCCATCATCCTTTCGGAAAGATTGGTTAAGGATAGTAAATTCTCATCAATTCACATTGAAGAATTCGTATGTAATGTTCGTGATACAAAATTAGGAGCAGAAATCACAACACATGATATTCCAAATGTTGGTGAAAGTAAGTTAAAGAATCTAGATGAAGATGGAATCATTCGTATCGGCGCTGAAGTACGTCCAGGGGATATTTTGGTTGGTAAGATTACACCAAAGGGTGAAACTGAACTTACTCCAGAAGAAAGATTATTGCGTTCTATTTTCGGTGAAAAAGTTCGTGATGTAAAAGATTCATCATTAAGATTGGATCATGGAAAGCGTGGACGTATTATTGGTGTAAAAGTTTTCTCACGTGAGAGAGGGGATAATCTAGAAAGTGGAATCATCAAGCGTGTTCACATTGAAGTTGCGCAAGTCCGTAACATTTCAGTTGGAGACAAGCTAGCTGGACGCCATGGAAACAAGGGAGTTATTTCAACAATTCTTCCAGTAGAAGAAATGCCTTTCGCAGCAGACGGAACACCGATTGATATTTTGTTAACACCGCTTGGTGTGCCATCTCGTATGAACCTAGGACAAATTCTTGAAATGCATTTAGGATTGGCTGCTGAATCACTTGGTTACCAAGCCGTTGTGCCTTCATTCCAAGGAGCATCTGATGCAGAAATTAAAGAAGAATTAGTTAAGGCTGGATTTAAGGAATCAGGAACAATGCAATTATATGATGGACGAACAGGCGAGGCTTTCAATCAGGAAACTGCCGTCGGAGTTATGTATATTATGAAACTTCACCATATGGTTGAAGATAAGATTCACATGCGTTCCATCGGTCCTTACTCTCTTATCACTCAGCAACCACTTGGAGGAAAGGCTCAAGGTGGAGGTCAAAGATTCGGGGAAATGGAAGTATGGGCACTTGAAGGTTACGGGGCATCACACATTTTGCGTGAAATGTTGACTGTAAAATCTGACGATATCGTCGGACGTTCAGCAGCATTTGATAGCATTATTAAAGGTGAAGATATCAAAGAACCAAACACACCAGCGTCATTTACAGTTATGTTGAACACTCTTCGTGGATTGTCACTCGACGTTACACCTAGAAAGTTAGATGGATATGAAGAGCCATTAATAGGTGAATCATCTCTATAATTAAGCAAAATTAAGGAGAAAAACGACTATAATTTTCTTACCCAGCCACACATCACAAATATATGAAAACAATATTAAATAACAAAAGTATAATAGTGAAAAATAACTACATCGCTAATGCGGTGTGGCTGGGTGGAATTTTTTATAATCGCTTCGCTCATTAAAAAATAACCATATGAAAACAATTGATACAACAAATTTCGACGGTCTTGCGATTAAAGTCGCATCACCTGAGGCAATCAGAAGCTGGTCCTTTGGTGAGGTAACAAAACCAGAGACCATTAACTATAGAACAGGACGCAGTGAGCGTTATGGACTTTTCGATGAAAGAATTTTCGGTCCAGAAAAAGATTATGAATGTTATTGTGGAAAATATCGTCGTATTCGTTATAAAGATATAGTTTGTGAGAAGTGTGGAGTTGAAGTAACAAAGTCTATTGTTCGTCGTGAACGAATGGGACATATTGAGCTTGCAAGTCCTGTTGCTCATATTTGGTTTTTACGTACAGTGCCTTCACGTATTTCACTTATTCTCTCTCAGCCAGTTGGTGATGTAGAAAAAGTTGTTTACTTTGCTGGATACATTATTAAATCAGTTAATTTAGAAGCTAAGGCAGAAATTTTAGCTAATCTTGATAGTGAATTTAAGGCAAAAGTAAAATCAGCAACAGATGAAAAGACACAAGATAAACTTCGTGAGCTTTTAACTGCAACAAAGAAAGAAATTGAAGAAATCAAACCATGGAAAATCTTTGATGAATTAACATATCACAGATATGCAATGAAGTATGGAACATGTTTTGAGGCTGGTATCGGAGCTGAAGCTATTTTTGAAATCTTTAAGACTATTGATTTATCAGAACTTGAAGCAAAAATCGTTGTTTTACTTGAAAAGATTGGTTCACTTGAACGTGATAAAGCTGAGAAGCGTCTTTCTCTTGTGAGAGCTTTCAAAAATGCTGGCATTCGTCCTGAATGGATGTTTATGACAGTTATTCCAGTTATACCACCAGGAATACGCCCTATGGTTGCTCTTGAAGGTGGACGTTATGCAGCGTCTGATGTGAATGATCTTTATCGTCGTGTAATCAATCGTAATAATCGTTTAAAGAAATTAATGGAAATTGGTGCACCGGATGTTATTTTAAGAAATGAAAAAAGAATTCTACAGGAAGCAGTAGATGCATTAATTGATAACTCTGCTCGCCATGGTCAAGATGCTGTTATGAGTCAGTCACAGAAGCGTCAGCTAAAGTCACTGTCAGATAACCTAAAAGGAAAGCAGGGACTACTTCGTGGAAACCTTCTTGGAAAGCGTGTGGACTATTCTGCTCGTTCTGTTATTGTGGTTGGTCCATCACTTGCACTTAATGAGTGTGGTCTTCCAAAGCATATGGCACTTGAACTTTTCAAGCCATTCGTTATTTCAAAATTACTCGAAAGAGAATTAGCTTTCAACATTCGTGGAGCTAATAAATTAATAGAAGAAAGTATTCCAGAAGTATGGGCAATTCTAGAAGAATGTATCGAAGGAAAGTATGTACTTCTAAACCGTGCTCCTACACTTCACAGATTAGGTATTCAAGCTTTCAATCCAAAGTTGATTGAAGGTAATGCTATATCTCTTCACCCACTCGTTTGTTCTGCTTTTAACGCTGACTTCGACGGTGACCAAATGGCTGTTCACTTACCATTATCAGAGGCTGCTCAAGAAGAAGCTCGTACACTTATGGCTGCTAATAGAAACCTATTAAAGCCTGGGTCAGGAGATTCTATTGTTAGTCCTCGTATGGATATGGTGCTCGGTGCTTATTGGATGACAAAAGTTATTGAAGGTGAAAAAGGTGAAGGAAAAATATTCCCAACCCCAAATGAAGCTATTACTGCTTATGACTTTGGTATTGTTTCTTTCCGCGCAAAAATTACAGTTATGCCAAGTGATAAAGCAAAGTATGCTATGTTTGGAGGTAAGCCATTTGAGACAACAATCGGAAGACTTTTGTTTAACTCTGTTTTCCCATCAGATTTCCCTTATATAAATGAGGAAGTTACAGTTAAGAAAATTAACACAATTGTTGATGAAGTTATTTTGGCTTATGGAGCTGAAGTTGCACCAACAGTAATCGATAAAATTAAGACTTTCGGTTACAAATATGCAACAGTTTCAGGAACAACTTGGAATATCGATGCAGTGAAAGTTCCTAAAGAAAAAACAGAATTAGTTGCAGAAGGGTGGGAACAAGCAGGTCGTGTGGACGAATCTTTCGCAGAAGGTCTTCTTTCTGATGAAGAGCGTTATGAAAAGACAATTGAAGTATGGCAAGGTGTTAGAAGTAAGATTGAAAAACTTATTCCTGCCTCACTTGAAAAGCATGGTTCAGTTTATGACTTGATTAATTCAGGGGCCAGAGGTTCTATTGCTCAGGTTATTCAGATGGCCGGAATGAAGGGTATTATTGTGAACAACTCAGGACGTAACTTGGACTTCCCAGTTATTTCTTCTTACAAAGAAGGACTAACACCACTTGAATATTTCATTACAACTTATGGTGCTCGTAAAGGAAACTCAGATACAGCTCTAAAGACTGCTCAAGCTGGATACCTTACACGTCGTCTAGTTGATGTGGCACAGGATGCTATCATTACAGAAATTGATTGTGGTACAAAAGAAAGTAAAGTTGTTCGTAAAGAAAATGCTCTTGGTATTGAAGTTCCAATTTCAAAAAATATTCGCGGACGTATCATTGCTGAAGATATTGTTGTTGATGGAAAAGTTCTATTCAAGAAGAATCATCTAATTAACAAGGACGATTCAGTTATAGTAGAAAACGCCGGTGTACAAGAGGCGAAAGTATTTTCTCCACTTATGTGTCAGTCATTACATGGTATTTGTCAGAAATGTTATGGACTAGATATGGGACGTAACAAGAAGGTGGACTTAGGTGAAGCAGTTGGAATCGTCGCGGCGCAAGCCATCGGTGAACCAGGAACACAGCTTACTATGCGTACTTTCCACTCTGGAGGAGTTTCTGGAGTCGATATTACACAAGGTCTTCCTCGTGTTGAAGAAATCTTTGAAAGAAGAATGCCAAAGAATCCTGCAATCATAGCTCATGAAGCAGGTGAAGTTATGGGTATTCGTGATGAAGGAAAAGAAAAAATCATTACTATCATTATGGATGATGATGGAGCAAAGGGAAATAAGAGTGGTAAGCAAGTTGAATACACAGTACCATTCCGTCGTCAGCCAATTGTAAAAGTTGGAGATATGATTAAGAAGGGTCAAATGTTAACTGATGGATCTTGTGATATTGATGAACTATTCCAAAATGCTGGAAAGGAAGTTACAGAAGAATATATCGTAAGTGAAATTAACAAAGTTTATGAATTACAAGGTGCAGCTATTTCTCGTAAGCACGTTGAAGTTATTATCAAGCAAATGCTTGGACGTGTGAAAATTACAAACCCAGGCGAAACTCGCTTTACACAAAGTGATGTCGTTGAAGTTTCAAATTTCCGCTCAGAAAATATGCGTACAAAGGCTCGTGGTGGAGTAGAGGCAAAGGGGCGTTATTTGGTACTTGGTATCACAGATGTTGCTTTATCTACTGATTCCTGGCTATCGAGTGCATCATTCCAAAATACAACACGTGTGCTTATAACAGCATCAACGAGAGGTCAGATGGATGAGCTACGTGGGCTAAAGGAAAACGTAATAATCGGCCGCTTGATTCCCGCTGGCACCGGCCTCCGCGGAAAGAAACAGTCATAAATTGCGAAGCTACTTTGTCGTTACGAAATTTTTCTTAGTCAACGTAGTCCTACCTACGTCTCCTTCGAAAAATTCCTAGACTCCTCGTAGCTTCATCAATTTCTGACGTTTCTTTGTGCCTTCGATTAACATTTAATTTTGAAACCGGCTGACGTAATATATAGGAATAAGTTTCAGCAAAAGCGCGACCTTTACAAGACTGCGATTTCAAAAGATTGATTACAATCTAAGAAATCGGGAGCCTTCGGTCGCGCTTTTGCTATTTCTAATTAAGTTCTCCGAATTGAATTTGTGTCATTCCAGACTTGATATGGAATCCAGGTTCTGGACACTGGATTCCTGCCTTCGCAGGAATGACAACACTTGGGTAGTTACACGGAAACTATATTATAAGGGTTTTTTTGGATTTGCGTATGATAATATAATATGATATTATCATATTATATTAATAAACTAATTTCAAAATTTATGAGCACAATATCCGTACCACTTTCTCCACTCTTAGAAGAACAATTAAATCATTTAGTAAAATCTGGTTATGGTTCAAACAAAGCTGATGTTCTTCGTCGTGCATTAACTCGTGTCTCTGAAGACCAAGCTGTAGAAGATGTTTTACGTGCTTCAAAAGAAATAGGTTTATATGGAGACTTGAGGGAATTAGCTAAAAAGTTTAAGTAACTTTTGTATGAAAATAGGTTATAAACCATTTTTTATTAGGCAATTTAATAAATTAGAAAAAATCTTACAAGAAGAAGTTTTAGAAAAAATTGAATTATTAAAAGATATTTCAAGTCATCAGTATTTAAAAGTTCATAAATTGCATGGTAAATTAAATAATCAATATAGTTTTTCTGTAAATTATAATTATAGAATTGTTTTTGAATATATTACAAAATCTGATATACAGCTTGTAGTTATTGGTGATCATAATATTTATAAATAGATTCAAGGTAGTTAAGAGCAAATAAAGTAAAGAGAAAAAATAGCAAAAGAGCGACCAGCTTGCCACGTGAAGCATATTTGTGGAGTGGGGGTCGCGCTTTTGTTTGTGTTTGTTTATCTAGGCCGGACCTAGATAAAACCTTTATTCTTTCCAAGGTCTTGCCTTGGAAAATACATTCCCCCGAGGTCAGACCTCGGGGAAGGGTTTTTCTGCGAGGTCTGCGTTCGTTCTGCGTAAGTCCGCGCTACTATTCTAACTATGTTAGAATAGTAGAATGAACCCCAAAGACCAAGTAAAAGAAAGTCTCTCCATAACTGATGTCGTCTCTACTTATATTCGTCTAGAAAAGTCGGGTGCTCAATTCCGCGCTCGTTGCCCATTTCATAATGAGCGCACACCGTCATTTTATGTTTCACCTGAGCGAAAATCATTTCACTGCTTCGGTTGCCAACAGCACGGTGATATTTTTACTTTTGTAGAAAAAATTGAGAACATTCCATTTTTTGAAGCATTAAAAATTTTAGCAGACCGCGCTGGTGTCACATTAACTAATTCACAAAAAAATAAAGAAGATACCAGACTCATAACTTTATTAAAAGATTCAACTGATCACTTTGAAAAAACTTTAAAGAAATCACCAGAAGGGTTGCATTATTTACTTGAGCGTGGATTAACAGAAGAAACAATAAATACTTTTCATATTGGTTATGCGAAAAATGAATGGCGCGATTTATTTATAACACTTGCCGCACTTGGTTATCAACCAGAAGAAATTGAAGATTCTGGTCTTGCGATAAAGGCGACAGATGATAGTGGAAAAACAAAAGGTTGGTACGATCGTTTTCGTGGACGCATTATGTTTCCAATTCGAAATGTTTCTGGTGCGACAGTTGGATATTCTGGACGTATTTTGCCGTCTCTTGTTGACCCATCAGTTGCACAGGGGAAATATGTAAACACTCCAGAGACAGCCCTTTATCATAAATCAAAAATACTTTTTGGTTATGACACTGCAAAAAAGAAAATGGCTGAGGTTAAATCTGTTGTTGTGGTAGAAGGACAAATGGATTTGTGTATGTCATATCAAGCCGGCGTACATAATACAGTCGCAGTTTCAGGAACTGCTTTTACAGATGAACATATTCATATTATTAAACGCTTTTGTGACACTGTGATACTTTCATTCGACACTGATTCAGCTGGACAAAATGCACTTAAAAAAACTGCGTTACTTTGTTTATTAGGTGGACTCGATGTTTATGTAGTGGATGACTTTCCTTCAACCGCTGGCTCTGTGGGCACCAAAGACCCAGCAGATTTAATTAAAGAAAGTCCCAAGGCTTGGCTTGATGCCGTAGAGAAAAAACGTCACGTTGTAGAAGTTATGCTTTCACACATAATAAGAGACGAAACAGATGACAGAAAGCGTGGACAAAGAATTGTTGCTGAAGTTTTACCATTTATTAGAGCAATTCAGTCCCCAATAGATAGAGCCCATTTTATAAAAGTTATTTCTGGCAAGACTCATATTCCTGAGAGTACTTTAACTGAAGAATTAAATCGCGGAGTAGTTGCAACTATTGAGGAAACAAAAACAGAAATTATTAATTTGCCGAGCAAGGAGCGTCTTACTCGCGAGATAATTGCATTTTCTACTTTATCTAATAAATTAACAGATGAAAGTTTAAAATCATTGTCATTAGATTTAAATCAATTTCCAGAGGCGATACTTCAAGAAGAAATGTTTAAATTAGAAGAAAAAGTAATAGGGGATAAAGATAAATATTTTAATGATTTGATTGCTACTTATAAAAAGTTGATACATAAAGAGGAAATGATGACATTGCAGAAAAAATTAAATGAAGAAGGTGCTGACCATGAAGCGGTAATGAAAGAAATAAATGATCACGCTAGGAAAGGATTCTAGATATTGACATACAAGTTATTTATATGTAGAATAAAGACAGATAAAGGCTGTTTAAGGGGTAATTCTACTCTACAGTTCTTGAAGAGGATTTTATGGACGGTAAACTAGCTTGGTTGGTGCACTGCACTTACCTAAATGCAGTCGGTCGCCATTGTTCTTTGGCGACAGTCATCCCGGCGGACTCTAAGGAAGAAGCTACTTATGCTTTTAAAAAAGATTTTCTGTTGGCATCTCCCAAATCCCATATTCTGGAAATGGCTAAACCCTCTCAGATTCCCGGAGTTCAGATGACGATAGAGGCGCTTGACCAAGAACAGTTCTGTGTGTCCAACATCGTTGGTTAATGTGCTTACATCACTTAACCTCAAACCCCCGGCATTTGTCGGGGCCTTTTTTTATTATGTGGAAAAAGTCTATAGACTTTTCTCTGTTTGTATAGTATAATCCGCCTTACGTTACTATGGTGAAAAAAGTATCTTCAAAAAAGAAAAGTGTACAGAAAAAAACTGCGGTAAAACCAGCAGCAAAAAAAGCTCAAGCAAAAAAGGTTGCCAACAAGTCGAGTTTACGTCCAAGACGTGAACTTGCTAGTTCACCCGTCAAAAAGACTTCTGTAAAGAATAAATTAAAGAAGAATTCAAAAAAGACCATCTCTAAAAAGCCGGTTAAAAAAATAACAAAGGCTGTTCCTAATAAAAAAGTTTCCAAGAAAGCAATAAAAAAAGTTGTGGCAAAAAAAGCACCTAAAGTTGTTGCTAAAAAATCTCAAAAGAAAGCAGTTGTAAAAACAGAGACAAAGCCAAAATATAAACCAAAGGCATTTACAATAAAAACTGGACCATCAAAACCAAAGATAGAGGTTAAAACAAAAAAAGTTTTGACACGTGATCAGAATGAAGAAGAACTTTTAACAAAAGGAAAAGAAAGAGGATTCATTACCTATGATGAAATTATTCGTTATTTCCCTACGATTGAAACAGATATTTTATATCTAGAAGAGTTGTATGAAAAAATGTCAGCAGTAGGAATCGATGTACTAGAAGGAGGGAATCTTCTTGATATGGATGAGGGATTAAAATTAGCAGGAAGTGAAAATACTCATGACAGTATTCAAATGTATCTTCGTGAAATTGGTCAATATCCTCTAATTGCAGGAGATGAAGAAAGATCTTTAGCTCAGCGCATAGAAAAAGGTGATTTAGAAGCGGCATCATTACTTGCAAAGGCAAACCTTCGTCTTGTTGTTTCTATTGCTAAAAAGTATGTTGGAAGATCATCTGATTTAACATTGCTTGATCTTATTCAAGAAGGAAATCTTGGTTTGTTTAAGGCTGTAGAAAAATTTGATTGGAATAAAGGATTCAAGTTTTCAACTTATGCGACATGGTGGATTCGTCAGGCTATTACTCGTGCGCTAGCTGATCAGTCTCGTACAATTCGTATTCCTGTGCACATGGTGGAAACAATTGCAAAATATAAACAAGTTGTACGTCGTCTATCTCAGGACTTGGGACGTGATCCATTAGCTGAGGAAATTGCTGTTGAAATGGGAGTAGATGTTGAGAAAATTCACATAATTGAAAATATAAATCAAGATACTGTTTCTCTTGAAAAGCCGATTGGAGATGATGATGACAAATCAACTCTCGGTGAGTTTATTGCTGATGATAAAATTTTATCCCCAGACGCTGAGGCGTCACACAGAATTCTTTCAGATCAGATTAATGAAATATTAAATGACCTTTCACCAAAAGAAAGAAAGATTGTAGAAATGCGAAATGGGTTAGGGGAATTTGATGGTGTAATGCATACCCTTGAAGAAGTAGGAGCAGAGTTCGGAGTTACTCGCGAACGTATTAGACAAATTGAAGCGAAAGTTCATGAAAAGATAAGAAGTCATGAGAAGTCTGAACGTTTACGTAATTACTAGAACAGAATCAATTATCTAACCCCATCTACTTTGTTACGGAGCCTCTCTCGCTCGTCTACGTACTACCTCGTACGTCTCCTCGCTCGCTTCTCCGTGCCTCGTATCTGGGGCCATATAATTGATTGTTATGCGTTTGAGTTTTTGTTTTTACGAAGGTCTTGCCTTCGTAAAAACTTTGTCTCATGCTCGGCTCGCCAGCCTGCGCAAGTCACTTCTCACGAAGTTTGAATTATTCATTTTCATGAGGAGTGGGAGGAGTGGAAAATACAAAAGAGTGGCCGCTTCGCGGCCACTCTTTTGTATTTTCTTGAAATTCGAAACTATCTAGTACCCATAGTTATATCCATAATTATTATTGTAACTGTTTCCATAATTATAGTTATAGCCATTATTATAATTATTTCCGTAATTATAATTATATCCATTATTATAACTTCCATAATTAGAACCATTACTTGTCCAAGTATTTGTTGGATACCATAGTCCATTATTATATGAGTAAGTATAATATTGTGATGTTGGCTGTGTGTTATATCCTGTTTGATAATTATATGAATATGTACTTGGTGCTACATAAGAATAATTATTCGCTGGATAAGTGTAAGAATAATTATTGCTTGGATATGTATAGGAATAATTATTAGTTGGTTGTGTATATGAATAATTTGTACTTGGATAATTATAAGAATAATTATTATTTGTCGTACAAGTTGATCCAATCAAAGAAGTTATTTGTGTATATGCATCATATTGGTATGTGTAACATCCTTGTGTATATGTATAAGAATTTGATCTTGGAGCGTTTTGATAAGTATTGTAATAAGGTGTGTAATAAGCAGAAGCAAACAATGAACCACTTATGAATAAACTACTTACAAATGCAATTGTTGTTAATGTCTTTTTCATATATTAATTATATTCTCCCTACAGAACTTCGCAAATAGACAAAATAAATTTTCGTGTCAATATTTTTGGGAGTTTACAGCTTACAGTTTACAGAAAATACGAAATACGGGTGTTAGAAGTTATGAGTTGAAATACATAATTGGCAAGGCAAGGCCTTGCCAAAACCTTATTAAAATAAAAAATTACCCGCCTCAGACTAATGAAAGTCCGAAGCGGGCAGGGATTGTGGCTGGCGCACCAGCTTAAAAGCTGACGATTGCAATTGTCAGCAATCTATTGGCCGAAGCAAGAATGCTAAGGCTGAGTGCGCTGGCGACCAAGATTCGCCAGCCTAAAAGGGCTGGGTCATTGAGATCCTTGCGGACCTCTGCGAGGTAGTTCTTCATTTTCAGATCTCCTTGTACAAAGTTATATTATATAATTTATTATTACTTATGTCAATAGTAACTTGCAAAAGTCCTTTAAATATGGTATTATTTTAGTTCATAAAGTTACAAGTTCATAAAGTTTATAAAGTAGATACAAATACATTTACTTTCAACTTTATTAACTTTACAAACTTTTAACTAACTATCATGTTAATCGACAATGTAACCCTAAAAGTAAAAGCTGGAGCTGGTGGAACTGGCGTTGTTCGTTGGCGCCGTGAAAAAGGTATTCCTTACGGAGGACCAGCTGGTGGAGATGGAGGAAAAGGTGGAGATGTTTATTTCCGCGTTATTCGTGATATCCAAGCACTCTCTGTTTATAAACATAAAAAAGAATGGGACGCGAAAGAAGGAGAAGCCGGACAGAAGCGTAGTATGCACGGAGGAAATGCCGAGGACTTGTACTTGCAAGTTCCACTTGGTGCTGTTATTTATAATCGTGAATATGACAAAACTTATGAATGTTTAGAAGAAGGTGACTTTGTTGTTCTTCGTGGTGGAAAAGGCGGACTTGGAAATGAACAATTTAAAACTGCGACAAATCGCGCACCAGAAGAATTTACAAAAGGAGAACGTGGAGAATTTGCTACTTTTGATATTGAATTAAAATTAATCGCTGATGTCGGTCTTATTGGTTTACCTAATGCAGGGAAGTCATCTCTTTTAAATGCATTAACTAGAGCAGGTGCTAAAATCGGTGACTATCCTTTCACAACTCTTGAGCCAAACTTGGGAGCATATTTTAGTTATGTGCTTGCAGATATTCCAGGACTTATTGAAGGAGCGAGTGAAGGAAAAGGATTGGGACATAAATTCCTTCGTCACATTACACGTACAAGAGTACTCGTACATTTAGTTTCTGCAGAAAATGAAGAAGTTGGAAAAGTTTATAAAACTATTCGTGAGGAACTTGGAAAATATGATGCAGAACTTTTAAAGCGTGAAGAAATTATTGTGCTTTCAAAAATAGATACAGTAGATGAAAAAGAAATAAAAGCAAAAGTAAAAGAATTAGAAAAAGCTTCAAAAAATAAAAATATAGTTACATTATCTCTTTATGAAGACAAGACAGTGAAGGAGTTTGGGGACGGGTTAGTACAGCTCTTAGCTGGTAGCCTGTAGTCTGTAGCTTTAATACAAATACTAAATGACGGCCACAAAGTGGCCGTCATTTAGCTACATTCTACAAGCTAAAGGCTACAAGCTTTATCTATTTTGTTTAAAAAATAAAAATATTCCCTCTAACTCTCGTCTAATTTATTATTTTAATAATAAATTTACTCCATTTCCTGGTGTAAATAACCCTAAATGTTTTATGCTTAAACCCATACAAAGGGAAAGGGTATAGGCAACAGAATTTGAATTTTCAGTATCACCACTCATATTTACTCCAAATGGTGGATAAGGTATATTTTTTGAGTTTATAGGATCCTTACAAGAAACTGCCTTTTTCCAAAGTTCAATAATTCCATCTTGTTGTCCTTCATTTAAAATAATTCCAGGGAAACTTTTTTCCGCTAAATAATAAGTTGGTTTATTAAATTCCCAAACTTTTAATTTATCATTTGGGTTATTTCCAATGTATTTCCATTGTCCGGTTGTCGTGTCAGTTGCTAGGCCGTGTAATTCTGAAATCACATTTCCTTTTGCGTCTCTTAACACTAAATAGTTATGACCAGCTAGCCCTAGAAGTAATGGGTGTTGCATTAATTGTATGCTCCAATTTAACGGCTGTGGTTTAGGTATTGGATGAGTAATTGGATTATTTACTAAGAAATAAAGTATTGTAATAAATACAATACTTAATATTAAATCTTTTATGAATCGCGGAGTGAAGAGTTTCAT
>JBAXLU010000004.1:0-34258 GCA_037134695.1 Candidatus Nomurabacteria bacterium
TAAAAAAGTTATCAACTTTTTGTTCTATAGAATTAGGAAAATGGAAGTGATAGAATCAAAAGATGAAGAAAAAAGTTATTGCAAAAATAAAAAATATAAAAGCGCAAATTAAAAATAATGTTGTCATTTATCAGGCTAAGTCAGGGGCGATAGAGCTTCGTGGCGATTTTAGTCATGAGACAGTGTGGGCTACACAAATGCAAATAGCAGAAGCCTTTGATGTTAATGTAAGAACCATTAACGAACACATTCAAAATATTCTTAAAACTGAGGAATTGGCAGAAAAAGCAACTGTCCGGAATTTCCGGATAGTTAAAAAAGAAGGAAAGAGAGAGGTTGATCGAGATGTAAAACATTACAATTTAGATATGATTCTTTCGGTTGGTTATAGGGTTAATAGTAAGAAGGCAACCATTTTCCGTCAGTGGGCGACGAAGACTTTGAGAAATTATATTGTTGATGGTTTTGTCGTGGATAAGAAAAGAATTGCAAAAAATTATACTCAGTTTTTGAATGTGGTTGATGATATTAAAAAACTTTTGCCTGTTGGCTCGGCTGTAGATCCAAAAGACGCAGTAGAACTTATTTCATTGTTTGCTGATACTTGGCTTTCACTTGATGCATATGATAGAGAACTTTTGCCGACTACTAAACTCACAAAAAAGAAAGTTAATTTTACAGCAGAGAAAATATCTAAGAATTTGGTTGAGCTTCGCGATGTCTTAATTGAAAAAGGGGAAGCAACTGATGTGTTTGGAAATGAAAGACATAAAGGTTCTATCTCAGGAATCGTTGGAAACGTTATGCAATCGTTTGGTGGTCAAGAAGTTTATCCAACAGTAGAAGAAAAGGCGGCACACCTTTTGTATTTCATGGTGAAGAATCACCCATTTACTGATGGTAATAAACGATCAGGTGCCTTTGCTTTTGTTTGGTTTTTGAAAGAAACAAAAATGCTTGATATAAAAAGACTGACGCCATCTGCTTTGACTGCTATTACTGTGCTTGTGGCGGAGAGTGATCCGAATGATAAAGATAAAATTATCAAACTTATTTTGAATATAATTTCAAAGAAGTAGATGGGGAGAAGACAGATTACAGAGAACAGAAAGTAGATGAAAGAAAAAAGAAAAACCGCACATTTTATTGTGCGGTTTTTTTTAAAGGCAGAGTACTCAGAGAAGAAGGTTTATTTGTAAGAAAGAAGTCTTTCTTTTTTGCCTTGGATTTCAGACTCAAGAGCTTGCCTTATACTCCGGTCGATCGGGCTATGTCCTGCGAGAATTTTAAATAATTCCTCGCATTCATCCACTGTTTTTGTATTTATGGTAGCGATTTCACTCGCTTCCCACCAATCTTTTTTCTCCAGCTCTGCCAAAAATTTCTGTGCTGTAATAGAATGTGCCATTTTCACTTTCTCCTTGTTGTGAATGAACTAAACTCTTCAAGATTTCAAATTATTTCTAATTTAAAATCTTGATAAAGTGGGGAATGATATCATTCCCCAAGCACCGATTCACGTACGGGCAGACGGGTAATTCATCGCATATTTACCAGTAAGAAGCGCTTGCCAGAAGTTTCATACTTTATAGCTTCAGACTCACTATGTTATATTCATCCTATTACGGATAAATATTCATAATGCAGGCCCTCGAGTTGGCCACCACTTGTTTGTTTCTATACCGCAGTCAGAGCAAGCTCTGCGGTTGACCATCAGCTTGGCGACCGTATTTGATGATGCTCATGAGATTTGGGTACTCTTGCCAGAAAAATTTTAACTTCTTTTTCTCTTCCTGACGTCTGTACTCTTCAATCTCATCATCATAATCTACGTCGTTCCAGTCAGAACCTCTACTTCCACCACTAGACCACCAAGAACACCTGTGGTCTTCGGAGAGATACCCAAGAGCACCAAGCTCTCGGTAGAGGTCGAAGAATTTTTTAGTTTCTTCGTAGTCCTTTTGATTATGACAATCTGTGTCACCATCAAAACCATCATACTGGTACATGTTGCCGTCGCTAATCTCAAAAGTTCCTGTTAGGAACCCTTCGATTCTGGTCACACTTTCCACTATACGTGGCTTACCAATCCTTTCTGCATCTATACAACGGAAAAGCTGGCTCACGAGTGGGTGGCGTTCTTTAGAAGGAGCCACGTAGAAAGTGATTCTTGTTTGCGTTGATGACATGATTATCTCCTATTAAATTGTTTAAAGAACTAAACTCTTCAAGATTTCAAATCTTACTTCTTTTTAAAAATAAAACTTAAAATCTTGATAAAGTGGGCGATATTTTTCAATCGCCCAGTGAACCATTGGATTAATTATTGCCAGAGTGTTTCTTCCGAAATAATCTGTTTAATCAAATCACTGAGTTCTTTTTTCATGTAATCAGGCGTGGTTTTGTTAAAACCAGTGGATTCCCACCCGACCATGTTGCCGTTTATGTCTGCAATGCCGGCTGCTATCACTTGGTTTGCATACTCCATTTCTTGTTGCATACCACCCATTGGATCTTTTTGGAAAAGTCCTGGGTTTAATGTTTCCATAACCATAACAGTGTGATCCATAATGTTACCGATGATAAGATTATCACCGATCAACACCCACTTAATTTGTTTTTTCAAATTAAGTGGAAGGGAACTGTTCGCATATACTTTTGTTACCTTCATTACGGCCTCCAATTAATTTGTGAATGAACTAAACTCTTCAAGATTTCAAATTATTTCTAATTTAAAATCTTGATAAAGTGGGCGATGTTTTTCAATCGCCCAGTCAAGTCCTTTCAATATTCACCTGCCAAAGAATAAAGAAAATAGTTTGAAGCTAAATATAACTGTCCCTCCTACGAGGGAGAATAAAAGCGACAGTTGTCCAACAAAGTTTTCATTATCTGCAATAAACTCCTCTATTACTTCGCTGATACTCATGTGACCATACCCGTTGGATAAGTAGTACCCATCGTCATTTTTTTCCAGATATTTTGGTATAACAATAAAGCCGACAAGAAAGATCATGTACAGCAAGTAAATCAGTGTTGCTGTAATAATATTTTCTGCTCTCACAATGCCATAATAAACCATGGCACCAAAAGCAATAGCTGTGAAGCAAGAAAGGGCAAGACCTGTTATAACGAGTATGAACATCATCAGTAGCGATGTAATGGTGTCTTTTACCAAATTTTTTGTGTTCGAGAGCATGATTATCTCCAATCAAAGTACTTAGTTTAGGTTGCCTTCGGTTATTACCTCTAGTTTGCTTCCTTAACTTTCTGATAACATTGTACCATTTTAAATCACACTTGTCAATGATAAAATTGACACTTTCTAATTACAAATTTGTTTACAAAATAAAAGTTTTATGATATATATACTGACAAATATAATTTTGACAACCAAAATATGACAACAAAAGAACTTAGTAAAAAAGAAGTAGAAAATCCATATATAGAAAAACTGGCAGATCTTGGCTTTTCTAAAGCGGAAGCCTTAATTTATTTGTATTTGTTGGAAAAAGGCACAGAAACTGGGGTTTCAAAAATTGCTGTAGGAATTAGTATGCACAGACAGCAGGTCTATATAACATTGCCACTTCTTGTGGAGGCTGGAATTGTTGAGGAAATAAAAGAAGGGAAAATTTCAAAATATAAAGCAAGGCCACCACACAGACTTGAACATTCAATTCGTAGGAAAATGGTTCTCGCAGAAGATCTGGCACAAGAATTACAGAAAATATCTAAAATAGGGAATGAGCAAGACTTTGAAGTATTGATAGGTGAGCAGGCTTTCAGAAACTATGAATTACAAAGATCAGTGACTATTCCACAAGATTCGAGTCAATATATTATTGGAGTTAAGTCAGATAAATATTTATATATAACAAAAGATATTCAAGATGAGTATTCTAAAAATCTAAAAGATAGAAATATAAAGACTTATTATCTTGGCGGAGAAGAGGCTCCGGAGATATATGATTCTATTTCTTATCATTTTGAAAGAAGGACTTTGAAAAAACTAAATCTTAGAGCTATGAGTATAGTTATTTCAGATGGAAGAATTGCATTTTATGGAAATGTTGAGCCTGTAAGTATTTATACAATTTATTCTGATAAAATTGCTGAAGACTATAAGCAATTCTTTATGATGCTGTGGGAGATGGCGAGTTTGTAATTTTTATCATCGCACCTGGCGCTGAGAAAGCTTCGTCCGGTAGAGTATTTATCCAAGGAATTATAATTTTTTCTAAACCGTCATCAATCGGTCTTCTGTATAAATATCCTAAGAAATCTTTTCCTGTCTTAGTTAATTTGCCGTCTTTTATAAAAGAGTCTCTATTTAAACTAGCGTCACCGAATTCTTTTTCTTCAAATGGAACACCAAGCCTATTTAAATCATTAATGAAATCGTCTGCTGCGTAAGTTTTTTCACCATTATGTTGCATTGCAAGTAAGGCTAGTGATTTATTAAAACTTAATAGAACATAAGCTGAGCCATTGGGAGTGAGTGAGTCACGTAATTTAAGAATTGAATCGTCACCAGTAATGCCATACCAAGAATGATATGAAATGATAAGATCGTATTTATTTGGAGTAAAATTCTCCCAAGAAGTTATTTGATAGGAGTTAATATCAACATTATCTGGCAAACCAGAAGCCTTTAAACGGAAAGAAGTTCTTTGTTCTTCGGAGACATCTATGCCGTGATAAACAATGTTATGTTTTTCTGATAATTTTTTTACAATACGAAGAGTTGATTCTCCACTACCAGCACCAAGGTCTAGCATATTTACCGTTTGCGGTAATTGATTAGTATTTTCAATAATATCAGCAACTTCTGCTGCGATACCAACTTCTCCTGGATTAAGGACTGTTCTAAAACCAGCATAAAGTTTTGCTAAGTTCTTTTCTGCCCAAAGTTCTGTATAGGAAGGGGATTTGGATACTTCGTCGTTCATATGACTAGTATACATTATGTTAATAAATGGGTTTAGTGATTTAAGGAGAGGGCGACACCGAAGGTGTCGCCCTCTCCACATAGGTATTAAGTGTTTTATCTGACATAATTAGTAGTATAAATATATGATTTCAATAAAAACTTTTTTTATAAATAGACAATTAATGATAAGACTAGTAGCTGTCGTTGTTACAGTACTTTTGCTGGGTATTGGTGGGTATTATGGTTATACAAAATATTACAAAAAAGATTCTGTAAAAAAAGAAGCAAATATTACATATAAAACAGTACAAGAGAAAGATATTTATGTAAGATTTGTTATGGAAACATACGACTCTATAAATGAAAATTATTGGGCAAAAATGAAAGAGGGTGACATGGCTAGACTTTTTCAGCTATCACTTCAAAAGGCTTTAGATTTAAAAGAAGTTCCGGTGATTGCAACCACAAGTAGATCTGGTGTTGCTGAGATGTTATCAAATGTAATTTCTACAGGCACCAGTTCCTTAGCCAAGAAACAATTGGTGGTAAATACTGTGATTATTGCAACAGCAAATTTGGAACCATATGGTAGAAATGGATTATTTTCTCAGAAACAGGAGAAGGAACTTAGACAAAATGTTAGCAATATAAATCCAGACACCAACTTATATAAAAATTTGGGGGTAGAAACTGGTGCATCTGTTGATGTTGTGGCAAAGGCTTACAAAGAAAAAGCTATAGTATTGGCGAAAGCCACAACTACAGAAGCAAAAGAAGAATTGAAGAAAATTACTTATGCTAATAAAGTTTTGACTAATGAATATAATAAAAAACTATATGATCAAAATAAAATTGAGCCAACAATTTTTGGTAAAATTTTAGGAAATACACTTTATTTGTCTATTAGTAAAATTTCACCAACTACACTAAGCGAAATTGGAATGATAGTAGATAATGCTAGTACAACACCAAAACTAGACAGTATGATTATTGATTTACGAGGAAATGTAGGGGGAGCGCTCGACTTCTTACAGTATTTCTTAGGAGCTTTTGTTGGTCAGAATCAATTTGCTTTCGACTTGTTCCATCAAGGAGAGTACGATGCACAGCGTACAGCTATCGGAAAGTTTGAGCCACTTAATAGATACAAGGACATGGCAATACTTACAGACAACATGACACAATCAACGGCTGAGCTAACAGCTGCGACATTTAAGAGATTAAATATGGCTAAAGTTATTGGTTCTACAACTCGTGGATGGGGGACAGTTGAAAATACTTTCCCGATTGAATCAGTGATTGATGAAAATGAAAAGTATTCATTGTTTTTGGTTAGAAGTTTGACCTTAAGGGATGATAATTTGCCGATTGAAGGAAAAGGGGTTACGCCGGACGTAGATATTAAAAGTCCGACATTTAAAGAAGATTTACAAAAAGCACTTAGGAATACTTCTCTTATAAAAGCAGTTGAAGAACAAATTAAATCAGGTCCAGTGAGATAGTTTTGTTTTATAGATAAAATAAAAAAATCGCATAGGTCTTGCCTGTGCGATTTTTACATAGTTGTAATCTATGTAGAATTTATGTGCTTGACAGTATATACCAGAAGTATATACTTCTGGTATATGAAAACAGCAATGATTAATATCAAAACAGAGACTCATGTGAAAGCGCAGGCTCAAAAATTAGCAAAAGAGTTAGGCTTTTCTTTATCTTCAATAGTTACCGCTTCTTTAAAACAATTTATTCGTACACGTGAAGTGCAATTTTCTGTGTCTCACAAAATGACTCCTTATCTTGATGGGATTCTTAAACAAGTAGAGAAAGATATAAAAGCTAACAAAAATCTCTCCAAGAACTTTACTAATATTAAAGAGATGGATTCGTATTTAGATACTCTTTAAAAAGTTATGAGAACAATTATTCTTCATAAACATTTTGAAAAGAGATATTTGAAACTTTCTCAAAAAGTAAAAGAATCATTTAAAAAACGAAGGAATATATTTATTGATGATGGAGAAAATCCAATTTTAGGCATTCATATGCTTCATGGTGAATATGGTGATTGTTTAAGTTTTAATGTTACGGGCGATATTCGAGTTATTTATAAAGAAATTAAGAAAGATATTTTTATTTTTATAGATATTGGTTCGCATAGTGAACTATATTCATAATTTGTTACACTATTAATTAATATGAAAATTACGATTTATACAGATGGAAGTTCAAAAGGTAATCCGGGTCCTGGTGGATGGGGAGCAATTTTGCTAGTTGAAAGTCATAAAGTCCATAAAGTTGAAAGTGGATACGATACTGAAGATCAGGTGATTGAACTTGGGGGGAGGGAGAATATGACGACGAATAACAGAATGGAACTCTCCGGAGCGCTGTTCGCGCTCCGTGAAGTTGAAAGTCCTAAAGTTCATAAAGTTGAAAGTGATACAAATACAAATTCTGAATTGCTACAAGCTACAAGCTACAACCTACAAGCTGTCGAGATATGTACTGATAGTCAATATGTAAAAAAGGGAATGACTGAATGGATAGATGGATGGATAAAAAGAGGATGGAAGGGGTCAACAAAAAAACCAGTTTTGAATCAAGATTTGTGGGAGGCATTAAAAAAAGAAGAAGATAGATTAAAAAATTCTGGAGTAAAAGTTTTTTGGAAATATGTACCTGGTCACTCAGGAGTACCAATGAATGAGAGGGCGGATGTGATAGCAACTATGAGTGCAGATGATGCACAAATAGATTTATATCGTGGACTGAAAAGTGATTACACTTTTACTTTATAAATCTATTTAGTCTTTAAAGTTTATAAAGTCCATAAAGTTGAAAGTTGAATACGAACACAACTTGGATTCCAAATCAAGTTTGGAATGACAAGATACGAAATAAAAAATGAGTACACATTTAAAAACATTAATACTAGTCGGGGGTATATGTTTAGGAATTAGTATTGGTGAGATTTCTAAAATTGCGAGTGAGGTTGCAATTTTTGCAGTAATACTTTTTTTGATACAGGTGGGAATATATTTTGGGGAGCGGAAAAGAAAACAAATGAGTGACGCCGTAGGCGTCACTCATTTGTTTTCTTTTCCGCTCATTACAATTTTATTTTCTCTTGGATTATTTTTAGGAATTTTACGAGTGCAATTAGTAGAAGAAAAAGTAAATTATATTTGTGAAGTGTCTTGCACATTTGATGCAAAAATAATTTCTTCCGGAGAAATAAAAAATGATTATCAAGTTTTTAATGTTCACCCAATAGACGCAACAAGCCCAACTTCGCTAATAAGCTACGGCGTGGCAAGTGAAGTCTTGGACATACAAATAAAAACTCCACTTTATCCAAAATATAAAATAGGCGAGACCTTGAAACTTTCCGGAAAAGTTTTAGCACCAGAAATATTGCCATCGCACGGAGAGAAAAAATCTTTTGACTACTCTTCTTATCTGATGGCAAAAAATATTGGAAGTGAAATGTTTTATCCAAAAATTGAATTGATAAATAGTGAGACTAATTCATTAGCCGGTGTGCTTGGTAGATTGAAAGAAAATATGGTTGGGAAAATAGATTTATATGTTTCATCTCCTGCATCGTCCCTGGCCTCTGGTATGCTTTTTGGTAATTCTTCTATCTCAAAAGAACTCAACCAAACATTTCGAGTCGCAGGACTTTCTCATATTATTGTATTGTCTGGATTTAATATTGCCATAGTTATTTCTTTTATACTTTTTGTATTTGCATTTCTACCACTTTTAATTCGTGTATCACTTGCGTCATTATCAGTTATTTTGTTTGTCATTATGGTGGGTGGAGAAGCATCAGTTGTGCGAGCTACACTTATGGCCTTCATTGCACTTTTAGCAACAGTTATAGGACGTGAGTATGTAGCTAAACAAGCTTTAATAATTTCCCTTTTTCTGATAATAATTTATGAACCTTATGCATTGTTACATGATGTATCACTCCATCTTTCATTTTTAGCAACTGCGGGCATCGTGTATTTAAGTGCTCCATTAGAAAGTATTTGTAAAAAATATTTTGTTAGATTATCATCTCAAACCTTTCTTTCAACTTTTTCTACGACATTATCAGCGTATATAATTACTCTGCCATATCTTATGTATACTTTTGGTTCTGTATCTATATATGCACTAATCTCAAATATTTTAGTATTACCATTTGTGCCGATTGCAATGCTTGTATCTTTCTTGGTAGTGTCTAATTCTTATGTTTCACATTTCTTAGCTTTGTTTTTTGGATATATAGATTCGTTAATTATTAACTTTATGATATGGATTGCAAAAGCTATAGAGCTTCTACCTTTTTCTTATTTAAGTTTTCAAATTTCTTTATTAGAAATGTTTACAATTTATTTTTTCATTGTAATAATTATAGGTTTCATTCTCAAAAAAATATCAACTATTTCGTTTCTCTCCGTAAAACAAAATGATTTAAAAATAAAAAATGAAACGGAAAGGTTAAAAAGCGAAGGTGTTTTGACAGATATTATTTCTTACTAATTATTTATTATTAATAAATCTTGTTGTGTCATCCTGATGAAAATCAGGATCCAGTGTCTGTATTACTGGTTACTCCCTACTTAAATTAAAGACACTGGATTCCCGCCTGCGCGGGAATGACACAGACACAAGTTTTAATTTACAGCACTCCTTTTTTCTTTAGATTTTTGTAGACAACAAAAATAATTATTCCACCAATGGTTAAAGAGATAGCAGTGAAAGATTGTAGGGTGACATGTTCTCCGAAATAAAATCCTAAAGAAGTTAAAAGTATTGCCCAAAGTAAAGAAGCAGAAAGAAAAATAAATGAAGTAAGTTTAATAGGAGTAGATGCGAGTCCTGCAACTATCGGGATGAATGCTTTTATGCTTGGAGTTAATTTTCCTAAAAATATCCACCACATACCACGATGGGTAAAAGTAGTATGGAGGGCAGAGTGAATTTTATTAAAAGTTTCTTCGTTTAACATTAGAAGTTTTCTAGCAAGTGGCTTTTCATATTTTCTAATTAAAAGAAATGTAATAATATTTCCGATTGTATTTCCTAGTGCTCCTATTATAATAGTTGGGATAAAAAGTAAATTACCAGTTGCTATAAAATATCCAGCTATGAGATATAGAAGTTGTGAGGATGGTAAATTTGCAATTCCATTTGTAAGCATTAGAACAAAAATTGCTAAATAAGAACCCGAGGAAATGATTAGATGTAAATCCATTGGTACAGTATACAGCTTGTAGCCCTTAGCTTGTAGTTTGTAGCAAAATGCAAATACGGAACGGAACCGAAGGTTCCGTTCTGTATTACTCTTGCCTCTTGCCTCTTTCCTCTAAACTTTATACTATTCATTTATGAATGAATGGCTAGATAAGAAGAAAAATACAGCAGTTGGGATTGGAGAAGAATATGGGAAATTAATTACTTTAATAATTTTAGTTTTTGTTTGTGTAGGCCTTGCCTTAACAATTCTATCCATCAGTACAGTGCAGAAACTTAAGGTGTCGTTTTTAGATGTTGGACAAGGTGATGCAATTTTTATACAAACACCAAGTGGTAAAAGTATGTTGATTGACGGTGGTCCAAATAATAATGTGTTGGCAAAACTCGCCAGTAAGATGTCTTACTTTGATCGAGATATTGATGTGATAGAAGAAACACATCCGGACGCTGATCATATCACTGGGCTTATTCCAGTTTTGGAAAAATTTAATATAAGGCAAATTATTTTATCTCGCGCACAAAGCGATACAAAAATATTTGATGATTTAAATACTCATATAAAAAATGAACAGGCTGAAACTCATGTTGCTCAGTCAGGAGATATAATTGATTTTCATGATGGAGTAATTATAAAAATTATTTATCCATCATCAAATTATGTTGCCAAGAAAAATGATACAAATGATGCATCAGTTAGTGTGGAAGTGACCTATGGTGATGAAACTTTTTTATTAACAGGAGATTTACCAAGTACAGAGGAATCAAAATTAATTAGTGGAGGACTTACAAAAAATATTACGGTATACAAAGCTGGACATCACGGGAGCAAGTATTCTAGCGGTGAATTATTGTTAACTTATATTAAGCCTGAATACTCTGTTATCAGTGCTGGCAAAAATAATAAATATGGACATCCAAATTCTGAGACTATTGAAAGATTACAAAAATATTCTAAAGAAATTTTAAGCACTATAGATAGAGGGACAATTTCTTTTATTACAGATGGGAGGATGATGGAAGTGGAGACGGAGAAATAAAACGACTTCCTTAAGGAAGTCGTTTTATTTTTATAATTATTATTTGTAACTATTATATTTATATAGTGACAACAGGAATTATTTCTTTTTCTTTTTTATTTAAGAAATAAATTCTTGTTATGAAAGCTAATACAAGTAATATTATAATTGGATTTATTGGTGAGTAAATATCTACCATTTCCCAAACTGATACATAATTAATAGATACATATCCATCGACGGTTTCAATTTTATCGAAAAATGTATCTTCTTGTGTGGCTAAATTTGTAAGGGTATTATTTTGCTGGTCTAAGGAGAATCCGAGGCTAGACATTTGTAATTTGAAAGTGGTAGTAAGATTGTCTAGGTTTGATCTAGCAATTTGGATATTTTTTACTAGGTTTTGTTCAGTTTGTCTTAATATTGCTAATTGGTTTGAAAGGTCAGATTGAATTATTGTACTGGTTGCATTATTTAGGTCAGATTCTTTTCTAAGAATATTATTTTTTATTGACGTTAGTTGGTTATTCTTAGCATTAATCTCCGTCTTTATTACTTTAGAAGATGCCTCATAATCAGTCTCAGCTTGTTTTTGTTGTGTTGTTAATGCAGTAATAGAACTTTTTGTCTCACCTTGGTTTCTTTCTAGGTTTTGCTTCTCGTTTAAGAGGTTTTGAGAAGAAATATTTTGTGAGTAGAGTTTTTTATTGGTATATGTTCTTAATTGAGTCTCGAACTCGTCTAATTTACTTTTTGGTATAACAAATGAGATATTTCCATATTGTTCAGAAATATTAGATGAATCTATACGTCCATCCATTCCTTTTATTAATACCTCGACTTTTTTTGATATATCTTCAACTTCTCTTGTTTTTAATGTGGCATTAAAAGATTTTTTAATAAATTCCCTTGTATCTTTTATTGTATTTGTATCACCTCTGTAATAATTACTTACCATATTAGGTAAACTACGATTTTCTGAAACAGAATTTGTCTGCATCGCTATCCCGCCAGCATATGGTATTGATGGAGTTGGTGCATAGCCACCCATACCGACACCTCTAATGCTTCCCATAAAACCAATTATGCCCCAAAGTAAGATAATTCCAACCATTGAAAGACTATTAACTAACAGCCTTTTTTTGTACCAAGCTTTAAGGGCATCTTTTGTCGTAAATAGTTTATATATGTATATTATAGACATTAGTAGAAGATACCCTAGTAGAAATGGAATTATTCTGAAAAAGGTATTCTGCATAATAGAAACAAAATTTAATAACATCATAATTTTATATTAATTGTATATTTAAAGAGTATCACATCATAAAATGAAAAAGAACAAATAGTTTTTAAAAGTTAGGAAATATCCTTTATTTGCAAATATAAGTTATACAGGATAGTATTTTAATAACTTTGATCTTTTGGAGAATTTTGATGGCTGAGACATTAATCTGGCTTTTTCGATGGGTATTTTGGCTTTTGACTTTTATAAAAGAAAATTTTGTAGAAGAATCTGATGACTCTAGTGAGTATACGTTTGTTAACGGCATAGCCTTTGCTTTTGGGCTATCCTCACTAATTTCTCCAGTTTTTATCTACCCGTCTCCCTCTTTTAAGGGGATAAAAGCTATTCATGTTTTTTTACCAGGAATTATCTTTTATCTGATTATCGGGCTATGGCTTTATTTTTTTGAAGGAAAATTCTTCTCAAGAGAAAATAAATCGAAAAGATGGCAATACCGCGGATCGTGGTAAAAAAAGTAAAGGGTGACTAATTAGGGTGATGGCGCGACTGAAGAGTCGCGCCATTTGTTTTTCTAGTAACCATAAACCAGTAACTAGTAACAGCTGCAAATTAAACTATAAATAAAAACTGCGGACAGTGTCCGCAGTTTTTATTTATAGTTTAATTTGCAAATGCAATCCTCTCTTCATACAAGAAGTGCAAATCTTTACTCTTGGACCATTTGGAATACGTGCCCATTGTAGATTTGGATAAACACGACGATCACCACAAGGGTTGTACTTGGTAGCACGAACAGAGTTGGAATACTTTCCAACAACTTTTGAACCTTTTTCACATAGTGGACAGATGTTTGCCATAGGGGTAGATTTTAGATTCTAGACTTTAGATGTCAGAGACATCAAAATCACAGTTACTAGATACTAACATTATTTTTCGATGGCTGCAACTTTTTAGGCTAACTATAGTCAAATTAAAAGTCTTGTCTAAAATCTAAAATCCAATGTCTAAAATCTGTTTTATGTTATGCTGTTTCATATGACAGATGCTGCTTCCATTTCACAGACTATTTATACCTTTATAATCATTATATATTCGATCATTTTACATGAAGTAGCCCATGGATATGCAGCTTATATACAAGGGGATGAAACTGCAAATCGTGCAGGGCGTCTTACTCTTAATCCTGTACCTCATATAGATATGATGGGGTCTGTGATTGTACCGTTGCTAGCGTTTCTAACGGCCGGAACATTTTTTGGTTGGGCAAAACCCGTTCCATATAACCCATACAATATCAGGTCCTCAAAAGGACAAGCTTTCGTAGCCTCAGCCGGAGTTATAATGAATATATTAATTGCTGTAATTGCAGGAGTGACCTTTAAGATTTTGTTAGCTCAAGGACTTTTAAGTAATGGAATGTCAGAAGCTTTATTTATAATAATAGGGGTTAATCTGTCTCTTACATTTTTTAACTTAATACCAATACCTCCGTTTGATGGAATGTCTATAATACAAGCATTTTTCCCACGAATGCATATACGTTCTAGTATTATTTATAACCCTGTATATATGATAGGGGCTATAATTATAGCATCTGTCCTTTACAGAGCTATAATGCCAGTAGTTATAAAAATAGCGCTCGTCCTTATCGGTTAAGTTATCCACAGTGGTGTCCTTTACTTTGTCTTTTAGAAAGATATAATTAAAGGACAATGAAAAAAACAACACTGTCTAATAGAGTTACAATTAACAAATCAATAGTGTCTCAGACTAAAAGAAGTACTGTTTATAAGTCTGTTACAAATCTTGCAAAAAGATCTTTAAGATCAATCCTTCTTTCAAGTACTCTCCACAAAGGTGTTCGTTTAGCAATTATTGGAGCTCTTATATTCGCACCATTTTATGGAGCATATGCATACATAGGAAAGACAGTAGCCAATGAAGTTGTTATTTCAAAATCTCAAATCTTAGAAAGAGTAGCAGTACATACAACTCTTCCAACTGGTAACCCTGAGGCAGTTGTTAGAGTTCAAGATGCAGAAAGTTTGAAGCGTCAAAATTCTTTTTATAACGATATAAAATCAGGGGACTATATCATTATGTACAAGTCATTAGCCGTTATTTATGACTTAAGAAATGATCAAGTTTTAGCTACAAAAAATATAAACGAAGTTGTTTCAGTTAGATAAAATAAGTGAGAAAAGTGTTTAAAAAATAGGCCGGAACCGAAGGTTCCGGCCTATTTTTTTTTATTTAATTATTTAATTAGATATTTTTTTATAATTTTTATATTGAGTTAACTTGCAAAAAAACTATATATTTGTTATAGTTGCAACCACTATTTAGATTTTATGCCAACAATCAGTCAACTCGTAAAGAAGTCTCGCGGAAAGATCGCTCGTAAGTCCCGTTCTATTGCTATGGGTAAGGGTTTTAACGCTATTACCAATAAGCCAAATTTTTATAATTCACCTTTCAAGCGCGGTGTTTGTACAAAGGTTACAACAACAACTCCAAAGAAGCCTAACTCAGCTCTTAGAAAAATTGCTCGTGTACGTCTTACTAATGGAATGGAAGTAACTGCATATATACCAGGAGAAGGACACAAGCTACAAGAGCACTCAGTGGTAATCTTGCGTGGTGGACGTGTAAAGGATTTAGCTGGTGTACGTTATCACATTGTACGCGGAAGACTAGATGCAACTCCAGTAGATAAGCGTCGCCAAGCTCGTTCATTATATGGAGCAAAGCGTCCAAAGGCAGGAGCAGTAGCAGCAAAGAAGAAATAGACAGAAGAGATAACAGGTAGACAAAACAGCTTCGCTGTCAGATCTCAGACTAAATACAAAAGCAGAACCGTAAGGTTCTGCTTTTGTCGTGTAAACCTTTATATTTATTTTGTCATTACAATTGTATTGATAAATAAATAGTAAGGAATATACTTTACAAATGGACACAACAATACAAATTCGTACCAATAGTAAAATAAAAAGAGAAGCTGCTAAAATCTTTAAGAAACAAGGTCTTTCGATGTCTTCGGCATTTAATGCATTTCTAGAAGAGGTTGTTTATAAAGGTAGTTTACCGGTTGAGGTGTATCCAGTAGAAAAAATTCCCGCTCCTGTAATAAGAAATTGGCGAAAAGAGATAGAAAAGGAAATGAAGACTGGCAAAGGATATAAGAGTGCTGAAGAGTTTTGGGAAGATATGAAAACTAGAAAGTAAATCTTTCTTTGTTGAGAATGTTCGCGTTATACTAAAACTATAATGAAATTTAATTTCACCAATCATGCACAAGAGCGGATGTTATTACGCTTCATTTCTTCTGAGTCGGTAAAACAGGTAATTAATAATCCAATATCCAAAGAATACCAAGATGGGCAAACTGTTGTTAAGGGTATTGCATTTGACCGTACTTTACGTGTAGTATATAGATATGAAAAAGGAACATATGTCATCATCACAGCCTACTACGAAAATTAGTTATGATAGTGTCGCAAAGGCACTTTATATTAAGCTAAGTCGTAATAAAGTTTACACAACGAAAGAAATCTCTAGTAATTTTCTTGTTGATATTGATAGAAAAGGAGCTGTTGTTGGCGTTGAGATTTTGAATACTACACAAAAGATGACTCCTCAAGCAATTAAAAGCTGGATGATGTTTGATAAAGCTGATTTATTAGCTTTTTAAGAAAGCTTGAAGTTTGAGTATTGTGTGGGTAATAGCAAAAGCGCGATTGATTACAATCGCGCTTTTGCTTGATATTCTTAACAAATATTCACCAAACTTCAAATTTCATCATAAAAAACTTGCAAAATTACAGAGAGAGAGACATACTTAATAGATAGAAATTAAAATTATATTTATGCCCCCATTTAATCCGAATCCGAGTTCTGCTTCAAACCAAGAACAGCAAGCAAAAATTGAAAAAGAAAAGTTTGATATTTTAAGTTTTGACCCAAATCAGTATGAAAGAATTGAAGATATGCCTGAAGAAGCACGTGGATATTTTATGCCAATTCCAAACAATGAAGGAGGAGGGTTTAAACCGAACCAAAGATATGAGACACAAAAAAGAAAAGTGGAGGCATTGCATGGTGCGGTTAATAAATTTTTGGATCCAGATGGATTAGTTCAAGTTGCCAGTGATGGATCCCTTAAAAAGATCCCAGCCATATGGGATGTGAGTGGTTATATTTTTGGGAATGAAGAAACTTTTTTTGAGAAAGTGTTTTTTTCCACACCTGAGACAGAAGGTTTTTATTTCGATGAATTTATTGCAGATCCTAATGTTTTTGACATAGTGAAACGAGGTATTCTTCATTTTATAACTAAGGGCCACATTGACAGTAGATTAGTACACCTTATTAAAAATTTACCTGAATATCGACAAAAAGAATTATCACCTGAGTTAAGAACAAGACTTGAAGAAATTATTGAAAAAGATAGGAGTTTTAACCCTGATCTCCCAGTAAGTGATGATAATTATAAGACAAGACATGACTTAAGTTCAATTCATGAAATTTTAAAAATTATTTAATAGTAGACTACAATAGCACAAAGGTATAATAATTTTATGGACGTAAAGATAATTAATTTTGCAAAAACTTATAATATGTTGTAGTATTGTAGAACTCGTTAAAGAGTATTGAAGCACTTACTGAAAATAAAACGTGTGTGTTTGAGCGAGATTCGCGAAGCTTAGAGATTTTTGGAAGAAGGCGTAGTAGACCTACGGCGACTGAGAAAAATCTCGTAGCGACAAAGAAGGTCGCCAAACAGGAACGTTTTATATTAATATCTTGTGGAGTACCCTTGCTTCGGGGAACGGAAAACACAAGAAATCCAGCCTGTAGCCTGTAGCCTGTAGCCTGTAGCTTGTAGCAATACGAATTCGTATTAGCTACTAGCTACTAGCTACCAGCTACTAACTACTCGCTGCCCAACAACATGCGAAGAAAAGTTAAAAATCGAAATATGGTTGGCCCAGATGCCAAGTATAATTCTACAAAAGTTTCAAAGTTTATAAATTATGTTATGGAAGGTGGAAAGAAAAACACAGCCCGTGACATTGTTTATGATGCTTTCGATATTATTAAGGAAAAATTAAAGGTAGAAAATCCACTTGAAACCTTTAACGCAGCACTTCAAAATGCTGGTCCTGTGACTGAAGTTCGTTCACGCCGTATTGGTGGAGCAAACTATCAAGTTCCACGTGAGGTTCGTGAAGAGCGTCGTTTTATGCTTGCGTTTCGTTGGATTCTAGAAGCTGCAAACAATAAAAAAGGAAAAGCTATGCGTTTTAAATTAGCTGATGAATTAATGGCTGCAGCAAATAACGAAGGTACAGCAGTTAAGAAGAAGGAGGATACACATAGAATGGCAGAATCAAACAAGGCCTTCGCTCACTTCGCCTGGTAGCCCGCTTCCATTTTTGGCGAACTTCTTCGTTGTCTTCGCTTGCTCGTATCTCAATGTACTGTCTCGTACATTTTCGATACTCATAAGCTCGACGCCTTGAATTTCATCCAAAAATGAAAGCTTGAAATATTTCGGGATTATAAAAATACAAAAAGTGGTGCCTATGGCACCACTTTTTGTATTTTACTTTCAACTTTATGGACTTTATAAACTTTCAGACTTATATGTACTTTATAGACTTTTTATGGTAGCATATTAGCTACTGCAAAAGCGGTTTTTTGTTTCCCAAAAAATAAAGAGTTTTAATAAACGACTATATTTTTTGAGGACCCAGCCACTTTTATTAGAAAAATTGCTGGGATTAAAGTAAGAAACTAACTTTATATTAACGAAATATTATTAAATTTAATAAATAAGTGGCTGGGTGGTGATTTTTAAAGTCTCACCCTGCTCACTAAAAAAATCAACCATGGCTCGCGACTACCCACTCAACAAAACACGTAACTTTGGAGTTATTGCTCACATCGATGCTGGCAAGACTACGACAACTGAACGTATTCTTTTTTATACTGGAGTTTCTCACAAAATTGGTGAAGTGCACGATGGGGCAACAGTTATGGACTGGATGGAACAGGAGCGTGAGCGTGGTATCACAATTACTTCTGCTGCTACGACTGCTTTCTGGAGTCCGACATATATGCCAAAGGACGATGTTTCTAAGAAATGTCGCTTTAATATTATCGACACCCCAGGGCACATTGACTTTACTATTGAAGTAAAGCGATCACTCCGCGTGCTTGACGGTGCTGTTGTAGTTTTTGATGGTGTAGCTGGAGTGGAGCCACAATCAGAAACAAACTGGAGATATGCATCAGACGCTTTAGTTCCACGTATTTGTTTCGTAAATAAATTAGACCGAATGGGAGCTAATTTTGATAAAGCCTTCGCTTCTATTTTAGATCGTCTTTCAAAGAAAGCTGTTCGTATGCAAATGCCAATCGGAGCAGAAGAAAACTTCAATGGTGTCATAGATCTTCTTACAATGAAAGAAATTACTTTCACTGGAGATAAAGGAAAGGATATTGGTTCTGTAGAAATTCCTAGTGAATACCTTGAAGCTGCTAAGAAGCTTCGTGCTGAAATGGTTGAAAGAATTGTTGAGACTGATGAAGATTTGATGACTCAATATTTAGAAGGAAAAGATTTTACAATTGAAGTGTTAAAGGCCGCTGTTCGTAAGGCAACTATTGCAAATGAAATTTTCCCAGTATTTTGTGGATCAGCTTTGAAAAATAAAGGGGTACAGCTTGTGCTTGATGCTGTTATTGACTATCTTCCATCACCATTAGATATTTCAGCTCCAAAAGGATTAGATGGTAATACAGGGGAGCCTATAACTGTTGAAGTTTCTGACACTGCACCATTCGTTGCCCTTGCTTTCAAGTCTATGGCAGATCCATTTGTTGGACAACTTACATTCTTCCGCGTCTATGCAGGAACTCTAGAAGCTGGAACATATATTTATAACTCAACCAAAGAAAAGAAAGAACGTGTATCACGTATCCTTCGTATGCATGCCAATGAACGTGAAGAAGTGAAGATTGTATATGCTGGAGAAATTGCAGCTGCTGTAGGATTAAAAGATACAGTTACATCAGACACTATGTGTACTGAAGAGCATCCAGTTATTCTTGAACGTATCGTTATTCCTGAATCAGTTATTTCTATGCGTGTTGAACCAAAGACAAAAGCTGACCAAGAGAAAATGGGTATCGCTCTTTCAAAGCTTGCAATAGAGGATCCAACATTCCGTGTTACTTCTGATCCTGAAACACTCGAGACAATTATTTCTGGTATGGGTGAACTACACTTGGATATTATTGTTGATCGTATGAGACGTGAATTTAATGTTGAAGCAAATACCGGTAAGCCACAAGTAGCATACAAGGAAACTATTCTTGGATCTGCGTCAGGGGAGGGCAAGCACATCAAGCAGTCCGGTGGTCGTGGACAATATGGACATGTGAAAATTAATATTAAACCTATTGATTATTCAATTGCAAAAGAAGATTTACCAAAGAATACAAAGCGTTATGATGGTTTTGAATTTATTAACTCACTTAAAGGTGGAGCTATTCCACAAGAATTCGTTCCTGCTGTAGAAAAAGGTCTTCGTGAATCTATGGATAGAGGAGCAGTGGCTGGATTTAAATTGGTGGACGTATCTTGTGAAGTTTATGATGGTTCTTTCCACGAAGTGGACTCCTCAGAAATCGCGTTTAAGTTGGCAGCTGGTATGGCTCTTACTGATGCACTTCAAAAAGCAAAGCCAGTTATTCTTGAACCTATTATGAAAGTGGAAATTGTTACACCGGATAAGTTCTATGGAGATATTACTGGAAACCTGTCATCAAAGCGTGGACAGATTGAAGGAATGGATGAGAGAGGTCAGGATAAAGTTGTGAAGGCTATGGTTCCACTTGCTGAAATGTTCGGATATGTGAATTCATTACGTTCAATGACAGAAGGACGTGCGACATTTACAATGGAATTCGGGAAGTATGATGTGGTACCTACTAACATCGCTAAGGACATTGCAGAAAATAAGAAGTAATGTAATCATTACGACTATATTTTCAAAATCCAGCGACAAAAGTATTCTTTTGGAGTCGTGGTCGCTGAGAACAAGAAATAATTTACTTCACCTGCTTCTCCGCTTACGAATTTTTCTCGGTCAACGTACTATCTCGTACGTCTCCCTCGAAAAATTCCTAGCTCCCAAGAAGTGAATCTGCTGATTCATCCTCGCACCTAAAGCAAATTCTTCCTTGTTCTGGAGAGTAGTGATTAAATAGAAAACTCAAAAGCGGTCCCGAAGGGACCGCTTTTGAATTGGTATTTAACTAATAACTACCAACGAGTAACTATTAACTATCTATGCTTTGCAAGCCTTGCACATACCTTTGTGTGAAACAAGTTCGTATACAGCAGACAAACCAACTAGTATGTATACAACTCTTGAAACTGCAGATCCTGCACCTAATAGCATATCTACAACATTCCAACCGAAAGCAGCACTTAGCCCCCAGTTTAGACCTCCTACTATTAAAAGAATAAATGCAACCATGTGTAATGATTTCATATTTTTATTGTTATTTTTTAAATTTGAAACAAAAAAGCTCTCTATATAAAGTATAACAGCCAGGTGGACGACATGCGAGGAAGATACTGAGGATAGTAATCCGAATGTGAATAATCATCAGTCTACAGCTTACAGTCCACAGGGACAGATTAAAGTTTTTAGGTTTTAAGTTATAGAAATACAATAAGAATGCATAAGATTTCTCGAAGTGAAATCTTATGCATTCTAAAACCTACAACCTAGCACCTGTAACCCATCTCTAATGTTATACTTTTATTATGAAAAAAATATTTATTATCTCGCTTACTATTTTAAGTTTCCAGTTTGCATATGCTGGGACCTGTTTTGATCTTCCTAAAAATATAAATAGATGGGAAAATTCTCCATCGGTAACTTCTCTACAAAATTTCCTTGTAAGTAAAGGTCTTTTGAAGGCAACACCTAATGGTTATTTTGGTAATGGAACTTTCTTGGCAGTAAAAGCCTATCAAAAAAGTATTGGCGTCCAACAAACTGGAACAGTTGGGGTTTCTACCAGAGCCTCGATTAAAAAAGAAACTTGCAATAGTAATAGTTCTATAGCACCAGTAGTTCAAAATAATATAAAAACAAATATTGTTATAGCAACGTCAACAATAAAAACAACAGCAAACTCGACTTTAATAGCTACTTCTTCAATAAATAAAGCCACCACGACAGTAGTATATAAAACACCAACTGTTTCAAGATTTAGCTCTGTTACATTTTTTGTCGGAGGCTCAAGAGATTGGGATGTTTATTTATATGGAACAAATTTTTCGACTTCAACAACAAATAGTATTTATTTTAAATCAAAAAATTCCGGAAGAAAGTATCTCATAGGGGAGGTGAAGTCTTTAAATGGTACGGATATAATACTTCCTAGAGATTTTATGACAAAGTTGCTTCCTTGCGGGTCAGATTGTAGTGAAGCCATTTCTATAGGGGGTTATGATATTTCTGTTGTATCAAATGGATTAGAAAGTAATACTATATATACAATAGTAAATGGTTTTACAGCGACAGTTGTGACCGGAACAGAAAATCAAGCATTAGTTTCAAAAGTTACAAATGCTCTTTTTGGTAGACTTACATTTGCTGTTGGGGCGCCAATGCAACTTATAAGCGTTACTCCGGCCGTTACCACAGAAGGTTTTTCTGGTGGAACTATAAAAGCGACAAGATTAAAGGACGACGCAACAGGAAAGGTTTACGCTGCTTCTACAAATACAATATCTGATTATCAGTCACAAATGATGAGTTTATATGGGGATTTAGATGGTCCTTCTTCTGGAAGAATAATGACAACATTTAAAATTGTTATTATGGACTATATAAGTCAAAAGAATACAACTTTCTTATCTCCTGTATTATTGACGACAGTTACAGCGTATTAATTAATGATAAAAAAACCTTTAAAAACATTTAGTGAGCGTGTAGTTGATGCTGTGCTTGTGATACCTAAAGGTAGAGTTACAACATATGGAAGAATTGCTCGTGCTTGTGGCGCGGGGCCTATGGCTTCTCAGTCTATTACAGCGATACTAGGAAAAGCATATGAAAAAGGTCAGAAAAATATACCTTTTCACCGAATTGTTTATGCAAATGGAAAGATATGGGTAAATGATGAATATCGTATTAAGAGATTGAAATTGTATAAACAGGAAGGAATAGAGATAGACAAAAATAATAAAATCAAGAATTTTGAGGAAATTTTGTTTGAATTTAAGTAAAGGTTAGTTTTTTAGATTTTGGATGGAATCGTATGTAAAACCTAAATGAGGGAGGCCGAAGGCCTCCCTCATTTAGGTTTTGTATTAGCTACTGGCTACAAGCTAAAGGCTAATAGCTGTCTAATCCCTTGCATCCATCTAACTTTTATGATAGTATTGCATGACTTACTTAGCATTTTCCTTTATTCGCTTGGCTAAGTGGTTGGCAGTGCGCAATTATTATTCGTTTCTAGTTTTATTTATATAATCTAATAGTCCAATATCTCACACCAAAATGGTGGGGGACAAGACCCAACAAAAACATATGGCAGAAATTTTTGATCGCTCAAAACCACACGTAAACGTAGGAACAATTGGTCACGTTGACCACGGAAAGACTACGCTTACAGCAGGTATTTTAAATGTACTTCACTTAATGGATAAGACCATTAAGATTAAAGGAGTTGATGAAATTGATAAGGCCCCAGAGGAAAAAGCTCGTGGTATTACAATTTCTCTTTCTCACTCAGAATACTGGACAGCCAATCGTCACTATGCTCACATTGACGCTCCAGGTCACGCTGACTATATTAAGAACATGATTACAGGTGCGGCTCAAATGGATGGTGCTATTCTCGTAGTAGCAGCAACTGATGGTCCTATGCCACAAACACGTGAACACATCCTCCTAGCCAAGCAAGTTGGTGTGCCAAAAATCGTTGTTTTCCTAAACAAGTGTGATATGGTTGATGATCCAGAAATGATTGAACTTGTTGAAGAAGAATGTCGTGAACTCCTTACAAAGCAAGGCTTTGATGGTGTTAATACTCCTATTATCCGTGGTTCAGGTCTAAAGGCTTCTGAAGCTACTGATATCAATGATCCATGGGCACAGAAGATTGTTGAACTTATGACAGCGCTTGATACATGGATTCCAGTTCCAGAACGTGATGTTACAAAGCCATTCCTTATGCCAGTTGAAGATATCTTCACTATTGAAGGACGCGGAACTGTAGTAACAGGACGTATTGAACGTGGAATTGTTAAGATTAACGAAGAAATTGAAATCGTTGGTCTAAAGGATACTGTTAAAACAACGGTAACTGGTATCGAAATGTTCAATAAGTCACTTCCAGAAGGACAAGCAGGGGATAATGCTGGTATTTTGATCCGTGGTATCAAGAAAGAAGATATTATGCGCGGACAAGTTCTAGCTAAGCCAGGCTCAGTACATCCACATACAGATTTCGAATGTGAAGTTTATATTCTTAAGAAAGAAGAAGGAGGAAGACATACTCCATTCCTAAATGGTTACAAGCCACAGTTCTACGTACGTACAACTGATGTTACAGGAGAAGTTACTCTTCCAGCAGGAACAGAAATGGTTATGCCAGGAGATACTATAAAGTTTACAGTTAAGCTACTTGCCCCAATTGCTCTTGAAGAACAAGGACGTTTTGCTATCCGTGAAGGAGGTAAGACAGTTGGTGCCGGAGTGGTAACAAAAATCATCGCATAATTTTATCTCGAAAAAGATAGACCCTAAACCTTACAAGCATGACAGCAACAGCAACAACAACTAAAGCAGTAGTAAAAAAAGCTACAAAAGCACCGAAGGCTGTAAAGCCAGCGAAAGCAGTAGAAGTACAAAAACTTCGTATTCGCGTGCGTGCATATGAAAGTAAAGTGCTTGATGCTTCAATAAAGCAAATCATCGATACGGCTCGCCGTTTCGAAGCTATAATTCTTGGACCAATTCCACTTCCTACGGAAATCAAGAAATATACAGTTAACCGCTCAGCTTTCATTTACAAAAATGCACGTGAGCAGTTTGAAATGCGTGTTCATAAGCGTTTAATTGATATTGTTAACCCACAGCCTAAGTTAATTGAAGCTTTGACTAACTTATCACTACCTTCTGGAGTTGATATAGATGTAAAAATGGCCTAACACGTAATAACGTCGCAGACTCCGCAGACTAGAAGCAGACCACGCAGACAAAATACACACCATGAAATTCACACTCGCTACAAAACAACATATGACACAGTTCTTCGGAGAAGACGGCAAGGTTCATCCTGCTACAGTTCTTACCGCAACTCCAATGACTGTTACCGCTATCAAGACAAAAGAATCTGATGGTTATGAAGCCATTCAAATCGGATCTGGTGTTCAAAAGAAAGAAAGGAATTCAAAAGCTTTAACTGGACATTTAAAAGGAGAAACTTTTAGAAACATTAAAGAATTTCGTACTCCAGGTGGAGACTTAGCAATTGGAGCAACTATTGCCTGTGATATCTTCCAAAAAGGGGAAATTGTTACAATTTCAGGAATTTCAAAAGGAAAAGGTTTTCAAGGTGTTATGAAGCGACACGGAATGCATGGAGGTTGGCATCAACACGGTCAAAAGCACTCAATGCGTGAAATAGGTTCTATTGGTTCAACTGGTCAACAGCGTGTTAACAAGGGAAAGCGTATGCCAGGAAGAATGGGTAGTGATCGTGTTACTCAGAAAAGTGTAGTTATTCTAGATGTTGATGTAGAAAATGGCTTACTTTTAGTTAAAGGTGCCGTACCAGGACGCCGTGGTACTCTAGTTGAAATAAAGGGTTAATAAAAAAGTATGAAAGCAAATATTTACACAACAGAAGGAAAGATATCAAAAGAAATTACTCTACCAGAGAATATTTTTGGAGCGAAATGGAATGCCGATTTAGTATCACAAGTATTATATTCTCAAGCATCTAATCGTCGCGCTGGAACTGCACACACAAAAAACCGTGCTGAAGTTCGTGGATCTCACAAGAAGCCATGGGCTCAGAAAGGATCAGGACGTGCTCGTGTAGGTTCTGCACAGTCTCCCCTATGGAAGGGGGGAGGTGTGACTTTCGGTCCACGTAATGACAAGAATTACAAGAAGACTATTACTCGTAGCATGAAGCAGGGAGCACTATTTTCTCTACTTTCTGCAAAATTAGCGAGTGGTAAAATTCTTTTTGTTGATACTTTTTCTGTAGACGAAGGAAAAACTAAAGCTGCTGAAACAGTTATGAAGAACTTAACTGTAGTTGAAGGATTCTCAACTCTTGCTTACAAGAAAGTTGGAAATGTTTACATGACAACCCAGAAAGGGGATCAAATGACAAAGCGTGCTTTTAGAAATCTTCCTTACGTTGTTCTTCACAACATGGATGACCTTAACCCACTTGATATAGCAAACGCTCGTTACTTGGTGATCTCTAATCCAGAGGCAACAATTGAGTATTTGTCATCAAAAATAAGCAAAAATAAGGAGTAAAACGACTATATTTTTCTTACCCAGCCCCAAATATATGAAATATAATAACCAAAATAAAATAATAAATATTAAATCTCAATTAGGGTATTTGGAGCTGGGTGGAATTTTTTATAATCGCTTCACTCATTAAAAAATAACCATATGGCAACAAAGAAAACAACAACTAAAGAAGCAGTAGTAAAAAGTGACAAACTCATTCTTTCTCCTCGTATAACTGAAAAAGCTTCAATGCAATCAATGAGCAATGCATACACTTTCGTAGTACATCCATCTGCAACAAAGCTTTCACTGCTTACTGAAATAAAAGCAACATATAAAGTTACTCCAATAAAAATAAATATCACAAAGATTGCTCGTCAATATACTTTTATTCGTGGAAAGTTAGGAACTACAGCTGGTATTAAGAAAGCTGTTGTCTTCCTTAAGAAGGGCGACACAATAAATCTAAGCTAGTTAAAGAAGTAATACACAGAATATGAAAACCTATAAACCAACAACCCCATCACAGCGTAAAATGACTACGGTAACTTACCGTGGAATTATTACTACTAATGACCCATATAAGCCACTTACTAATGGTTTCAAGCGTGGTGTTGGAAGAAATGCCTTCGGACGTATTACATCTCCATATAAAGGAGGGGGACATAAGCGTTCATATAGAGATATAGATTTCAAATATGATATCTTAGATATTCCTGCAAAAATTGAGACTGTAGAGTATGATCCAAATCGTTCAGGTTTTATTTCTTTAGTTTCTTATAGAAACGGAGCAAAGCGTTATGTTTTGGTTCCTAAAACAATGAAAGTAGGTAGTACATTTATTGTTTCAGAAAATGCAGATACAGAAGTTGGTAACCGTGCTGCTTTGAAGAATATTCCAGTTGGTACTTTTGTTTACAATATTGAATTACAACCAAAAGGTGGATCAAAGTTGGTTCGCTCAGCGGGAGTTTATGCCCAAGTAGTAGCTCATGATGGTGGTTTTACTTCAATCAAACTTCCTTCAACAGAAATTCGTAAGATTGTGGATACATGTTTTGCTTCTATTGGAGAAGTTTCAAATGAAGAATTCCGTCTACGTAACGTAGGAAAGGCAGGACGCGCTAGAAATCTTGGTCGTCGTCCAAAAACACGTGCTATGGCAAAGAATCCAGTGGATCACCCATACGGAGGAGGTGAAGGAGCGCAGCCAAGAGGGACACGTCGTCCAAAGACAAAACAAGGAAAGACTACAGGAGGACATAAGACACGTCTACCAAAGAAGTACTCAAATGTTCACATAGTCTCTCGTAGAGTAGTGCGTAAGAAGAAGTAATAAATAGAAAGTATGGCGGATAAAGTAGTTGATAGTAAAATACAAATACAAAATCCAAATAAGGCTTTACTTTCAAGGAAAATCTGATATAATTAAACCCCATTAACCCCCATGACACGATCAATTCACAAAGGTCCATATGTAGACGAAAGAGTACTAAAGAAAGTACTTGGCAAGAAACCTGAGTCAACAGGTGTAATTAAGACATGGATTCGTCGTTGTGATATTTCTCCTGAAATGGTTGGTTTTACATTCGGAATTTACAATGGCAAGACTCATATTGAAGTTTTAATTAATGAAGATATGGTCGGTCACAAACTTGGTGAATTTTCTCCAACACGTAAATTTACAAGACATGGAGGAAAGATGCAAAAGGAAATTGACCAGAAGAAGAAAGAGTCTGAAATTTCTGCTGCAAAGACTGCTAAAGCAACAGTTGATACAAAGAAGAAATAACAGCAATATAAATTTTTATGAAAGCCCAACTTAACAATTACAGACAAGCACCTAGAAAAGTTCGTTTAATAGTCGAACTTGTAAAAGGTAAACCAGCTGACAAAGCACAAGCCATGCTTTCTGCTTTAGTTAAACGTGGAGCTCTTCCAATAAAAAAGTTGCTAGACTCAGCCATTGCAAACTCAGGTGTAAAGGCATCAGATTTATTTATAAAGACAGCAACAGTTGATAAGGGGGTAGTTATCAAGCGTTGGATGCCTCGCGCTATGGGAAGAGCTTTTCCTATTCACAAGCATACAAGTAAGGTCGTAATTGAACTTGCTAAAAAAGGAGATAATCAAATTTTGAAATAATTTTATGACACACGTAGTACACCCATATTCACATAGACTTGGAATCATTCGCGACTGGAAGAGCCGCTGGTTCGGTAAAAATACAACAGTATATGTTGATTATCTTCGTGCTGACGTTTTGGTACGTGCATGGCTTACAAAGAAACTTAGAGGTATGTATCTTTCATTTATTGAGATTGAAAGAAGTGAAAAACAATATCGTATTGCAATTCATACATCACGCCCAGGTATGATTATCGGTCGTGGTGGTGACGGAATAGAAAAATTGCGCGCCGCTCTTAAAAAAGAAATGGCTCGTTTAAAGATTATCACTCCACAAGATGTAAAACTTGATATTGTAGAAGTAGCAAATCCAGAAGCTGACGCAGCAATTGTTGCAGCTATGGTAGCAGAGGGGATTGAAAAGCGTCTTCCTTTCCGTAGAGTTTTAAAGACTACCATTGAAAAGATTATGGCTAATCGTGATGTACAAGGTGCTCGTATTTCTGTGTCAGGTCGTTTAGGTGGAGCTGAAATGGCTCGACGTGAACAAATCAAGCGTGGAGGTATTCCACTTCAAACACTTCGAGCTGATATCGACTTCGCACGTGAAAGAGCAAACATGACCTATGGAGTTATTGGTATTAAGGTTTGGATATATCGTGGTATGAAGTTCGATACTTCATCTACTGTGGTTAAGAAGGAAGCAAGTAAATAATAATTTAACAAAACGAGTATGTTATTCCCAAAGAAAGTAAAACACAGAAAATGGCAGACCGCGCGATTGAGCGAGGCAAAATTAGCGCGCCCAGAAACTCGTGGTATCACGGTTGCTTTTGGTTCTTTTGGACTTAAGGCGGAGACATCTTCACGTATTGCTGCAAATCAAATTGAAGCTGCACGTCGTGCTTGTCAGCGTTCAGCAGGAAAGACAGCAAAGCTTTGGATTCGTATTTTCCCAGATCGTCCTGTAACACAAAAAGCAGCTGAAGTTCCTATGGGTAAAGGAAAAGGTGATCCAGATCGATATGTTTTCGAAGTTCGTCCAGGAAGAGTTCTTTTCGAAATTGATGGAGTATCTGAAGTAATTGCTCGTGAAGCTCTTCGTAAAGCAGGATGTAAACTATCGGTTAAGACTCGCGTAGTTGCTCGTTAATTAAAATATTATGACAAACAAAATTATTACAGTAAGAAAAAGATTAACAGGAAAAGTCGTCTCAGATAAGATGGACAAAACTGTTGTTGTGAATGTACAACGTTATGTTGCTCACAAAAAATACGGAAAGTATTACAAAATCGACAAGCATTACAAAGCTCACGATGAAGGAAATATCTACAGTGTAGGGGACACAGTTATTATCGAAGAGTGTCGTCCACTTTCAAAGGATAAGAACTTCACAGTTGTTGAGAAGAAGAACTAAATTTATTAAATAAAACTACTACCATGATACAAGCAGGAACAAACGTAATCATCACAGATAACTCCGGAGGAAAACGCGGACGTGTATTCAAAGTACTCGGTGGATCAATGCGTCGTTATGCTTCTATTGGGGACATGGTGGTACTTTCAGTTAAAGTTGCAGAACCTCGTAAGCAAACAAAGAAGAAGGATATTGTATATGGAGTAGTTGTTCGTACAACAAAGCAAATTAGACGTGATGACGGCTCATATATTTCATTTGATGATAATGCTGTTGTCATCGTAGATAAAGTAAAGAAGGAACCTAAAGCAGGACGTGTCTTCGGTCCAATTCCACGTGAACTTTCACAAAAAGGTATTGAAGGATTTAGAAAAATTGCATCATTGGCACCAGAGATCATATAATTTTAAGGAGCGTAATCACGACTATAAAATTAATGACCCAGCCGTTTCTAGAAAACTGGTTGCAAAAATAGAGTAAAGAAGGTAGTATTGTCAGTATCAATTAATAATTTTAATATAAGTGAACGGCTGGGTGGTGATTTTTATAGTCACTCCGTTCCTTAAAAATCAACCATGCACGTAAAAAAAGGAGACAAAGTAATAGTGATAGCAGGAAAGGAGAAGGGAAAGACTTCTGTTGTTTCTAAGGTATTACGTGAAGAAAATCGCGTAGTTCTAGAAGGTTTAAATAAGATGAAGAAGCATATTAAGTCAAAGAAAGCAGGGGAAAAGGGAGGTATTGTTGAAATTGCAATGCCGATACATGCATCAAATGTGAAGCTTGCTGATAAGAAAGTTAAAGCAGAAAAACCAGTAGCAAAAGCAAAGAAAGCTACTAAAAAAGCCGAATAATTTAATCTAAAAGAGCGGAACCGAAGGTTCCGCTCTTTTTGTTTACAAATGACTAAATTTATAGTAGAGTATAAGTCTATTATCAAATAACATAAGTGTAAAAGCTTATAAGATAAGTAACGTATAACGTACTCAATTAGAGACTAATCGTGCTTACAAAATAAAAATATGGCTAAATCAGCAGCATTTCCAAGTGTTAAAGAAAAAGAAGTATCAGTATTTCAAATTCTTGCAAAAGAATTCGGTTATAAAAATAAATTAGCAGCACCTCGTTTTGTTAAAGTTACTGTATCAGTAGCGACAGGTTCTATGCTAAAGCGTGATAAGAAAGTTAATGATCTTATCATTGATAGACTTGCAAAAATTACAGGACAACGTGCAACTATTCGTAAGGCAAAGAAATCAGTTGCTTCATTTAAAACTCGTGAAGGGGATCCAATCGGAGTAGCTGTCACATTGCGTGGTGCTCGTATGTTTGGATTTTTGGATAAAGTATTTAATGTGTCACTTCCACGTACAAAGGACTTCCGTGGATTAAACAGAACTTCAGTTGATGATATCGGTAACATGACTTTCGGTATCAAGGAACACACAATTTTCCCAGAAATTAAAGATGAAGAATTGAAAGATGTTTTCGGAATGGCTATTACATTAGGAACTACAGCTAAAACAAAGGAAGAGGCTACTCGCTTTTTTGAAATAGTCGGCGTCCCATTTAAAAAGGCATAATCAATAGTTGAAAGTTAGTAAAGTTTATAAAGTTGAAAGTAAATACAAAGAGCGACCCCGAAGTGGTTGCTCTTTTGTTTTGCAAATTCCTTTTTTGGGTGTAGTATTATATGCACATAACATTTGGTTATGGGGATAAAAAACAAGGGGAATAAAAATGGGTAGAAAAAAAGGTGCTGTCAGGGCTTCAACTCCGGAGACGGCAGAGAAAAATGCTGTCGCATATCATCGTGCTTGCATGTGTGGTTGTGGAAAAGGTTGCTCCGGTTATAAGGATGAGCCAAGGGATGGAACTGAAAAGTTGGATGAGCTAACTTCAGGCGAAGTCTTCCAACAGCAGCAAGGTTTATTTGCTTATGCAGATCCTGTTGACGTTTTGATTGCCTCTCAGGAAGGGGCACCAGGCGGACTTGAACGACGGTCCGCTCAAAGGGAATGAAAAACCCAAGGAACTCCTTACTTAGAAGGTTTTCCATTGAATAAAGCGGCCCAAAAGGTCGCTTTTTTGTTGTTTTTATAAACTAAAAACTGTCTCCCAAAACCCATAAATTACAAGACTTTAGCCCCTTGACAAACTATTAAAAATAGTGTAGGATTGGGCCATGAAAAAGATTATATCAATATTAGGGTTTTTTGGGATTTTAGCATCGTCTGCAGTTTTTGCATCTGCGGCATACTTTGACCAAACACCTGTAGCACAATGCAATACACAAATTACTAATAATTTACAATCTGGCTCACAGAATGACGATGTCTACGCACTTCAATCAATGTTAAGCCGTGGTGGATATATGTATGTACAGCCTAATGGTTATTTTGGACCATCTACAAAAGCTGCACTTAAGCGTTTTCAAATAGATAATGCTATTTATCCTACAGGATATGTTGGTCCTGCTACTCGTAATGCTGTAAATGAAAGGCTTTGTGATAATGATGTAAGAGGGGAATATAATTCATATGATTCTTACGGTTATTCATCATACAGTTACTCATCTGGTGTTACTTATGTAGATCAGTTTGATAAATATGTTGCTGTTGTTTCACCTAATATTACTAATCCATCTATCTATAACAATCCTCCAACTACAACAAACGTTGTATACAATGTAGCGCAAACTGCTTATAATAATTCTGTAAACATTCCTGCAAATGTTCTTATTCCAGCAACGACTCAAAACCAAATACAAAGTACAAATATAATCTATACTCCTTATACAGGTTACACATATGGAATAGTTCCACAGTCCGGTGTTCTGACTATTACAACTCCACTTACAAATAGTCTTTATAATGAAGGTGATACAGTTAATCTTGCTTGGACTACAAGTAATTTAAACGCACATCAGTATCAGATTCTTCTTGAAAATAATTCTGGAAGAATAAGTAAGGTTGTCGCTTTAACTTCAACAAATGCAGCCTCATTTATCCTTACAAAGGAAATATTAGACTTTGTCTGTTCAGGAACTTGTGATAATAGTAATACTGGATCATTTAGTCTTGTTATCACTACACCAATCACTGATATTGCTGGTGTAACTTCTACTTTCCGTGCAGCTGTTTCTCCTATTACTATCAAGCGTCCATATTATGGAAATGCTCGTGTAAGTATCACAGGAAGTAAATCACCAGTTAATTCAACAGAAGTGTTCAAGCTTTATGTTAATGTCCCTAATGTTAATACTTATAACAATAATTATCCTCAATATACATTTAAAATTCGTGCTATCTGTGTAAATAGTGTAGAAGTTAGTATTGCCGGAGTTCCTTGTGGACAGGATTTTATAATGCCGGTCTATACAAATAATTCTCAGCAAGAAATACCAGCTAAGATTACAAATGCAACATTTTATAGACAAGACGTTATATTTGAGATCACAGCTATTAATTCAGTTGGTGCATTAGTTGGATCAGCGAGAACTACTGTTACTGTGAACCCAGCACCATACAACTGGTAAAAATAGGAGAGAGTTTAGAGGAAAGAGATAAGAGTAATACAAATACAGGGTGGCCGCAAAGCGGCCACCCTGTATTTTCTCTTTCCTCTAAACTCTTCCCTTTATTTTCTATTTCAATGGAAATATCTCTATCATCTCATCTGAATAATAAAACAATCTAGCCATTTCCCCGAAGCTGTATTGTTTATCACCGATATCAAGAACTGAACCACCAGAGGAGGGGTCTTTTTTGGGAATTGATTTCTCGAAACCAACATTCCAGAGTGTAGCTATAATTTCTGGTCGACTATCTATCGGAAAGCCGGCATTTCTCCATTGTGATTCTATTTGTAATATATATATTGCAGTATATAAATATGAATACATATGATTTTTTTCATCAACTATACGACTAAATCTTTCTTGGTCGCTATATCCTTGGTTTGTAAAAGAAAGATATTTTTCAAATGAGAGACCGAGATAAAAAGGGGAGTTTTTATTTGTTAAATGTTCTTCTACATCTCTTGCTGTCTCATCTTTTATACCAAAAATACCCCAAGAAAATTGACTTTGGCTACCAAGAATCTTTAGTGGTTCAAAAACTTGTTTAAAAAGTGGCCTTTCACTATGGAATAGTCTCATTTGTTCTGGAACTAAAATTGATATAAGCAATCTCTCGGATACTCCTGTTTTCTTAGAGACATTTTCTATTGTTGTTTTGTCTTTTATAACAGCTTGCCTAAAGGCTATCCACTCAGGGGTATGGGCTAAGGGGAAAGTTGTATAGTTTTCTTTTTTTGCAGAATCAATTTTAATAAAGTTTTTAGTTTGAACATCTATTTTACCTTCGGTCTTTGTAAGACCAGCTCTGATTACGACGTATCCCAGAGAAAGAATTAAGCCTATCAAAGCAAAAATTATGATAATTATTTTTAATGTAGGTTTTAAGATTTTTAACATTTGATTAGTATACCCGAAAATAGTAGATAAAGTATAAAGGAAAGAGGAAAGAGTAAATACAGAGTGGCCGCGAAGCGGCCACCATTTGTACTGTGTTTGCTTTATGAACTTTATAAACTTTTAACTTTATAAACTTATGCTTGTCCCCACATTTCCGATTCCCACCCCCCCCATAAGCGCTATACTAATATACAGTAAGTTGTTGGTCACAATTATTCAT
>JBAXLU010000005.1:0-32224 GCA_037134695.1 Candidatus Nomurabacteria bacterium
TAGAGCTTTGCGATTTTAAACTTTCTATAAAAATAGATAATAAATGTGAATCATTAAATGCCTCAAACGCAACGGCTGTCGCTTTGTACGAATGGCAGAGACAGACAATAGACAGTAGACTTTAGATTTTAGATGATACGACAATACAAAGAATACGTGATAAAAAGTATTTAACTATCAACCAGTAACTATTAACTAATAACTAACCACCATGCCACACACTAAAACAGAAAATAAAATATGGTCGAGAAGCTTGGCTTCGAAGAGTTCTGTAGCTAGCAAGCGAAAGAACATGAGTTATAACTAAATTATGATACAAGAAAAATCAAAAAATAATATCTGGGATGTTATTGTCATTGGTGGAGGTCCAGCAGGTATGATGGCGGCTGGTAGAGCAGGAGAGCGTGGAAAGAAAGTATTATTACTTGAAAAGAATACAAACCTTGGTAAAAAATTACTTATAACAGGTGGTGGAAGATGTAATTTAACAAATAATAAGCCAGATAATAGAACTTTGCTTTCAAAGTATAAAGGAAATGATCAATTTTTATTTTCGGCATTTTCACAATTTGATGTAACAAAGACTCTTTCTTTTTTTAATGATAAAGGTATGGCAACGAAAGAAGAAAACGAAGGAAGAATATTTCCAGTTTCAGATTCTTCTCAATCAGTACTTGATGTTCTTTATAATTACATGCAGAAAAATAATGTTGTAATACATAAGAGTACAAATGTTCGCGGTATTGAAGTTGATAAAAAAACAGGAGATATTATTATCTCAACAGCAAGTGGAAATACTATTCATACAAAGGCCTGTGTGTTGGCAACTGGTGGAACTTCACGACCTGAGACTGGTTCAACGGGTGAAGGTTTCCAATGGCTTAAAAAATTAAATCATACTATTGTTGATAATAATTTCGCACTTGTTCCTGTTGCATTAAATGATAATTGGATAAAAGATGTAGCTGGTGTAAAACTTATTGATATTAAGCTTACAACTTTCCAGAATAATAAGAAACAAGAAGCATATAAAGGAAAACTTTTATTCACTCATGTTGGTATTAGTGGTCCAACTGTTTTGAATATGAGTAAAGATATTGGTGAACTTTTAAAATATGGTGAAGTGAATATAATGATTGACCTTTTCCCAGCACGAGATAATCGTGGATTAAAACAGGATTTACAAAATATATTAGTTGCAGAAAGTAATAAGAAATTAAAAAATGTTCTTAATCCTTTAATACCAGCATCATTACAAACTCCAATATTAAAGATGGGAAATATTGATGGAGAAACTTATTGTCATAGTGTTTCTAGTGAAGACCGTGTGAAGCTTGTTGATATAATGAAAGCAATTCCACTTAATGTTAAGGGACTACTTGGTAAAGAAAAAGCAATCGTTTCTTCAGGTGGTGTAGCACTTCCAGAAGTTGATTTTAAAACAATGCAATCACGTTTAATTCCAAATTTGTATTTAGTGGGGGATGTTTTAAACATAGATAGACCATCAGGTGGTTACAGTCTTCAACTTTGTTGGACGACTGGATTCGTTGCAGGAGACAGCGTGTAGCTGGTAGCCTGTAGAATGTAGCTAAATTCAAAAGGACAACAGCGAAGCTGTCGTCCTTTGTATTTACTCTTTCCTCTAAACTCTTACCTCTTTACTACTTCATGTCTCTATACTTCTTTCCTGGGTATCTATAAAAGAAGACTGGTATAAGAATAAGAGTGAGTATCATAGCAAAAGATAGTCCAAACATAATAGCAAATGCTAATGGCCCCCAGAGGGCAGAAACTCCAGCAAGCGGTATCATACCAACAACAGTGGTAATAGTTGTTAAGAATATGGGGCGTAGTCGTACAGCTGAAGCATCTACAATTACATCACGAAGATTACTATGTTCTTGGCCAGATTTTCTTAGTTCTCTTTCATTTTCCAGCTTTCTTAATATGGAATCAAGTAAAATTATGGCGTGATTTATAATAACACCAGCGAGTGCAATGAGTCCTAGCATTGATGAGAATGATAATGCTTGACCAGTTATGGTAAGACCACCTAATACTCCAATTAATGATAATGGAATAGTGAATAATAAATAGAATGAATATCTAAATGAATTAAATTCAAGCACAAGAATGGCGAGCATTCCTGCCATACCAGCAAGTAAAGCTAATGCCATTTCTTTAAAAGTTTTATTTACTTCTTCATTGTCCCCACCATATTTTACAGAAACAGTTCCGGGTAGATTTAATTCTTTTTCATGCTTTTTAAATTCATTAGTTATAACAATGGCGTTACCAGTTTTTGTTAATTTACTAGTAACAGTTGCTATACGTTTTTGGTCTTCATGATTAATTGTTGCACGTGATTCAGAAACTTTTGTACTTAAAACAGATCCTAAAATAATAGTGCCAGTTGGTGTTGATACAGGAATATTTTTTATACTATCAAGCGTTGTTTTTATTGTGTCTTCTGGATTAACAAAAAATGGATTTAAATCAGTCTTAACAACAATATCTATATCAGTCCCATTCTTTTTGATGGTTGTTGCTGTAACCCCTGAAACAGATACACGAAGTAATTGGGCAACTGAAGCGGCCGATAATCCAACTTGTGTAGCTTTTATTTTATCTATATTTATTTCAAACTGTGTCCCATCATCTTTTAATGAAGTTGTAACATCTTGAGTTCCATCTATACCATTTAAAATAGTTTCCGCTTTAGATGTAGCTTCTCCTATTTCTTCCAAGCTATCACCAGTAAATTTAATTACAACTGGATCACCACCCGGCGGTCCATTGTTTCGTTGAGAAACTTTTACATCAGCTGAATTAATTGAAGCTAAATCTTTACGTAATTTTTCTACAACTTCAGTTGAAGAAAGTTTGTGGCCCTTTGGAAGTATTACAGTAATGTTTGCTAATTTACTACCTGAAGCACCGCCTGATGAAGATAGGGCTGAACTTCCACCAACAGTTGTCACGAAAGACTCTATATAAGGACTACTGTATAAAACCTCTTCAACTTCTCGAACAGAAATATCTGTTTTTACAAGTGGTGTTCCTTGAGGTTTTTCTATTGAAACTAATACAAAGTCTTGATCACCTTGTGGGAAAAATGAAACTCTAAGTAACCCAGTAACAGGCATTGCAACAGCTAAAACAAACCCTATAAATAATGCTAAGAAGAATTTATTTTGAGTCTTTCTATTATCTAAAATCTTACCAAGAAATTCTTTATACCAGTTTTGTACTTTTATAGATATAACTTCTTGAGCCTCTTCAAATTTATTTTTATGTTCTTTTGTTAAAAGAACTGCAAGAAGGGGAACGAAACCAAGAGCAACTACAATAGACGCAATCAAAACAAAAATAAGTGTAAATGGAATAGATGATATAAATTTACCAACAATACCAGATAGGAAAAATAGTGGTGCAAATACCGCAACTGTCGTCATTGTTCCCGCAATTAATGGCCAAGCATATTCTTTTATAGAAGCAACAGCCGCGCCTTCAGCTGATCCATATTTTTTAAGTCTAGTGTGTATGGCTTCGGCCACTACAATACCCGAGTCAACCAAAATACCTATAGCAAGAATAAGTGAAAACAATGACATGAAATTAATTGTATTTCCAGAGAGATAAAGTCCTGTAAAAGCAATAACAAACGAAAGAGGAATAGATAATCCAGCGACAAGAGATTCTCTCCAACCAATAGTCAAGAAAAGCATAAGCATAACAAGAGCTACGGTTTCAAGTCCTGTTTTTGTAAGTTCAGTCAAATCTTTTTTAACTAAATTACCACTATTTAAAGAAGTTACTACTTTTGCCCCAGTTAATTTTGTAGATTTTAATTCTTCTATTTTATCTAATACGGCTTTCGAAATTTTTGTTACATCACCACCAGATTTTTTGTATATATTAAGAGTAAGAGCATTCTCAGATGGTAAACCTCCAACAGATACTCTTGAAAATGTCGTAGGTATAGCAAGACCGTCCGCAATGAAAGCAATGTCACGTAAATACACAGGAACACCATTTGATGATTGAATTGTTATATTCGGAATCTCAACAGCATTTTCAATTGATCCAGCAAACTTTATTGGATAATCAATGTCAGCTACAGTTATGTTTCCAATAGGGAAAGATGCGTTAGCTCCTTGTATGGCAGAGATAACTTGATTAAGACTTAAACCGTAATTTGCCAACTCCGCTTTTCTAATAACAACTTGTATTTCACGTTTACGTGTTCCAGATATTTCAACTTTAGAAACTCCATCAACTTTTTTTAATTCTTTTTTTAAATCGTCCCCCAAAGCAGTTAGTCCAGCAGGGGATAAGTCTTCTGAAATAGACATTATAACCATCGGTTGATCCGAAAAATTTATTTTTGTCACTATTGGTTCTGTCGCATCAGCTGGAAGTTCACCTTTAACACGGTCCACCGCATCTTTTAAATCTTGAATGGATTTGTCTATATTAGCGCTTGCATTAAATTGGGCAGTAATTATAGATATGCCTTCACGAGAAGAAGATGTCACTTTATCTATATTTTCAACATTTCCAATTTCACTTTCTAGTTTATCTGTAATTAATTTTTCAGTATCCTCGGCAGATGCACCACGAAGCACAGTTGATACAATCCCAACAGGAATAACAACTTCAGGGGCAGATTCTTTTGGTATAGATATTAGAGAAAATAGTCCAGTCATAATAAGTACTGTCATAAGTAAATATGTGAAGGCTCTTTTCTTTAGGAAAAATGTCCAGAGATTATGCATAGGAGTAGATGTTAGAAGTTAGAAGTTAGGAGTTAGGGGTTAGGAGTTAATACGAATACATACAAAATCAATTACTGGGATACGGTTACGACAGTGCCTTCTTTTAGACCGCGAGCATCTACGACTATGGATTCATTTCCTGTTAAACCAGAAAGAATTTGTATTTCTTCGCCCATAATTGCTCCTTCTTTAACTGTAATATCAACTAAAGAGCTTGTAGAGCTGATAGTAAATACAAAAGTACCGTTAGGTGTCAATTTTAAGGCTGATAAGGGAATTTTGATCGGTCCAGAGATTGTTGTGATTACTTGTTTTGCCTTTGTTATATTTAAACGAACAGATTGACCATTCACTAAAGAAGCATTTTTATCAACTATTCCAATACGAACTTCTATCTTTTTTGTACGAGGATCAATAGCTCCTGCTATGCGAGTAACCATTCCTTTTATTCCATCATTTATTGTTACTTCGTTTCCATTTTGTATTCTTTTAGCATCTTCATCTGTTACATAAGCCAATACTTCAAGCGCGCCATTATTTGAAACAACAGCAACTTCTGTAAATGCAGAAATGAAATCACCGGTTTCTATTGAAAGGGAATTAAGTGTGCCATTAATTGGGCTTCTTATAACTGTTTTTTCAAGACGAGAAAGTGCAGCGTTATATGTTCCTTCAGCACTCTTGACTTGAGCATCGGACGTCGTTACAGAGGATCCTGTACCAGAAGTTTTTCCTGCAATATCTTGAGCAGCTAAACTATTATTAAGAGCAGTTCTTGATCCAACTATTGATGAAATAGTTCCTGCAATAGTTAAACGTGTGCCTCCTATAATTGTTTTTGCAGAATCAATATTAGCTTGAGAAAAATTATTATCAGGCAGAGACTTTGAGTAAGCAGTAGCTAAGTCATCTAAATATGATTTAATGGTCTCAGCTTCTGTTCGTACAGTATTTAATTCTGAAATCAAATCACTAGATTGTGTAAGCGTACGATTTTTTATTTCACGAGCAATTAAAATAAATTCTATTTTTTTACGACTAGCTTCAAGTGATAAGGTCAAACTCATATCAGGAACAGATATATTAAATTTAGCATCTTGGTTACGAGGATTTGAGAAAGCAGAATCTGTTTTAACATGAATGATGTCATCCATATTTATATACGCACTTGAAATAACGTTTATTGCGCTTGTTTTTACATCAGATAGGGAAGAATCAGTAGTAACACCATTTACTCTTGAAATATCACGGGCAGCTTTTGCAGCATCATAAGCACCTTCAGCCTGCATAACGGAAGCTCTTTCTGCAGAGTTTTCGAATTCAGCAATAACTGTTCCTGTTGAAACATAGTCACCAAGTTTTTTATAAACACGAGTTAATTTACCAGAACTTTCTGCTCGAACTGTTGCTTCACTTGTTGAAGTAATAGTTCCTAATAATGGTAAAGAAGATCCATTATTAGCTAACTCACTTACTAAAGCTAATTTTACAGAACGAGGGGAATTTGTGACTTCCACTGTAATTGTTGTTCCAGCTAGCACTCTAATAAGCATGATGACAATTAAGATAATCACCAGAGCAACCCCAATTTGCTTAGCTCTAGCTAATTCTTTATACCAGTTACATAGTTGATTTTTAATATCTTTGCTATCGTTTATTATCTTTTCAAGATGTTTGTTCATAAAATTAAAAATTATTTTACTTCTTTGATAGAAGTACTGATAAAACCCCACCAAAATTTTTCATAATACTTTCACGGTCCTTTTCTTTAATTACCGAGAAAATAGAATTTAATTCTTCATCTATTATCTTCTGAGCAGATTCAAAAACCTTTTTTCCTTTAGTTGTTATGTTAATAATATGTTTACGACGGTTTTCTTTATCATCATTTCTAGAGAGTAGACCAAGGGAGACTAGGGTTGAAACATGTCTACTAACAGTGGCTTCAGTTAAATAAAGACGTTCGGCAATTAAAGATTGAGATACAGGGAATTCTTTTGAACAATGAAATCCTACTAAAATCATAAACTGAGAAAAGGAAATAGATTTTGATTTAAGTAGAGATTGCTCAAGGTGTTTTTGTACTAAAAAATACATCTGATGTATTGAGTACATAAAACTTTTAGAAAAATCATGCGGGTGGACTACTGTGGCCGGATTTAGGCAAACTGGCTTCATATACAACTAGTATAGCATTTATATGTAACTGTTAGCAAGCTAAGTATTGAAGGCAAAAATGTACCCAGGTGGCTAGGCTGGGTACGATGGTTCGACGGCAATAACTTTTCTGTTATTTGGATTTGATTTTCCATTTAATCAACCACATGACAAGCGTTAACAAAACTCTTTCCAGTTTGAGTCTGTCTGCTTCTAGTAGTAGACTCTCAAGTTCGTCCCAAAATGGACTCAACTTGAAGTCGTCTTCCAGAGAGGATATGACATAAAATGTGTATCCTTTTTCTGTGCCTTCAAACACATCTGGCAAAGATTGTGATAACTTTATTTTGTCAGTTAAACACAAGGTGATTCGTGTTCCACGTACACAAAAGGTTTCTTCACGTCCGTAGGCGCGTGCTACATAGCATGTTCTGTCAGAAAGTTTTGCTAGGCCTTGTGCCTTTAAGTAGGCAAGGAAGGCGCCTTTAGACGACAAATTTTCTTCCGGGGTCAATGTGATGTCAGTCATTGTTATCACTCCAAAAAATTAAAAGATTGAGGTATAGGCCCAAAGCATTTTTTAAAGGGCTCACAAAAAGTAATACTACTTAAGCAAAACACTAAAGTCAACCGAGTCAGATTTAAATATTTAAAAGTTTAAAGATAAAAGGGTGGGGAAGTTTTTAAATTTAAAATTGTTTGTAGCTATTTTTAATTCTAAGTTAGTGTGTTACTTTTAATGTTTAAATATTTAAGCTTTTAAATATGCTTATAGAAGGGGTTTTTCTTATAGGTCTAATGTCGCACAATATATCTTTTACGACATACCGTTGCCAAGAATGGCTTGTAGCAACGATATGTCGTAAAAGATCGTAGCTGATGTGAGACATTAAAAAATAGATACCCTAAAATATTTTTAATGTCTTACATTGGTACTTTACGGTGTACTCATACAATCTTCTTTATTGATTAATATAAAAATAATTAAGCACATTTAAATCTACACAAAAAACGGGGGACGCCCATCGGGGATTTCTTTCTGTAAACGATAGACTATTAGCTATAAACTTCCCTTTCCCCTACTCCCCTATTAAATTAGGAAAGTTTAAACATCAAGATCCAAGATGTTAAAACAACACCTACTAGAAAGCTTGTAAATAAAATAAGAATAAATGCTGGGATTGTAAATGTAATCATATAATAAATAGTATACAATAAAAATTAAATTTCTGTTCTTGTTTATAAATAAGGTAAAGGATTAAGGTATCCATCTTTAGGAGAGATTGGCATAATTAAATATGTGCCACAAACCTTACTTTTGTATTCCGTGGGACTTGTTACATGTACAGTATCTGATGCGTAAACAGTGAAATGTAAGTGTGGCCCAGTTGCATATCCTGTATTACCAGATAAAGCAATTTTTTGTCCAGTCACCACAGACTGTCCAGCTGTAGCTTGTATTACAGATAAGTGTCCGTATAAAGTTGTTAAACCATTTGTATGACGGATAAGAATCCACTTACCATAAGACACACCTCTACAAGCAGTATCAGTGTTACCTGTACCAATAACAATACCTGTATCTGCTGATAAAATAGGAGTACCTATTTTTGCTCCAAAATCTATTCCATTATGACCGGCTCCATTATATTTTCCGCTAGCAAAAACCGTATTGCCAAAGTACTGAGTAATAACAGGATTTGCTAACGGGTATTTTAAAACTCCCTTCCCATATTTAGGAAGTTTTGTTATATCAACTATAACTTTAAGTTTTGATTCTACGTCTGACATTTCAGCTTCTAAACTTTCCCTTTTATTTTTTTTATCAGATAGAAGTTTTTGATACTCGATCTCCTTATTTTTAGTTTTAGCTAACAAATCATTTTTATCTTTAGACGTTACTTCAACCAGCTGTTTTTGATCTATTAAAGCACTATTTAAATCTTCTAATTTTTGCTTACTTGTTTCATATACAGCTTTTTGTGTGGCTAAAGTTGTTTTTGTTTCGGCTAAAGTTTTGACTTTTTCATTTATAGCTTTTGAAACATCTTCACCTTGTTTTGCAGCATTTAAAGTATCAGACAAATGGGATCCTGGAGATAAGGCATTAATCAGTGGAGGTAAAGACTGCTCATTGTTTACTAAGGATCTCAAAGCTTCAGATAAGGCTCTCTTGTTTTTATCGAGAGTATTTTCGGTTACATAAATTTTACTTTGTGTATTAGAAATTTTTCCTTGAGTCTCGACTATTTTTAATTTTGATAAATCTATTTCTTTGTTTAAAGCTGTACGTCTTAATTCCAAAGATGCTAAAGCTTGCTTTAATGTTTTTGCTTCTCCTTGTGTCTGGCTAATTTTTTTATTAAAATCAGCAATTTCCTTATCAAGTGCCTGTATTTTTGTAGATAGAGAATTTATATTTGCTTGTAATTCATCAGCAGTTTGGGCATGAATAAAAAGCGGTATTGTAAGTATAGTTATAATTATTGATAATGAAAAAGATCTGAGAGTCATGCATTATTTAAAATAATTATGAGTCTAGCTTATTATTAATTTCATTAATACGCACTATAGTTTCTGCTTTTCCGAGTACGAAACAAATAGTAAAAGGATCCACTGACTTCTCTTGGCCAGATAAAGTCATACGTAAAGGCCAAAGAACATTTCCTTTCCCTTCTTTTTCAGCATAAGGCATAAGCGCTTGTTTAATAATATCTACAGATGAAAAATCAGTATCAGCTAATATTTTTTTTATATTATTTAAGTGGTTGGCTGCAAGATGTGCTCCATCATCTTTGAATAGAACTCTTTCTTTGTCTATATCTGGACGATTTACAAAAAATCCAAATTCTCCATTCTTTAGAGAATCAAGTTCTCCATAAGTGTTTATCCTGTCTATTATTGTTGGTAATAATCTTTCTAAAATATCATCACTATATTCTGCCATATGTGGTTTAATCGCTGCCAGTTGGTCTTCTTTAGACTTTCTCTTGATATGTTCTTTGTTCATCCAAAGTAATTTTTCTTCATTAAACATAGCACCATTTTTATGGATACGGTCTAAAGAAAAATGTTCACATATTTCGTCAGGCGTCATTATTTCTTGTTCCCCACCTGGATTCCAGCCTAAAAATGCTAAAAAGTTAAACATCGCTTCTGGTAAATATCCCTCATTTCTATACTCTAAAATATCTTTGGCCCCATCACGTTTTCCTAGTTTCTTATTTCCTTCTGGAGACAAGATTGGTGGTAGTGTAACAAGTATAGGTCGAGTTATATCAAGTGCTTCATATAATGATAAAAATTTAGGAGTAGAGGCAATAAATTCATCAGCACGCATTACATGTGTTACACCCATTTCAAAATCATCAATAATATGAGCAAAGTTATATGTTGGGTAGCCATCACTCTTAATTAGAATAAAGTCATCTAGGGCTTCTTCCCCTGCTGTTAACTCCCCTCTTACTGCATCATTCCATTTGTAGCTTTTTATTTCAGGAACTTTAAAACGAAGAGGACTTTTACCATCCCAAACAGATATTGTAGCTGGCCTGTGTTCTCTATAAAGAAAAGCACGTTTTTCATTTTCTGCTGTAGCTCTAAAAGCTGAGACTTCTTCTTCTGTAAAAGGATCAGGATATGCAAATCCTTTTTCTATTAAAATTTTTGCATATTTTTGATATGAAGAAATACGCTCCGACTGAAGATATGGTGCATGTGGGCCACCTATATCAATTCCTTCATCCCAGGTTAAACCAAGCCATTTTAGGGACTCTATTATGTGTGGAATGGATCCCTCTACCTCTCGTGACTTATCTGTATCTTCTATACGTAGAATAAAGATCCCACTATTTTTTCTTGCCCACGCCCAAGCGTAAAGTGCAGTACGAATACCACCTACATGCATAAAGCCTGTTGGGGATGGTGCAAAACGCGTTACTATTTTAGTGTTTATATTTTGCATATTTTAATCGTAATGGCTAAGTCCTATGCGAATTATTTCACGTGCAATAGTTGAAGCAGCTTCACGGGAAAGATCATAAGTTTTACAGCTAGATGACATACGTTTATAAGTATTTTTATCATCTAGTATCTTTTTTATTTCATTCGTAAGAACACTGGATGATAAATTGGTTTCTTCTATCACAACAGCCACACCTAATGATGCTGCTGTATAAGCGTTTGATCGCTGATCTCGACTAATTGTTTCTGGTATCGGTACTATTATCATAGGAATTTGCCAAAGAGCTAATTCAAATATCATAGAACCAGCTCTTGTTATCGCTATATCTGCTTTAGGATAAAATAAAGCAACATCAATAAAACCCTCAACGTAGTATCTATCTTTATATTGATGTTCTCTTAGTACTGAATCGGTAAAAACTTTTATATCATTTAGCTTAGTTGTTCCGCACTGATGAACAATATCATAAGTATTAAGAAGCTCAGGGAGTATTTTTAAAACGGCCTCGTTAAGTGTTTGACTCCCTTGAGATCCACCAATTATCAAAATAACAGGTCTATCTTTTGTTCCATATATGCGCTCATAGTTTTGTGGTGGCATCATTGCTTCTCTGATTGGTTGACCGGTTAGGGCAGTTTTTTCTTTTGGATAAAATGAAGAGGCTTCTGTATATGAAAGAGCTACTCTTGTAGCAAATTTACCAGCCCACTTTGTTGTTCTTCCTGGAACTGTATCACTTTCATGGACAAAAACAGGTATAGATAAAATCCTTGCTGCAAAAATGGTTGGAAAACTAGCGTAACCACCCTTAGTAAAAATAACATCTGGGTAAATTTTATATAAAACAAAAATTGCACGAATCATTCCATAAAATGTTTTAAACAAATCAGTTACAGTTAAAAAAGATGGATATACTCTTAATTTCCCAGCGGGTATTTCTATAAATTTGATACCAAGTTCGAACAAAGCTTTTTCATCATAAGGTTGATCAGAAATAAAATAAATTTCTGGTTGAACAATTTTTTGTACAAAAGCTTCTTTATAGATACGCTCAACAACCGCGATTAACGGATAAAAATGACCACCACCAGCTCCTGTAATTACTATTTTCATACTATTATTGAAGTCTTTGAAATATTTAAAAGCACACCTAATTCAAATAATGCTGCCATAAGAGCTGTACCACCATGAGAAACAAGTGGTAAAGGTACTCCCATTAGAGGCATTATTCCAAGCATGGAACCAATATTTATCATTGCCTGAGAAATTATAATGATAACAATACCAATTGAAAGAAGTCTTCCAAATTGATCTTCAGCATACATGGAAATTATATATCCACGTATACCTACTATACCATATAAAATAACAATAATTATAACACCCAAGAAGCCTAATTCCTCACTCATAACAGCAAATATTGAATCCCCTATTGGTTCTGGTAAATAATTAAATTTCTGAACACTTTGACCTAATCCACGACCCAAAGCACCTCCAGAACCGACAGCTATTAATGATTGATTGAGTTGCCAAGATGAACCACGGACATCATGTGATGAATTAAAAAAAGTTTTTACTCTTTCTAACATATATGGTCGAACTGAAATTAATGTTACAAAACCGATGATACACAAAAAAATTAAAGTATATATTTGTTTCTTTCTTGCTCCACCAATAAAGTAAACAGCAAAAGATGCAGTTACCATAACTAAGTATGTTCCAAAGTCTGGTTGTAAAAGCATTATTAAAGAAACCAATCCGACTCCAATCAAATATGGCAATAAACCATATTTCCAATTTTTAAAAAGTGATCGATATTTAGTACACCAAGCAGCCACTGCAATTATGAAAGCTAGTTTCAGTGTTTCGCTCGGCTGAAGAGAGAAAGAGCCTATATCTATCCACCTATGAGCTCCCCCGTGATATTTGGATAAGCCTGGTAAAAAAACTAGTGTTGTGAAAATTAGAGATGATCCAAAAATTATGTAAGCATATTTTTGATAAAATTTGTAGGGAATAGATATTCCAATTATTAAAGCCAGAGTCCCACCTATTAATGCATATATTAATTGTGTTTTTATAACAGAATAAAATTTAACTTCATTTGAAGAAAGAACTCCAAGGGCGGCTGAACCAAAAATTATTAATCCAAAAATTAAGATAATAATTATTGTAACAAAAAGTTTTTTATCTATTCTGTTGAACATAAGAATTTAACTTATTAAAACTATAACAACCCCAAGCATTGCACACATGTAAGACACTATCCAATACCTCATTGTTACTGTTTGAGATTGCCAACCTTTTGCTTGAAAATGATGATGAAGTGGAGCCACTAAAAATAGTTTTCTTTTAAATAATTTTTTCCAAGCAAGTTGTAATATAACAGATAAAGTACTAACAACTAGAGGTAATGCAATTATCGGAAGATACATAACGGCGTTAGTCAGGAAAGCTATAACAGAAAGTGATAATGATAGCGCTAACATTCCAGTTTCTGAAAGATAAAATTTTGCTGGTGGAATATTAAACCATAAAAATGCAAGTATTGCTCCAACGAAGACAAAACATAGTGTTGCTATATCTATTTGTCCATGAATATAAGCAATCATGCCGTAAGCAGTAAATACAGCACTCATAACACCACCTGAAAGTCCATCTATACCGTCAATAACTCCAGTTGAAAAAAGAGCCAGTGTCACTAATATAAAAAATATAATAAAAAGGGCACCACTCAACATTACGTTTCCATAAAAAGGAATGTAAATACTATTTACACCTAATTTTGCATAAAACCACCAACCAGCAAAAAGGCCTAGTGAAGAAACAGCAAGAAGTCTTATTGGAAAAGATAATCCTCCACCTATATAAGAATTTAATCTACTACCGAAAGCTTCGACGACGAGTAAATCATCAAGTGCTCCAACAAAAGCACCAACCAACATCGCCATTAATGGTAGCCATGTTTGATTACGAGATATAAAGTCTAATTTAAGTGTTATTCCTGTTGGATAAATTTTAGATATTCCCCAAAGAGCTAAAGCCGTTACAATTACAGAGAACCAGACAATGAAACCACCCAACCTTGGGACTGGAGATCCTTCATCATTATGTAAAGATGCAGTAATTGTAGCTAACTTACCGTCTATGGTGGTGGAGACATTCTTCTTCTTCCAAAGTTTGTATTTTGTTAAAAGCCTTATAAAAGGAGGGGCAATTAATATACCAATAAGAAAAGTGATAATGGCTGGTAAGAGAATTTTAATTGAATCAAGTGTTGCCATGATATTTTGCTAAGTATAGCAGTATTGGCTTGTCGATTGCTAGTGAATTACTTTATAAAAATCCTTGTTTTAAAGGATTAAAAACCTAAATTCTATCTAATACTCTTAATGAGAGCTAAATATAGATTATAAGCATCAGAAAATCTAGCTTCTTTCGTTGATCCTAATATAACTATAATTACAGGGTGTCCTAAGTAAGCGTCTATCGATAAAACTAAATTACCACCAGCACCGTCTGTATATCCTGTTTTTGAAGCTTCAACTCCAATAAATTGGTCTATATATTGATTAGTATTTGGAATACCAACAATAGAACCGGTTGAAGAATTTACACTAACTCTAGTTTTTGTTGTTGAATCTAATATGTCTCCCAGCTCTATTCTTGCTAAAGCCATCATACGAGCTACGTCATAAGCACTACCTAAGCCACCTAATTTACCATTAACATCTAAACCTGCTGGTTGTGTGAACTTTAAATCAAGGCCATGATTATACGAATACAGATTCATTCTTTCAATAAAATTTTCTCTACCAAGTAATTTATCGGCAATTAATTGCGCTCCATCATTTGAGGAAAAAACTAAAGTATATTTTAATAGTTCTTTCAAAGTAAGTTCTTGTTTTTCTTTTAAACCCAAATCATAACTACCATCTATACTTCCTTTTGTAACCATTATTTTTGAAGAGCTAGAGGCAATATCGATAGCAGTTAAGGCTGTCATTATTTTTGTAATACTAGCTAATGGATATTTTTCATACTCATTTCTACCAACAATAACTTTTTTTGTTAAAACATCATAAACAAGATATGATTTAGCCTTTATCTCTAAATTATCAAAAGAAGTTTTTTCATAATAACCAGTAATAATTTTTTCTTTTTTAGGTGTTGGGACAAAGATTCCCATTTTTTTAATAGAGAGTGGAACTGCAAATGCGGATATTAAAACTAAAAATACTACTGCCAATATGTATATAGCCCATAAAACAGCAAAGTCTTTTTTTACATGATCCATCATAATAAATTATTTTTCAGACACTTTCATCTTCTCTAGTAATTCATTTTTTATACTTTCGTATTGTGGTAACTCATCAATTTTTGTAATTCCTAAATGTTTAAGAGCTTCACCTGTTAAAACACAAACTTCACCATCTCTTTTAATTAAACCACGAACAGAAAGTGTACGAATTGATTGAGCTGATTGAACCCCTCGAATATAAGAGATGGTTTGCCGTGTTGGATTTCCTAAATAAGCAATAATAGAAAGAACTTGAAGGGTTGCTGGAGTTAAATCCCCCTTTAATTCCTCCTTCCAGAAACTTTCAACTGTTTGTGCCTGTGAAGGGTCTGTTACTATAGAGATCTCTTCTTTGTTTTTTAAAAGCAAAAGTCCAATTTCTTTTATTTTATTTTCGACTTCTGGTAATATTTCCTCTATTGATTTAGATTCTATTTGTAAAAGTTCTGCAATAGAGGTAATCGAGATTGGTTCACCTGAGATATATAAAATGGTAATTATTTTTTCTAACATATATTATTATTGTAACACGAGCATTAAATGTTACTGCTTATATATATATCGCCAGTTTTAGTTGTCTGTGAAGCAGAGATACTCCCCTTTCTTATAAGTTCTAGTAATGCTATAAAATTTATAATTAAAAGTTTTTTTCTTTCTGTAAAATTAGTAGCTACTTCTGCTAAGCTATTTAAAGTGACTGTCGGCGCATTAGAAACTCTTTTTAGTAAGTTTTCAATAACCAATTCTATGCGAAGAGCTTGCTCAACTGAAACGTGAAAAATCTGTTTTGGTGTGGTAAAAGCAGAAAGTGTTAGAAGTGCGATTGATTGAAGCATTTCTTTTGTTGCTCTTGCATCCGGTACAAAAAAAGCTTTACCTTTATAAGAAATTCTTTCACGTTCATACAAAATATTTTTATCATAAACATCATGAATAAGCTTAGAGGCATCTAGTAAAACTTTGTAAATTTCTAATTTATGCTCTAGAGCGTGGACCTGCTTTTCTTCTTCTTCTGTATAAACTATGCCAGGCAAAAGAGATTTTGCTTTCATTAGCATTAAAGTAGATGCCACTAGGATAAATTGAGAAATATCTCCATGATCTTTTGTATCTAAAGATTTTATATAATTTATATAATCATCGGCTACTGTAACAAGAGATATTTCTGTAATAGAAAGTTTCCTCTCCACAATTAAGTCAAGAAGTTTTGTGTACGGTCCTTCGAAGCGATCTAATTTAACATTAAATTCCATATTGTAGATAGTATATCAGCGTATAGCGTTTAGCGTATAGGAATATCCAATGAAGACGTATACGTATTTTCTAAACGCTACATGCTAACAAATAAACGCTCTCATTTTAATACTTGCCAAATATTTGGATCGTTACCACCGTCTATTTTAAATACAACAACTCCTCCTAGTTCATAAATTTTTGCAATACGTATTTTATCTGCAATAGCAATAGAATCAGAATACCAAACTAAATATTCCTTATAAATACCTAAAGATTTTTCACTTATATCGGTAGTTGTTCCATAAGTAAAACTAAGCTCACCACCGCTACTACGAATTGGGGTTTTGTTTAAGCTTTTAGCTAAATCATTGGCATAATTGAAATTCATTGAACCAATTCTTGAATACTGCGTAGAGCTTGTTGCTGTAGCGGGTATTATTTCATATTTATATCCATAGGTTGGTACACCTAAAAGTATTTTTTTAGCAGGAATATCCCACAAGGCTAAATTTAAAACCCTTTTTACCCATTCAATGTCAGCAACTGGTTTGTAAACATTTCCTACATTTTTATTTTGAATAACTAGGTTAGCATCGTCCCCCGCTTGGTCATAAGCCATGATGCGAACTTGATCACAAACTTTTCCAATAATTTTATAATCATTTGCGTAATCTACTTTTGAAAGTATTTCTTTTGATGTTGTGGCATATTTTGATTCTGGTGGTGTACGGGCTTCTACGGTACAAATTAGTTTCTTTTTATCCTTATGGAGCGCAGTTGAAAGTTCAGTCAAAAAAGCAGAAAAATATGGTTTTGTTTCAGCAAGTTTCGCCTCGTAATCAATATCTATACCATCAAATTTATTTTTCTTTACAAGAGTTGTAATTGCAAACACATGGGCTGCACGTTTTTTCTTTTGAGCTAAGAGTAGATACTGAAGTTTTTTTTCATTATCATTATGAGGGAAAGATAAAATTGTTGGATAAATTTTTACGTTTTTCTTTTTAGCAGAAGATATAAGAGAAAGCCAAGGTTCTTCATTTATTTTTAGAGCATCCTTTATAGTGCCGTTAGTTTGCAGTTCAAAAGCAAAAGGACTTATTTGAGTAACTTTATCTAAGTTGGCCATTGTACTACTTGCTCCGGCTGTTTTTTGCCAATAAGGAATCCATATAGCCTTATCAAAAGGGATATTCGCAGCAAAAACACTGATGTAAGTAGATGACAACAAAAAAGCCGTAAATAGTAACTTCTTCATATATATAATTATACCACTGCTGACTATAAATTATTTCAATTCTCCTGTTAAGAATAAAGCATCTGGATCATTTAAATTTATATATACTAAATATAAAACTAAAAATACCACAACAAGAATCACAAAAGCAGAATAGAAATACTTCTTATTTTTATTAAATAGAAAATAAAATAAAGACAAGAGAAAAGACATAACAAAAACTGATATAGTTAAGACTAAATCAAGCGGTGCTGGGCGATTTGTCATGAATTCAAAAAAATTTTTACATTCATGTAAGATGTTCTTTCTTGCTTCCAAGAAAGTTCCACAACTAGGCAAGTTTTCTTTAAGACTAAAACTCACATAATCGTATTTATTTATATGTGTAATATGTTTATATTCCAAAAATGAAATAAATAAACAAATTAAAACTAATATAAACGGAATCAGAAATATTTTCTTTAAATTATTTTTCATAATTATTTTCCTATACTAATTTTTAATTCCTTTAATGCCTTATCTCCAGCTGGAGATGGTGCTTGCATCAATAAGTCCTTTCCTTCACCAGTTTTTGGGAAAGGAATTACTTCACGAATATTTGGTTCGTTTAATAGAATCATGAGAAGTCTATCTAATCCCCAAGCGATACCTCCGTGTGGTGGGGTACCTGAAGAAAGTGCGCGAAGCATGTGTCCGAAATTACTTTCAATACGTTCTTCACTGTAACCCATAATTTCAAATGATGTTTTTAATTCATTTGCTTTGTGAAGTCTGATACCTCCACCACCGATTTCATAACCATTCATAGCGATGTCATATTGAGTTGAAAGAATATCGCCAATATTTTTCTTTGCCAAGAAGTCTGCTTTATAAGCTTCCTGAATTCCTGTAAATGGATTATGTGTGAATGTCCACTCACCTGTTCCGTCTACGTTATCAGTTCCTGTTTTTTCAAAAGCTGGAAAGTCAATTATCCAACAAAAAGCTAAAAGGTTTGGATCATTTTTGTCTTCACGTATATCTGGTTTATCATTTCCATATTTTTCCATCACTTCTTTATAAGTAAATATTGGGAATGGAACTTGCTGTATTTTTTTCTCTGGGAATAAATCTGTAACGATTTTAATTAATACTTCTTCATTTATTTTCATCACATCTTCACGAGTTACGAAACTCATTTCCAAGTCCATCTGAGTGAATTCTGGTTGACGATCTCCACGAGTATCTTCATCTCGCATACATTTTGCAATTTGGAAATATCTTTCAAAACCACCCGCCATAAGCAACTGTTTGTATTGTTGTGGTGATTGTGGAAGTGAGTAAAAACTACCGGGATATAAACGAGCAGGTACAAGATAACTACGTGATCCTTCTGGTGTTGGATTTGTAAGTAATGGTGTATCAACTTCTATAAAACCATGCTCGTTAAAATAATTACGTACATAGTTTATAACTTGGTGACGCATTCTAATATTTCTTTGTATTCTTGGGCGACGTTGATCAAGATATTTTTTCTCAAGTCTATTTTCCTCACCAATTTCACGACCGTCACTTGATACATCAAAAGCTGGTGTTTCCGCTTCATTTAAGACTTCAATAGATAGGACTTCAAGCTCTACATCGCCATTTATAACATCTACCTTTATATTCCTTTCTGGGCGTTTATTAACCTTTGCTGTAACGGCCAAAACCCACTCAGGACGCACTTTTTCTGCAATTCCGAGTGCTTCTACATGATTTGGCAATACTACCGCCTGAACCTTTCCTGTGACGTCACGCAGGTCTAAAAAGACCATTTTCCCCTGGTCACGACGCACATCCACCCAACCTTTCACCAAAACCTCCTCTCCCACATGTGTGGCAATGTCTTTGATATATGTTCTAGGCATAAAAATAACCGTAAACAAATAGACATACGAAATTCTATTTGTGTACGGACGATTACGGGAACCGTGGTGCCACCATACATTGCTACTTATTGTAGCCACTTTAATTATTAAAATGTAAAGGCTCCGAAGTTGTTAATTTCATCAATGCCTTAGTTTTATACTAGCACAAATGAATTAATTTTCAATTATCAATTTCCAATTTTCAAAAAGACACAATAAGATAATGCTCAAATAATTTTTAATGGAAATACAAATACTGGATTCCCGCCTGCGCGGGAATGACAAAATGCATGTGTTTCGTACTCCTTACTCCATTCTACTTACTTCTTATATCTTATTCCAATCCAACTTGGGAGCGGATTTTTTGCATTGTTAATTCGGCGCGAGATTTTGCTTTTTCACCACCATCTTTTAGAATATCCGTAATCTTTTCTGGATTAGCCATTAAGTCATCGTAAATTTCTTTTTTACCATCACGCCACTTTAGAATGGTTGCAAATAAATCTTCTTTTGCTTCCTTGTATCCATAACCACCATTTTCAAATTTTGCACGTAAAGTTCCGTCCTCTTTTTTTGTTAAGAAAAGTTTATGAATTTTATAAATGTTATTTTCGTCTGGATTTTTCTTTTCTTCTGGTGTGGCACTATCTGTCACAATACTCATAACACGTTTTTTTAAATCTTCATCAGGGGCAAAAAGTTCAATGTGATTGTTATAACTTTTACTCATCTTTTTACCGTCTACCCCTGGCAAGGTTGCTACAGATTCTAAAATATAATCTTTTGGAAGTTTAAATTCTTCTGTGTTATAAGCACGATTATAATAGCCCGCGATATCACGAGCATACTCTACGTGTTGTTTTTGATCAGAACCAACTGGAACAATATCAGCACCATAAATAAGAATATCTGCTGCCATAAGAACTGGATAATCAAATACACCAACATTTACTTCTTTATCTTTTGCTTCACTATCTTTAAATGCATGAGCACGCATCATAAATGGGACAGTAACCAAATTATTGAAAACCCATGTAAGTTCTGTAACCTCTGGAACGGAAGATTGTTTGAAAAGAATTGCTTTTGAAGTATCTAACCCGCAAGCAATGTAAGAAGCTGCTGCTTCTAAAGTTTGATTACGAAGCTCATCCCCATTTCTTACTGTAGTTAATGCATGATAATCAGCTAAAAAGACATAACTTTCATATTCACCACTATTTGCTAGATCTATATTTTGCTTCATAGCACCCCAGTAATTTGCAAAATGAAGCTTACCTGTTGGTTTAATTCCAGAAACTAAAATTTTCTTTGACATGATTATATTATACCAAAGAAATGCGTGGCCACGAAGTGGCCACGCATTTCTTGTTTTGAACTTATCTAAACTTCGAGCATCTTTCTTTTATAGCCTTAAAATTGTTTTAGATACGAGGAGCCTAGGAATTTTTCTAGGAGATGTACGAAGGAGTACTTCGACGAAGAAAAATTCCGTAGCGACAAAGTAGATGAAATAATTTTAAGGTTATAAACCCTCGTTTTGGAGACCTTCGATGTAGGACATCGCCTTCTTTGATAATTTCTTTGGCATATTTATGTGAAGCTTCACAAGTACATCACCACGACGACTTTTTTCATGAAGATGTGGTACACCACGTGCTCTCACACGTAAGACTTCACCAGTTGCGGCGCCTGCTGGAATATCAATTTCAATTTTTCCATCTAGTCCATCAATCACATGCTTCACACCAAGTAATGCATCTGTTAATTTAATTTCGTGAACTATAGACAAATCATTTCCTTCTCTTTTCCATACTTTGTGTGGAGTAACATTTATTTTTACATAAAGATCTCCTGTTGTACCACCAGCAACCGCTTCACCCATTTGTGTCATGCGTATCATTTCCCCGTTTGAGATTCCTGCAGGAATAGCAATATTTACTTCTTCGCGACTATTTACAACGCCATGACCTTTGCAATCGTGACATTTTTCTTCTGGAACTTTTCCTGTACCGCGACAATTATCACATGTGCGAACTGATTGGAAATTACCCATGAAAGTTTTCTTCACCTCGTGAAGTTTTCCTTGGCCATTACAAGTAGTACAAGATTTTAATTTTGTGCCAACTTTAGCACCAGAGCCTGAACAAGTTTTACAAGTGCTTACTTTTGAAAGTAAAACATTTCTTTCTGTTCCAAAAATTGCTTCTGTAAAAGGTACATCAATTTCAAGAGAAATATCTCGCCCTCTTTTTTGTTGATGTCCACCGCGCGTTCCTCCACTAAACATATCACCAAAAATATCTCCAAGGTCTCCAAAATCAAATTGCATATCCCCGAAATCTGATTGATTAAACCCTCCGAAACCTCCTCCACCCATAGGACCTTGACCATTAAATGTTTGACCATAAGTATCGTATTCCTTACGTTTCTTTTCGTCAGATAAAGTTTGATACGCTTCATTTACTTCTTTAAACTTGGCCTCATCTCCTCCTTTTTTATCAGGGTGATATTTTGCGGCAAGTTTATAGAACGCCTTTTTTATATCGTCTTTTGAAGCACCTTTATCAATTCCAAGGACATTGTAGTAATCTTTTGTGGCCATAATTTATAAGAGATATTCTAACACAAATTATGCATTTCCAGGTGTCTCAGTATTTGGTTCAGTTTTATTATCTTCTGGCTTAACTTCCTCAGCTGTTGGTTCAGAAGTTGGAGCGGAATTATTTGCGTCATTCGCCTGCTGGCTACTGACATCTTCGCCACTCTTCGTGTCTTGAGACGTTTTCATCGCTTCACCGATTTTCATCATTTTATCAGACAATGATTCTGAAGCTTTTTTAATTGCATCCATATCTTCACCTGCTCTTGCTTTCTTAACTTCTTCAACTGCGTTCGTTACTTCTTTTTTAATATCCTCAGAGATTTTATCTCCAGCGTCTTTGATTGCTTTTTCAGCAGTGTGAATCATTGCATCAGCTAAATTTTTTGTCTCAACTAATTCCATTTTCTTTTTATCTTCATCAGCATGTGCCTCAGCATCTTGTTGCATACGCTTTATATCTTCATCTGAAAGTCCTGAAGAAGCTTCTATACGAATAGTTTGTACCTTGCCTGAAGTTTTATCTTTTGCTGTTACGTTTAAAACGCCGTTAGCATCAACATCAAAAGTAACTTCAACTTGTGGCATACCGCGTGGTGCTGGTGGAATACCATCTAAAATAAATCTACCGAGTGATTTATTATCAGCGGCAAGTGAACGTTCACCTTGAGTAATGTGAATCTCAACAGAAGTTTGATTATCAGCCGCAGTTGAAAAAACTTGTGACTTTGAAGTTGGAATAGTCATATTCTTTTCTACAAGTTTTGTAGCAACTCCCCCCATTGTTTCAATACCTAAAGAAAGTGGAATCACGTCTAATAGTAGAACATCTTTCACATCACCTTGAAGGACACCAGCCTGTACAGCCGCGCCAAGAGCCACAACTTCGTCTGGATTGATTGAGCGGTTCGGTTCTTTTCCGAATAATGCTTTCACTGCTTCAACTATTGCTGGCATACGAGTTTGACCTCCAACCATAATAATTTCATTTATTTCTTCTTTTTTAAATGGAGAAGCGTCAAGTGCACGCTTTGTAATTTCAATTGATCTATCAATAAATTCTTTTGAAATTTCTTCAAGCTTTGCACGACTAACTTTCATAAGTAAATGCTTTGGTCCGTCTACACCTGAGGTGATAAATGGAATATTTATTTCTGTTTCCATTTGAGTTGAAAGCTCATGCTTTGCTTTTTCAGCTGCCTCGTCTAGTCTTTGTAGTGCGAGTGGATCACTTGTAACATCAATTCCTTGATCTTTTTTAAATTCTGCAGCAATATATTCTACGAATTTCTGATCAATGTCACGTCCTCCTAAGTGTGAGTCACCATCTACTGATTTTACTTCGACAACACCATCACCCACTTCTAGAATTGAAATATCAAATGTTCCTCCTCCGAAGTCATACACTGCAATCTTTTCATTTTTCTGTGAATTGAATCCATAAGCAAGAGCTGCCGCTGTTGGCTCTGGAATAATACGCTTCACGTCAAGTCCTGCGATTTTACCTGCAGCGATAGTTGCCTGACGTTGTGTATCATTAAAATATGCTGGCACTGTAATTACAGCTTCTGTAATTACTTCGCCTGTTTTTGCTTCAACGTCCGCTTTTATCTTTTGAAGAATCATTGCAGAAATTTCTTCTGGGCGAACATCTTTTCCACCAAGAGAAATTAAAACACCATCATTCTCACCTGCCTTTATCTTGTATGGAACACGTGGAAGGTCTCCTTGTACCTCTTTATCAGAGAAAGAGTGTCCCATGAAGCGTTTTACGCCATATACAGTGTTTTCTGGGTTAGTTACAGCCTGGCGTTTAGCTATTTGTCCTACTGCACGCTCACCATTTTTATTCACAGAAACAACAGAAGGAGTCGTACGATTTCCTTCTAGGTTTTCAATTATTTTCGGCTGTCCAGCTTCAATGATTGCGACAGCGCAGTTTGTTGTTCCAAGATCGATTCCAATTATTTTTGACATAAATTTTTAGTTAAAAGTTTTTAAAGTTATAAAGTTAATAAAGTAATGCTTAAATTCAAGTTCTTTTTCTTTATTCTATCATCATCTTTCAGAACGGTAAAAATTGACTAAGATACGAGGCGAAATATTATTTTTGGATGGAGATGTAGTAGACCTACATTGACTGACAAAAATATTATTTCAACAAAGTAGATTGGTTAATTTTTATTGTTATGACCAGTTTTTACTCTTGCGGGGCGCAAAACAATTTCATTCATACGGTATCCAGACTGAAGAACAAATATAATTTTATCATTTTCAGATTCGTTTTCAACATTTATCATTTCCATACTTTCATGTAGATTCGGATCAAATGTATCTCCAACTTTTCCGAACTGTGTAACTCCTTCATTTTCTAAGACTGTTCTTAATTGTCCAAAAATGTATTCGATACCCACTCTCCAATTTTGATCTACTTTCCCCCACGCCTCTACATTTCCCTTTGCCATATCGTATGAATCAAGTACAGGAAGCAATTCTTCAATAAATCTTTTTGTTGCAAACTTTCTATCTGATAAACGATTTGCCTCAACTTCTTTTTTAAAGTTAGCATAATCTGCGCGAGTTCTTTGGGAAAGGTCTAAATATTCCTGCTTCTCCCCTTCTAATTTTTTAATTTTCTCCCGAAGTTTTTTAATTGTAGTACGAGTATCAACTTCGCCTTCCTCGTTAACATCTTCGAAGGAAACATCGTCAGTGCCTGTATCATCTAAGATAGTATCTACTACCACATCTTCAGTTGTGTTTTCTTGTTCATTATTCATATGTTTTCTATATACACAAAGTCTTTATTAAACAAATTCTTAAAGCAATCTTTCTATCAGGTCTATCATATCTTTCTTACATTCATTATAGCATCTTTTTGACACTATACCTTTATAAATTATTTTTGAAAATAAGTCAAATAAAAACAACCCCTTTCAGGGTTGTTTTTTGAGATATTAACGCTTTGACCAGGTAGGTGCTTTTCTGGCTTTCTTCAAACCGAATTTCTTTCTTTCAACCTGACGTGAGTCACGCTTTAGGAATCCAAGTTTCTTTAAAGTATTTTTTACTTGTTCATCTCTTTCTACTAGTGTACGTGAAAGTCCGTGACGAACAGCCTCAGCTTGGGCATGAATGCCACCACCTTGTACGTGAACTGTAACTGTGAACTTTTCCTTAACTTCCCCTTTTGAAATAGCTTCCTCAGCAATTGTTTGAAGTTCTTCTGTTACGAAATATTCATTAATAGCTTTATCATTTATAAGAAAAGAAGTCTTTGTAGCAGGAGTAATACGAACACGGGCTGTTGCAGTCTTACGGCGTCCTACGGCTTCTATATAACGATTTTTTGTTTCTGTTGACATATGGTTTATTTTTAATGAGCAGAGCGATTATAAAAATTACCACCCAGCCACACTACATTAGCGATGTAGTTATTTTTCACTATTATATTTTTGTTATTTAATATTGTTTTCATATATTTTGTGATGTGTGGCTGGGTAAGAAAATTATAGTCGTCTTACTCCTTAATTTTACTTATTCCTCTACTACGAGATTCTTTATACGAATATCTTGAAGTCTATTCTTTGGAAGCATTCCCATTACAGCGTGCTTTAAAAGTTCAGAGTATCCTTTCTTTTCTGCAACATATTTAATAGGCATTTCTGTAAGTCCACCTGGGAATCCAGAGTATGACTTGTGAGTACTACTTGTCATTTTGTTTCCTGTAACTTTTAATTGTGAAGCATTGATAATCTTTACAGATACATCAGCTACACGATTTTTAACAAAGTGAATACTATCTTTTGCATTAAGAAGTGCTGCAGCTTCACTAGCTACGCGTCCAAGTGCTCGTCCTTTTGCATCGATTGTGTGAATGGTTGTTGTCATATTTATTATACGAATTCTATGATAGCTTTTTCAGCGCCATCAGAAACTCTGTTTGATAGTTTAATAATACGAGTGTAACCACCAGCAACATCTTTATACTTTGGTGCATATTCTCCGAACAATTTTATTGTTTCGTCAGCTTGGTTAATCAAACGTGCAGAAACTAAGCGACGACGTGCTACAGTGTCTGTCTTAGCTAAGGTTACAAGTCTTTCAACGAAAGGACGTATTTCTTTTGCGCGAGCAAGAGTAGTTTCGATACGACCATGGCGAATAAGATTGATGAGGAGTGATTTAACAAACGCAACGCGCTGGTTCTTTTCTCTTCCGAATTTTCTGAATGACTTGTGATGCTTCATGGTTTTCTACTATAACACATTAACTTATTAATTTCTACGCTTTCAAAGATAAACCTAGGTTTGAAAGAGCTTTTTTAATTTCTTCAATACCCTTTTCTCCTAAACCATCAGTTGCTAATAAATCTTCTTTTGATTTATTTGCAAGACCTCCTGCTGTACGGATAGATGCTGAAACAAGAGCATTTTCTGTACGAGTAGAAAGATTAAGATCTTCTATTTTTGTCTTAGCAACATCTGTAGAATCTGTTGACTCATCTTCTTTAACAACAGTTTTTGATTTTATTTCAACCTGTGACTGTGACTCAATAACTTGTTCACGGAAACCAACAACAGACTGAAGTTGTGTAATCATTGTATGGATAGAACTCTCAAGAGCCTCATGAGGAGTTATTGTTCCATCTGTTTCAATAGAAACACGAAGACGGTTATGATCTGTACGATCACCAACACGCATATTTTCTACTTCGTAACTTGCGCGACGAATAGGAGTAAATGAAACATCAAGAGCGATTGTGCCAATGTCTGCCTTTTCTTTTTCTAAAACTTCACGTGGTACATAACCAAGACCTTTTTCAACTGTGATTTCAATTGCAACGTCAACATCCTTGGCTGTGGATTCACAGATATATTGATCCTTGTTCATAATCTCAAGCTGTGAAGGAACATTAATGTCGGAAGCGCAGATTGTCTTAACACCTTTTATGCGAAGAGTTGCTTTTTGAGCATCATCGCCATGTAACTTAAAGCGAGTCTTTTTAAGATTAAGGATTATGGCGATTACATCTTCTTTGATACCGTCAATTGCAGAAAATTCATGCTTAACACCATCAATAGATAATGAAGTAATAGCAGCACCCGGGATAGAAGAAAGGATAATACGACGAAGAGAGTTTCCTAATGTATGGCCATAACCTGGGTAAAGTCCATCAATTTCATAGACGCCAGATGTGGCATCTTCTTTAACAATTCTTGGCTTTGAAGGCAAAATAATAGAATGTGAAGACATAGGCAAATTAAGGTCTTATTGGTTGATAATTAACAACACTTGGTAAATATGTAAACAGTATGATTCCTCTTAATAAATAAAGTTTCTCTATTCTACCAAATAATTGCAAAAAGCGCAAGTATGTGTTAGTGGAAAAGCTTTACCCTTATTAACGAGAATAATACTCGAACACTTTCTGTGTGTCGAACATTGGTTCACCTTCTCTAACTTCTCCTTTGACAGTAGCAGAAAACTTCTTTGGATCGATAACAAATTCGTGTGATGGAGCAGCAGCAGTTAATTTTTCTTCTAGTCCTGTGAAAACTTTAGCTATCTTACTACCCTCGCGGATAGAGATAACATCTCCTATTTTAACTTTATGAGAAGCGATGTTTATACGACGACCATTTACATGAATGTGTCCATGAGAAACCAATTGACGAGCAAGTGCACGAGTGTTTGCAAAACCAACACGATAAACTACGTTATCTAATCTAGATTCAAGTGTACGAAATAGCTTAAGTGATGGAGTAACTGCTCCTTCGCCAGTCTCACGACTAGACATTGCATCTTTAGCGTATTTAGCAAACTGTTTTTCCATTAGACCGTAAGTTATACGCATCTTTTGCTTAGCGCGAAGCTGTTCACCGTATTCAGATACGTTTGAACGATGCTTTCTTTCGCTGTCAAGTTTTCCTGGAGCATATGGACGCTTTTTAAAAGCGCACTTTTCACGACCACATAGTGATTCTCCGAGACGACGACAAGTTTTACAGGTTATTCTACTCATAAATTTAAATTAAACGTGACGAGGCTTACGAGGCTTTGGTCCATTGTGTGGTACCGGCGTCTTATCAATAATAGAAGTTATCTCAACACCGAATGTTGAGAAAGCGCGTATAGCAGACTCGCGTCCTGATCCTACACCCTTCACAACTACACCAACTTCTTTAAGTCCAGCTTGTTGTGCTTTTTCACCAATCAGTTCACCAATCTTTCCAGCAGCAAAAGGAGTTCCTTTCTTTGCACCCTTGAAACCAAGAGCACCTGATGAAGACCAGGCAAGAATGTTACCTGATTTATCTGAAAGAGAGATTCTTGTGTTGTTATATGAAGATTCAACATAAAGGACACCCTCTACGATTTTCTTCTTCATAACCTTAGCAAGTGATCGTGCCTTTAAAGCACTATCTACTCCTGAACTATTCTTTTTTACTATTCTTTTCTTTCCCATAGGTTTATATCAAATTAATTTTTATGTCTTCTCTGTCTTACGGCGACCGCTACCCATAGTACGACGTACGTTTCCGCGTACTGTACGACTGTTGGTCTTTGTACGCTGTCCACGGGCTGGTAAATGCTTTGTATGACGAGTTCCGCGGTAAGCCTTGATATCCTTAAGACGTTTTATGTTTTGCTGTACATCACGCTTTAGGTCTCCTTCTGTCTTGAAAAGTTCAATTTCACGACGAATAAGGTTTTCTTGGTCAGCTGTTAATTCAGTAGTCTTCATACCCATATCTAGTCCAAGCTTTTCAATGATTTGCTTAGCACGAGGACGTCCAACACCAAACACAGCCGTGAGTGCTATTTCGAGACGCTTGTTTTCTGGGAGGTTTATACCGGAGATACGCATAATAGTTTGGAAGTTTTGGTTAGAGGTTTTGGAAAATTCTAATATTTAAATACATTAGCCCTGAGCTTGTTTATGCTTAGGTGTCTCACATATAACACGAAGTACGCCACCACGTTTTACCATTTGGCATTTAGCGCACATTTTTTTTACTGATGATCTTACTTTCATGTGAGAAATGTGGGTAGAATTATACTATATCTTTGTAAATAATGCAAATTTAGAAGTCTGTAAAGTCTGTAAAGTTCATAAAGTTGAAAGTGGATACAAAATAACGGTATAGGATTCTGTGTCGTTTTTATTGTATCGTATTAGCTTTATAAACTTTTAACTTTATGAACTTTATGAACTAAATTAAAAGGCTAAAGCCTTTTAATAATACGTCCTTTTCCTCCGTATGGATCAACCTGAACCATGACTTTGTCTCCTACTAGGACTTTTATTTTGTGTACTCGCATCTTTCCACCAAGGTAAGAAATTAATTCTTTTCCATTTGACAGCATCACTCTAAAGAGAGTGCTTGGTAATGTTTCGGTAACACGTCCTTCGACTAAATCTATTTCTTCTTGGTCATCCATAATTTATATAGGAGTTGATTGTATCAGTATATTAACGTTTAGGCAAAGATTCTACTAGAGAAACATGCTCTTTATTTGTTGGTATTGTTGAAAGCCAGATTGGGAAAAAGGACATTTCTATTTGTGCAACTGAAGGCATGCTTTGTATTATTGTGGATGCATCACTACGACTTTTTCCTAAAAATTTTAATCTAATATCGTCAGTGTTAGCTATTAAGATAATTCTTGGTTTGCCTCCGACCAACACGTCTAAACTGTTTGTAGAGTAAGGTAAAGCATCTTTTTTAAGGGTGAAAACTAATTCATTTGTATAACTTAATTTAACGGGTTGATTATCGTAATCACGCATGGTCTCTGATGCTATTTTATTTGCTAGATCATCTTCACTTGCAAGCATTAAATATCCGGTTGCAGTGACTTCATAAGTTGATGTTACACCAGTTACTACGTCATTCTCGTTATCAGCAAATGAAACTGTAATTGCGTTATACATTGGGATGGTTCCCTCTTTTGTAACTTTAGATAATTCATCTTTTAGACTTTGTGTCAGTTCAATAGCTAATGCATCTTTAGCAGAATTTAAATCGGATTGAGAGACTAAAGACGTATTACCACTTGCCCCACCTTTTATCCCACCAACCGAACGACCGTAAAACCCGGTATATCTTGGTGAGCCTTTAAATCCAGGAATAGAGAAATCACTTGCCGGAGTATTGTATTCTGCACCGTAACTATCTGCATATAAAGTAACTTGTAAACTACCTGGGGTATTCCCCTTCTTTCCTGGAACAGTTATTGATTGATTGATTCTATAAATTTTTCCTGTACTGGATTCGAAACGAGTATTTTTAATTAATTTTTGTGGGTTAGTATCAAAATTATTATAAACAATAATAGATCCAGATGCTTTTGATTCTACTTTTTTAGTTTCAGAAACTGGTAATGTTTTAGTTTTTGAAATTGTTGTTGTAGCTATTGTATAATTTATAACTGATGCTGTTGATGAAGCTGTTCTGCTGAACAAAAAACTTTTATTAACTTCAACATCTTTAAATTTTGGAACATAAGTCACTGTTGCAGAATTAAATACAAAAGTAAGAAGACCGATTCCTGTAACTATAATTATTGTTGTTAAAATAAACATCCAGTTTCCAAAAGATCCAGTTCCTTTACGTCTTTTTGTGCCACTGTATGTTGTATATGGATCAATATCTAGCCCTTTAACATCTTCTTCAACCCTTTCTCTTTTATTAGAAATCTCCTGCATTTCTTCACGTACATGACGTGGGTACATTTCCATGTTTTCCAAACTTCTCCTATTTTTAAAGCTTTTGTTAGGAATAAAAACAGCATCACGCTCATCTACTTCTTCTTCGACTTCTTCGTGACGTTCAAATTCCTCCACTCGCTTTGGGAGGCTGCGATTAGACTTTGAATGAGAATACGGTTTTCGTATGTCTTGCATAGTTAATTGAAGGGGCTTTTGTAGTATCTAGTGTAACACGCACAGGTTTATTCTCTGTGAAAAACTGTGCATAAGATGCACCTTGTAATACACCAGCTAACCAAGTTGTATATCTATTTGTTACTAAATAAAATTCTGTTGGAATTCTATCATGCAAAGAAATAAATTCGAGAGTGTACATGACACCGTCTAATAATTTAGATGCCGCAGTAATTCCTAAACCGTCAGCTTCTAATTGTTTGAAGCCAACATCGTGATTATGCGCCACAACGACCTTGCCATCTGAGACATAATAAATCATGGTGGCCATGTCACTTATAGAAATAGTTAAATAAGATTGGGGCATGGAGATAGTATAGCAGAATAAAATTTTCAATTTCCAATTTTGCAATTTTCAAAGTGGATATAAAATACAGGAAATAATTTTCAATTATCAATTTCCAATTTTCAAAAAATACGAAATACGGGCTAATTTTTAATTTGAAATTTTTAATTTTTATTTATAATACAAATACTATCCAATTACATATTCCCAACCTGCTTGCCAAGATTTTGTTTTTCTCCAATCTTCTGCAAAAGCTTGTTTCCAAGTTTTTCCTTTAATCAGAACATCAAGAGCAAGTTGTGGGGATTTGTGTGCAACAATTGCCACACTTTTTCCATCATAATTCTTTTTTAAGAAATTAAGAAAGTCCTCTATTCTTACTTCTACATCTTCACAACTTTCACCTTCTGGAAATTTATTTGTGATACATTCTTCCTCTTGCATTGGTTCCACAATTGAAGATAGTGATCCATTTAATTTTCCGTAATTACATTCGCGAAGTCTCGCGTCAGAAGTAATTGTGTAAATTCCTTCCCACGCTAATTGTGAAGTCTTAACAGCTCGTTTTAAATCAGAACAAAATACAACATCAAAATGCTTATCTTTAGTTAAATCTTTCAAATTAATTGCCTGTTGTATACCGAGTTCTGATAATTCGACATCTGCCCACCCAGAAGAAAGACCTTTTTCATTGTCTGTTGTTGTTCCGTGTACGAAATAAGTTATGTTAACTGACATTTTACTCAAGTACCGCTTTTATTCGGCGAACACCCTGGCTAACGGACTCTTCCTTTAGGATTTTGAACTTTAACATACCTTCCTTAC
>JBAXLU010000006.1:0-29255 GCA_037134695.1 Candidatus Nomurabacteria bacterium
AATGATTCACATTTATTATCTATTTTTATAGAAAGTTTAAAATCGCAAAGCTCTAAAGTTTTTGTACGTATTCCATCGCTCTCACTTCCAATAACAATTACAGTATTAGTATCAAACTTTACATCATTTAAATTAGTATCACCATCTCCAGTTAGACCATAAGTCCAAAAAGTATTTTGTTTTAATTTTTCTAATACTGTATTTATATTTCCGATTCTGACAATTGGTATTGAGAAATTCATACCTGCAGAAGTCTTTATAACAGTCCCAGTAATTTGTGTTTGACTGTGTTCTGGCATAAGAATTGCATCAGCACCGAATGCTACAGCTGAGCGGATTATAGCTCCAACATTGTGTGGATCTTTTAATTCATCAAGTAATACAAAAAGAGAATTAGTATTTTTACTTTTTGCTTTTGCAAGAACTTCGTCTAATGTCGTATACAAAACTTTTTCATTTAATAATGCACAAATTCCTTGATGGACAGTATCACGACCAATAAAACTTTCGATTTCATCTCTTGTAACTACTGTATACTCAAGTTTATTTGATTGAATTAAACTTGATATTTCTGCATCATTTTCAGACTGTTTTGTTAAAAAAAGTTTTTCAATTGCAAAAGTAGCCCCACGTTTGTGGGCTAAAATAGCTTCTTTTAAGGGGTTTTTACCATATAAATAGGTCTTTTCTGTCATATACTAGACATTATAGCATATTTATTGTAATTTAGGTAATTTAGTTCATAAAGTCTAAAGTCTATAAAGTTCATAAAGTGAATACAAATACAAAAGAACAGCGCCTTCGGTGCTGTTCTTTTGTGTCTAATTAAAAATTGGAAATTAAAAATTCCACGAAGTGATTACCTGTCCCATGGGAAATTCCTTCCAAAATGTCCCCACGTACAAGTTTCTGTATATTTAACATTATCCAAGTCGAGCGCCTTACGAATTCCTGCTGGAGTTAAATCATACCCAAAAATAGTTTCTTCTACGCCGTCAACAACAGCAACAGCCATCACTGGTTCTGCTTTTCCAATTGCATATGCAAGCTTTGTAAATACTTCCTTTGCATTACGTGAACGTAGCAAGTCAACTGCCACACGACGTGCCATATAAGCTCCAGAGCGATCTACTTTTGTATAATCTTTACCTGAAAATGATCCACCACCGATTGTTATCTCAGGCCCATAATTGTCCACTATTAATTTTCTTCCTGATAGTCCAGTATCAGCGTCGAATCCTCCTTGAGTCCATTCCCCTGCTTGGTTCATTAAATATTCATCAGCAGTAATTACACTTTTAACAAGTGCAAGCAATTCATCGTTTTTTGTATTTTGAAAACTAGCTACAACTGTAGTTACTCTTTCTCCATCAATTGTAACTTGAGTTTTTCCATCATATGGATAAACCTCGTAAATTTTTTGGCAAACCATACGAGCTAAATCATATTCCTTTGGCATATAATCTGTTGTTTCAGAAGTAGCATAACCTTTCATGATACCTTGATCACCTGCCCCTCCAGTATCTACCCCACGAGCAATTTCTTTACTCTGAGCAACAATGTTCACAATAACTTTATAATCTGCTCCAACAATACCTTTCACAACTGCTTCAATGTCTGGTGTCGCATTTGAAGTTACTTCACCGTTAATTGTAATTAAATTGTGTCCTCCCATCACCTCCATGGCAACACGACTATCTTTATCGTCTTTTACATAGGCATCCAATATACTATCTGCAATAAAATCACATCTTTTATCCGGGTGCCCTGGTGTTACACATTCTGCTGTTTTTTTCATTTTTTATAATTATTTAATATTTTTTAATTCTAATTTTGTTGAGGTTATAATTTTTGAGAGGTTTTACGGAGCGTGACGACGCGAGTAGAGCAAAAATCTAGCAAGATTTTATGCGTACCTATCAAAAATTGATAACCGAATAAAAAATTAGAATTAAAAAATCCTGTTAATACAGGAGAGAAAGAATATTTGATTTTATCTTTCCTCCATTTACTGGGGGCTGAATTTAAGCACCTACTTATTACTAAGGGTTGCTGATGGATCGCAGAGTCAGTACTCTCACCATCTCTTGATAACTATATTGAATTTTGTTAACTCATAGAGTGTAGTATGAACTACAAAAAATCACAAGAAAAATAGAACAAAAAAATTACAGTTTCCTACTATCATGCACCAAATGAAGTAATACTTGTCGCTACGGAGCAAAATTTTTCCCAATAGGTCCAGTTCTTTCATACTCATAACCACGCTGGCTACTATCATTCACTTTCACGGTAACTACCTTCATATTATTTCCAATTCAAGAATGTAATAGTAAGTTGTACTACCGTAGCAAAAAATGCCCATAAAACATAGGGAATATTTACATAAAGTACCCACGGGAAAACAGGAAAGATAGCAACAAGTGCCCAAAGAAGTGTTCCTACAGTAAGAAGAATGTCGATAGACGCTAATGGTAAGTTTATTAACCTAAACTGAATTGGAATAAACGCAAAGTTAAAAAAAAGATTGAGAACAAATGGCAATGCAAACATGAATGAAATCTCCCCTTTAAAATACTTATAAAAAACATATCCAAAAGACAGAGAGACAATGATATAGAGAAATGTCCAGACTGGTCCAAATACCCATGATGGTGGCGCCCATGTTGGTTTGATAAGTTCCCGATAATTTGTATAAGTGTTCATGGTGTTAATAGTAGAATACCATAAGTCATGAAATATTTTTTAATTGCTTACGCAACTCCTTATGATGAGAAAATGTCTTTGCAACAAGATTCCAAAACTTTTTTCCATGGTTCATTTCTTTTAAATGACAAAGTTCATGAACTATTAAATAATCAGCCAATGTTTCCGAAAGAAATAAAATTCTATAATTAAAATTAATATTACCTTTTTTGGAACAACTACCCCATCTCGTAGAAGTATTTTTTATTGAAACATTTTTCCATACAAATCCATAATAATTATTCCAAAATAAAAGTTTTTTATTTACTAAATCAAGTGCTTTATTTTTATTTTCTTCTAATCCTTTCTTGCTACTTTTTGGAAGACTTGCTGTTCCACGCTTTTCTACTTTTTCTTTCATTTTTAAAAAACTATTTTCTATCCATTTTCTTTTTTCATTTACAAATTTCTCAGCAATGGCAATATTTACTCTCGCAGGTACAGTCACAACAACAGACAAATCAGATTTTATACTAATTCTTAACTGTTTTGCTCTCTGGCTTTGTTTGAAAATAATTTCTTTCATTTAAGATTTTCTCATTATCTCATAATTTTAGATTCTTTGAGTTTTACCAAAAAAAGGAGTAGGATATCAAAAGATATTCTTTCCACCAACCCAACAAAAGAAAGGGCGGTAACATGCCATCTGATTATGAAATACCACAAAATCCTAATGATCCCAATCTACAAACCAAACACCATAGACTTCCACAAAGTTTAGGCGGCACGTGGGATCCAGAAAATATTTCCGAAGTACCGAATTACAAACATCAGGCCTGGCATAGACTATTTGATAATTTGTCAGCCCAAGAAGTTGTAGTTTTACTTCGTGGATATTACGAGGTCTTTGGAATTGATAACGCAAAGTCTCCACTACAAACGAAAATTAATGAAGGGTGGGCCAATGCCAACAGCGGACGAATTAAAAACCGCGAAGCTTGGTACTCTCTTTTTGGAGGGCTTACAATTAACCAAATTGAAGAAGAGATTAATTCCGTTTGGATTGATCCAGATTACTCTGTAATGATTGGACTTGAGCGTATTTACAAAATTAATCTCATTTCTAATAAGAATCGAAAAGGGGCCACTTGAGGCTCCTTTTTTTATGAAACACGACCAATAAACGGTACAGATAATTTTCTCTGTATTCCTAAAACACTTTTAGTAGCTAGAAAATTTGAACCGGCAAAAAGTTTATTAATTTCTTTATAAGTTGAAATACTTACAGACTTTTTTGATTTATTTTTAAACTGATCAAAGGCTGATGTCGTTGTAACTTTTAATGTAAATCTTATACCTATTTCTTTTGTTAAATCTTTTTTTATTTTTTCTGCAATTTCAGCGTAAGTCATTTTGAAAAATGTACGTAGTCCAGTTAAGTCAGCGAGACATTCATTCATATTTCCTTCAACGACATCCGGTGTGTATCGTCTAATCACTGCATACATGCGACGACTATAATTAATACGAGAATCATTTTTTCCGTATGTGCTTATATTTATTATTGCTCTGTGTGAATTTTTTGAGGAAGTCATGGAGGGTAATTAGAAAAGTTAGGAGTTAGATGTTAGGAGTTAAGAGTTAGGAGTTAGGAGTTAATACTTTATCGAGAGAGTTCAGAAAGTTGAGATAGTCTTCCGATAAAATTAACTTTACTGCTTGAATAAGCAGATTCAATATTTTTAGGAATCTTTGTTATTTCAATTGAGAGATTTAATATTTTCATATATTGGGTGGTTAGGTGTTTGTAATTTTTTGTATTTACTTTCAACTTTATGGACTTTATAAACTTTCAACTTAATTATTATCGATACTTGCGGATAACGGCTTTGAGTACCGCTTCTATTTTTAATGTATTTGGATTTGGATATATTTTTTTAAATGCTTTATTTGCTGGAATGAGAACTGGTTTACCATTTTCTGTTTGAAGATATTTTAATGTATATTCATTATCTACAAGTGCTAAAACTATATCTCCTCTACGTGCCGTTCTACCTCTTTCCACAAGAACCAAATCACCTTCCATTATTCCTGCATCTTTCATTGATTCTCCTCTAACTTCTAACATATAAGTGGCACTTTTTCTTTCTATTAAAAAATCATCGAGGGATAAAAGCTCACTAGAAACGTCTTCTTCAGCTGCAGTTGGAAATCCTGCCTGGACAGTTCCCAACCTCATTACAGAGCCGATTTGGACCAAAGCAAGCTTGTTACCAGACTTCTCCAAGATACCGCCTTCTATAAGTTTCTTTACTCTGTAAGCAACTGTATTTTTTGAAGAAACTCCAAAGAGATTTTTCATTTCTTCAAACGTTGGCATACGTTTATTTTCTATAAAAAAAGTTGATATTTCTTGTTGATCTTTCATGTATTTAGTGTAATAGAACAAATGTTCTAATGCAATAGAACAGGTGTGGATAAGTGGAAAATAGTTAAGAGGAAAGAGTAATAAAGGAAATAGTAAATACAAATACGGATGGCCACGAAGTGGCCATCCGTATTTACTCTTCCCTCTTACCTTTATCTTCTATTACCTATCTCTACATGTCATTTTTAGTGGATCGACTTAAAAATCTAAGTACATATCTATCAAGACCAATACGACCAGAAACTCTCCAAGCTAGTATCAAAAATATTTCTATTAGAGCCCAATAAGGATTCATACTAACAGTTCCTGCAAACATAAAATTAAAATTAAGTGTTGCACCGAGGAATGCTGCAATACCAGTGAATAATCCTAATATAAGTGCGGCACCTATTGCCACTTCACTAAAAGCAATTATATAAGATAATGTTTGTGCATTTGGTAATGCAACATGTTGTATTAAATATGCATAACTCATAGAAACATCTGGATGCTGTCCTCCTGTTTTTGCTAATGATCCATTTAAGAATCCAGTAATTGCAACTCCAGCATTACTTCCTACCCACACTGGATTTATAACTTTTTCATAACCCGCATATAACCACTGCCAACCAATATAAACACGAAGAAATAACCACAGCCAAGATGATTGTTTACTGTGAAAGAAAAACTTGGCGAATAAAGAATTATGCTTTGACATATTTTTATAAATAATGAGTAATTATATTAGACAATTTAAGTTTAACAGTTTAAAAGAGTTTAATTATTATTTGTCCACATTTGGACAGCTTGTAGCCATTAGCTTGTAGTTTGTAGCTAAATTCAAACAGCGACACCTTAGGTGTCGCTGTTTGAATTTCTACAACCTAAAAACTATCAACTATAACCTACCCCTAGTACGCTCCCGTATCATTTAATAGAGAAACATTTGTAAATCCTTTTCCTTTCAAAAAATGTTTTGCAACTCCTGCGCGTCCGCCACTAAAACAATACAAAACAATTTTCTCGTCCAAAGGAAAATCAAATTGGTAATTCGTCATTTTATCAAGAGGAATATTTACTGATTCCTCATGGTGTCCTTTTTCATATTCTTCTTCTGTGCGTACGTCTATTAACATAATTTATTACCAATTTAAATACGTAATAGTAAGCTGTAATACTGTTGCAAAAGATACCCATACAAGATATGGAATATTCATGATAGCAACCCATCTATATTTTTTCCAAGAAACTTTCATTATCCAAATGATTGTAACCCAAACTAAAACAACATCAATAGACGCAAGGAGATTACTCTGCAACATAAACTGAATAGGAGAAAATAGGAAGTTAAATATTATATTCAGAGCGAAAGGTAAAGCTATTTTTTGTTTTATTTTACCTTTCTTATATTTATAGAAAACATAACCAAAACTTATTGCTATTAATAAATAAAGAAAGGCCCAGGCTGGACCAAAAAGCCACGAAGGTGGCGCCCATTCTGGTTTAATTAAATGTGAGTACCACTGCATCGTTTGTTGTGTGTTCATAAAATATTTTATTTATAAATTCATTTTACCACAAATAGATCTTGATTAAATCCACCTATACCGATGGAAACTATAGATTCATCTTTTTTTCTTTCATCTTCTGTTTTTTTCTTCCAATCCAAAATCTTTTCATATACTCGACAATTCATACATCCGTCTTTTCCATTTGGACAATAAAATTCATTTTTATCACGAGCAATTTTTACACGAATAGCAACATCATAAACATCCTGTTCTGCAGTCTTTAAATCTAGTAATTCTTTTTCTACCATTTTATCACTTTCCAAATACCAATAACTGGCGCGTGTTACTTTTCTTTTCTGAAGAGCATTGCAAAGAAGTAAATAAATTGGAAGCTGTAATGATCCATCTTTTTCCTCATTTTTACCTGTTTTAAAATCTACAATATGAAGAGTATCATCATCTAAATATTCTATCCAATCAATCTGACCATTCAAAATAATATTGTCATATTCTGAAAGATAATAATTTGGATTCATTTTTTCTTTTGGAAGTTTAATTCTTTTATTTACAAGAAACTTTGGATCTTTTATGACATTATTTATCATTTCTTTTCCACGTAATTTAAATTCTTCTTCCATTTCAGAGCCAGTAAATCCACCACGTATGCCTGTTATCTTTAGCCACTCTTCTTCAAATGTCGCGCGTAAATCACGCTTCATTCTTTCATCCGCTCTATAGTCTCCAAGTCCTTCTAAAACTTCGTGCACTGCGATGCCTAGTGACATATGTGGTGTCACTATAGACATTTTGCGACCAGTGCTCGGATCTTTATACATATTATGTAAATAATATAATCTTGGACACTTTAAAAAATCTCCCATTGAAGAATGTGATACCCAAACAGCAGTGTATTTGTCAGCCATATAAAAATAGTATACAACAACACTGCTTGGGGGCAGTGTTAATTTTGAATTTTTAATTTCTAATTTTTAATTAAATACTTAATTATCAAGTCTTTATTTGACTGATACTAATAATTATGTTACAGTTTTTACTTAAGTTCTATTCAGAAACTACGGTCATAAAGACTATCAACAACAGGAGTATCAAAAAATGGATTTTATTTATACAAGAGCTCAAGCTAGAGCTTTATTTCTCGTAAAGTCGGCACAGACGATACAACTACAAAAAGCTTTGTCTATTGCGCAGATAAGGGTTAACCGTATGAAGCCAGAAGATCTAACAAATACGGATAAATTGGAAAATGTTAGGAATTTGAGTAATGCCATTTCCATAATCAGTCAACCAAACCACAGAAATGACCTTACGATACGCATAATGTTTCAGTATGTAAACAAAAATATGCAGGCCATCGACTCTTTTACTAGAACCGAGAGGTTTAGTACATTAAGAAAAATAGTTGACGTCCCTTTCGAAGAAATTAAGTCAACACTTTGTGGATTCGGTCTCAATGTACCGATAGCACTCCAAACCTTTTATGAGGTCTACCATGAGCTAACTTCTGAAAGAAGTCTCCAAATAGCTTAATTACAACCGGAGGAAATAAAAATGTATTCATTAGTAAATACCCAAAGATTTGTCTTCATTCCGCCAATCATATCAACATTAGAAAGTAATCCTCTTGATCGAGAAAAGATTTTAGATAGATTACGCCGAGCCGTAAGGCTTTGTAATATGATAATGACAGGGAAAAAAGTTCCCTGTTTCCATCCAACAAACAGATCTCTTTCTGTCGAAGAAAATGGACAGGTAAAGTCTGGCATGATTCATCTTTCTTTTATGCTGGAAAACTCCGTGAAGTGGTTGCGTACGATTGACTTTGACATCGATTGCTTTTGCGACTGTGAGACCACCACTGGCTGTTTACATGCCATTGGAATACACACCCTTTGGGATATCGTTGATTCCAAAGGAGATGACTACCTAGGTGGTCTGTCTTTCGCTGAAAATATCGCCGGTGCACAGAGACAGTATCATCTACGCGCTCTTGTTGAAAGGCCAGCTGTTGATTATCAGTAACAACAAAAGTGTGTGAAGGCACACAAACAAGCGCGGGACTCCGAAAGGGTTCCGCGTTTTTCAATTTATCATTAATTACAATTATAGAGATATGTCCAACATGTCCTGCACATTCCAACTTTGTGATTTAAATTTATTTATTAAATTAATAATTTCTTGTTGGTTTTCTCCGTAGACTTTGAATGTTTGCTTACTACTATTAACAACAATAACCATTTCAAAAGTTTCATTATTCATTTTCTTCAGCTTCACACTTTTTCCTTTAGCTTTTACATTAGCTTCAATAACTCCAGGAGATATAAATACACCAGCTTTTTTAAATTCTTTTAAAATATCTTTTGCTCCTTCGATTACGGTTGTATGAGAACCTCGCTCATTAATATGTTTTTTTTCCATGTTAGATTATTCCATTAATTAAATCTTCTTCGAATTCCAAAAGACCTTTATAATTTTCTGTATATTTTTTCATGTCTGGAGTAATATCAAGTGTCACAATTTTTTTATATACAACTTCAATTAATTTTTTAACTCTTTCTATTTCAGAAGGACTTGCATCTAACACAAGCTCAGTAAACTTTTCCTCTTCGACAAACCATAATGAAAGACGTCCAACAGACAAATCTTTATAATGAATTGAATTTTCTAAAAGTAATTTATAAACAATCAATTGCTGTCTATATTTATGAAGTTTAATTTTATCAATATCAGTTTTTGCTTCATCCCATGAACTGAACGCTTTTCCAGTTTTAAAATCAACAACTTCATATTGTTTGTCTTTAATAGAAAGTAAATCGATTTTACCGATTATCTGTGCTTCACCAATGTTAACCCCTTCATCTTTCATATCTACTTCGACTTTGTCTTCCTTATCCCACATACCGTCAGTCAAATCATAAAGTCTTTTTATAACTTCTTCACCTCGAACACTTTGTTTTACAGCTTCATTTTTTGCCAATCTTCCACGAGATAATTCTTTATTAAAAACAGCAATCAAATATTCCACTGATGGTTTTTTACCAGCATGAAATTTAGGATACATAATTATTTCTTCAATTGCTTTATGAATAGCTGATCCATACACACCGGACGGATTCATTGGCTGAGGAAAACGAAGAAGATTTTGCTCAATGAAATAAAGTGGTCCACCTTCAGAGACATTAATAAAATTATTTAAATGTGTTACTGGCATTCTATAATTTTTTACTAGTCTGCGAAGTAATATCCATTCGTCTTCTTTATATGGTTCTTTATGTAAAGCCAATGCATTTTCATGTGCTTCAACTGGAACTTCGTTATTGTCACCTTCATCCCCAGTCTTCCCTTCTGGTAAATACCTAACCGGCATATCATGACTAGTGATATTCAAAGTATGTTTTGCTCTTGTAATTGCTACATATAAAAGTCTTATGAAGTCATCTTCAGTATCCCCTGCTGGTTGCATAAACGGTACAAGTGGTGCGGGAAGTGGTGCGATATTTGTTCTTGGGGATTTTGTCCACAATGAATCATGCGCAGAAATAATATAAACATGTTCAAATTCCAAGCCCTTAGAAGCATGAGCGGTCATGAGTTTTACTGATTGTTCATGCTTCATAAATGGAGACTTGCTCACTAAAGATATATCATGATCGACATGCATTTGTACAAATGAAGCAACATCGCTCGCAAACAAAGTTTCCCCTTCTTTCCATTCTCTTAAACTTTCAATAAAAGTTTTTAAACTCGCCAAAAAAGCTACATAAGTAGTTGGACTTTTTTTAATTGATTCATGTGAAAAATAAAATTCTTTGAAACCACTTTCTTCCATAAACATTTCTAAAATATGTTCAAGTGGTGTAGACTCTCCATCAATCGCTAACTTTGCTAATAATTCACCAATTTTTTTAATTCTCACATTCTCTGTTGTCATCAAAACTTCTGTCCAACTTTTATGTCCTTCTTTTGCTTCAACTGCGAGAGAAAACAAATCTTGTCTTTCTATAAAAAAACATGGGTTGGAAAGTAAATGTGGAAGAATATAATCCGCCGTCGCTTCTTGTCTTAATGTCGAAGCTATATATTCACACATTTCAATTAATATTTTTACATGTGGCTCGTCAAAAACATTTGCTTCTTTTATATATTCATATGGAATTTGTTCTCTATCAAGATAAGGAAGTAATGCACGTATCTCTCTGTGGCCACGTGAAAGTACAGCAATTTCACTTGCAGATACTCCGGAATCTAATGCCTGCTTTATAGAGCGAGAAACATTTACATACTCAGTGACATCAGATGACGTATTTTTAATATTTATTAAACCTTTTGGAAGTTTTGTATTTTCAGCTTGAAGAATTTTTGTAATATCTTTATATTTATTTTCAAGACGTCCAACTCCCTTTATTTGTGTAATCAAATTACGAGCCAAATCCAGTATGTGTTGTGTCGAACGATAATTTTTATCAAGAACAACAGTCACAACATCTTTATACAAAGAATCACGAAAACGCATCATGTGTGAAATCTCGGCCCCTTGGAATTTATAAATAGCTTGATCATCGTCCCCGACCACACACACATTTGGATGTCCTTCATGAATTGGGTGTGATGTAATTGCCTGAACGAGTGACATCTGGGCTTCATTTGTATCTTGGAATTCATCAACCAAAATATATTGATATTGCTCTTCTAAAGAATTTCTCAATATACTTTCTTTTTTAAGTGCGTGAGCAACTTCGATAATCATGTCATCATAATCATAAAGTGCATGATTATACATTTCTTCACTATAACGTTTATACATTTCACTAACCGCGAGAATTTTATCTTTATTATGAGAATCTTTTAAGATTAAATTGCCGTCTCCTTTTACTGTAAACTTTGCTTTCCAATCACCAAGAGGTTCTGTTTTTCCTAAAATCTCAGTCGCCTCAATTGCAGAAGAAAGAGTCTTCGCAAGATATAAAGAAGTAGTCCCTTTAAGATCAGCTAATTTATTTTTTATAATTTCGACTTCTTCTAATTTTTTTGCAGAAAGTCTTTCTGGCCAAATAGAAAGTACGTCATTAATCGCGTCATATTCTTTTACAATTTCAGTAATCACTGTTATGTATTCTAAAGCTGTTAGACCATAACTTTTAATATGTTTGATTCTGTCAGCTACATCTCTTAAATATACAAAACCTTTTTCTGGATGATAACTTGCGAGTGGATGACCATGTGGAAGTGATAAAAATAAATCCTGCAAAATTTCTGCACGAGCAATATCATTTGCTTGTGAAAAATGTGTAGCATTCCAAAAATATTCTGGATGGCGAGAAATAATATGATTACAAAAAGCATGAAAAGTAAAAATACCCACTCTGTATGCGTCAGGTCCAATTAGTCCCAGAAGTCTCTCTCGCATATTTATCGCTCCATTTTCTGTAAAAGTAAGACAAAGAATATTATGTGGCGAAACATTTCCTTTTTTTAAAATATTTCCAACACGAAGAGACAGAAGTTCAGTTTTACCAGAGCCAGGCCCTGCTATAACCATAACTGGACCGTCTATTGTGTCTACTGCTCGCTTTTGCTCTTTATTTAATTTCTTATATCTTTCCTCAAATGATTGTTCCATTTGTTTAGTATAGCAAGAAACACTGCTGGGGCAGTGTTTAATTTTTAATTTCCAATTTTTAATTTTTAATGGAATACAGAACCCAAAGGGTCGCGCCTACGGCGCGACCCTTTGGGTTCTTACTTGAAACTTGAAACTGTTACTTAACCACCACCTTCTTCGGTTTCTTTTTTTCACGGGTTCCGTGTTGTTCTTTTTTTGCCATAGAATTACAGTTTATAGTTATTGATTACTAGTTACTAGTGGATAACTGAGCCCAGAATTTAGCCACTAGGGTTTAGGAAATGCAAATGGGTCGCGCCGTAGGCGCGACCCATTTACTCTTTTTATTTCACTAGTGGCTATACCCTATTGACTAATTTCTAGTTTTTGGAGTAGTATTCAAATTATGAGCTTACTCTTGCTCAGTAATCAAGAGATTTATTCCGGAGGACGCGATAATGCCCCAATTGCCCTTTTTACAAAACCTTGCCAAACTGACAGGAACAATCTATGTCAAGAAGTTGGCCAATGGAGAACCGCTCAATGATGACGAGAAGCAACTCGTCGAAATGTTAAAGCGTGGCAACTTCATGAAGCCTGCCACCGCAGTGGAAACCTCCACAATACCCACCTCCCCAGTGATTCCATCTTTTCTCGGAGCTTCACAGTTCACCTGGGAAAACGTGTCTATGCCCGGCGGAAAAAAACTTCCACTCAGTATGGAGAGAGAAGTCCGCTGAACAGCTCTACCACCAAACCAAAAGTCCCGTCGCAAGACGGGGCATTTTTCTTACTCTCTCCTTTTACCTCTAAGCTATTTTAATTTTTCTGACATAACTTCGACAATACTCTTCCAGAATTTTTTGCATTTTGTTCGTCAGCAAAATATATTTTATTTTTCTCTGAAATATTATTACTTCCACCACACCAATAAAATGTGTAAGTCTTGCCATTTACACTTGCAAATGGACGTGAATCTTTTTCAATTAAAGCTGTAGAATTTTCAGAATTTGAAATATAAGACACTGGAATATTCTCTTTTTCCTTTTTTATATAAAAAAAGACTGTAAAAACAACCAAAATTAAAGTCGTAACAAAGACACTCAAAATATCCCAAAAAGAAAGCCAGCTATTGATTTTTTTCGCATAATCTTGTATACTGCTACCCATAATATTCATATTTTAAGTATACGCTATGGCAACAAGAAAAGCCGCAGGTTCGGCAAAAAACCTAACAGACAGTAAGCCAAAGTACCTAGGTACTAAGCTTTATGCTGGAGAAACAGCTACAGCTGGAGCAATAATCGTTCGTCAGCGTGGTACAAAAATCATGCCAGGAAAGAATGTTGGTCTTGGACGTGATCACACTCTTTTTGCTCTAAAGGCAGGAAAGGTATCATTTTCAGAAAGACGTATGAAGCATTTAGATGGAACAATTAAGCGAAAGAAGTTGGCACATATAGAGCCAACAGCATAGTTAAAATTAAAACCGATTCGTAAGAATCGGTTTTAATTTTTAAATATACAAATAATAGAAATCAAAAATGGCAGCGAGTAATCTCGCTGCCATTTCACCAAGACTCTTACTTAAGGAGCATAACTGGTATTTCTGTTTGCTTGCCATCGTAGTCTTTTCTCCTGACTATTTCAAATTCGTATTTACCTTGTGCATGCCACCACAATTTAAATTGCATAAGTGTAACAAGGACTTCGACGTATTTGAAAGACCCAGCAATAGAACGGAGCTCAGCTATCAACATCTTCAACTTAGCATCGAGAATATCCAAATTCTTACCGATGAGTGCGAAGCTGTGGCGAGCTTTCAAATGGTATATTTCCATCTCGTGAGCGCGTTTTTGTTTTTTCAACTTATCGCTCATTCGAAATAATTCACCCATTAGACAAAAAGGAACAATGATCAAAATACCAAATAACCAAACGTTTACTGTAATCATCTTTTTTTCTCCTTTATAAACAATTACAAGCACCATTCTACAACAAAAAAATATTTTGTCTAATTTAATCAGAGTAGACGTTTTTGTTCAGCCAATTTTTTATCACTTTTTCACTAGGAATAAATAACCCTTTCGGTAAATTTTGTTTATCATACCATTGCCAATTTTTAGAAACATCTGGCTCTGCATTATAAGGCTCATCTGAAACATATTCTGCAAGTATTCCAATTGATATATAATGCTTATCATAAGCAATATCATTTCCAACAGAAACAACTCCACGAATAATAATATCTTCCAAACCAGTTTCTTCTTTAACTTCTCTTCTCGCACAATCTTCAAAAGATTCCCCAAACTCTAAATGACCGCCTGGTAACATAAAAGTTTGTGACCCATGACCAGCCAATCTTTCACCAATTAAAATTTTCCCATTTTTTTCTATAATTATTCCAATTCCGACTTTTGGACGCTCTTGTGGCATAAATTATTTTACCTCTATACTTATTTTTTCTTTTTTAGCTCCTTGTTTTATTTCCACAAAATGTACTCCAAGAGATTTAATTGTTTCTGAAATAATAATTTGCTTTGGATCTACAGAAAAATTCGTAACTTTATAAATAGCGTCAGCAATGTCTACTTCTTTTATTTGTGCAAACAGCTGACCTTTCGCATCTGCTTTTTTACCAGTAATAATAACTTTTTCACGTTTGAGATTATCAATTAATTGTGCAAAAGTATTGGTCTCTAATTCTTTCTTATGTTTCTTGGATTCTTCTTTTTGTTTCCACCTCAAAAGCTCTACTGGAGTAGCTTGTAATGCGTCCCCTTTCTTTATAAGCACATTAATGGCATATCCTTCAGAGACTTCTTTTATTTCCCCTCTTTGCCCCAATTTTGTTATATCTCTAAGCAGAATTACTTTCATATGGACCAATTATAGCATAATTGGTCCAGTTGAAAGTTTATAAAGTCCATCAAGTCAAAAGTCAACACAGAATACATAAAGCGCGACCTTCGGTCGCGCTTTATGTATTAACTTTATAAACTTTATAAACTTTTAACTTTATAGACTATCTTTTCACTACTTCAATTGCCTTCAACAGCTGTGAATCATACGTACCCTTGTACCCTTTTGGTGTTGTTGTTGCAACAGCAACTTCTACATCTGGCTTGATTCCACTCTCTGAAATATTTACACCTTTTGGTGTATACCATTTTGCAATAGTAACTTTAAGAGATGATCCATCATCATAATTTATCAATTCTTGTACTGATCCTTTGCCAAAAGATTTTTCTCCAACAATTTTAGCAATATCATGATCTTTAAGAGCACCAGCTAATATTTCTGAAGCTGAGGCTGACCCACCGTCTACCATTACTACAATTTTTGTTGTTACGGGAATTCCTGCAATACCTGTACTTCTATGATCTTTTGTTTCTTCAGTTTTCCCATATTTTTCGCTCACAATAACCTGACCTTCTTTCAAGAAATAACTTGCCATATTAACAGCTGCTTCTAAGTATCCTCCTGGATTACCACGTAAATCAATCACCATATATTTAAGACCAGTTGTCATAAATTCATTCAAAGCTTTTCTAAACAGTTCCGGTGACTCTGCTGAGAAATTATACAAATGAATAACAAACACTCCATTTTTCTTTTCTGTATCTAATGTTGGGATTTTTATTTCTTGACGAATTACAGAAATTTTAGAAACAGCTTTTGCATTTTTGTGTAAAACTGTAAGATTAACTTTCGTTCCTATTTCGCCACGAATCATATTCACTGCCTCATCGGAGGACATTTGTAAGGTACTCGTCCCCTCAACTGCGGTAATAATATCCCCAGCAAGTATTCCGGCTTTCATAGCTGGACTATCTTTTAATGGTGCAATGACGACAATATTTCCATCTTTCATTCCGACATTCATACCAACGCCACCAAATGATCCCTTCACATTTTCAGTAAAACTTTTTGCTTCCTTAGGTGGAAAAAAAATAGTATAAGGATCTTTGTAACTTGCTACATATCCTTTTATAACTCCATATTCTAATTCCTGACTTGTTGGAAGTGTGCTTGAAGACTTCCAGAAAACAAATTTTTCATTAATACTTCCAACAACTTGTTTAAAAAGAGGACTATCTAATTGAAAATCCGCTCCATAAGTTGTCGCTCCAACTGATGCCCCAACTAATATTCCAGACCCGAACAAAAGACCGACAAAAACTAATAAACTTACTGCTCTTAATAGATTTTTATTTGAAAAGTTTTTAATCATGTTTCCTAGTATATCTCATAAATATGGTAGAATGGAAGGAATAGTCGATATCGTTAGGTTGTTATTCGTTAGTAGTTAGGAAGAACGACACAAATAATAATAATTTCACTAACGAATAACGTCCTAACGAAGAACTAAAAAATGACAATAAACATATATTTACACAACACCGCATCACATAACATAGAAAACTTTAAACCTATAAAGGATGGTGAGGTGGGTATTTATTCTTGTGGACCAACTGTTTATCATTATCAACATTTAGGAAATATGCGTGCTGTCGTCTTTGCAGACACATTGCATCGTATGTTTTTATCTGCAAATTATAATGTAAAACATGTCATAAACATTACAGATGTCGGTCATCTTGTTTCTGATGGCGATGAAGGAGAAGATAAAATGGAAAAAGGTGCAAAACGTGAAGGAAAAAGTGTTTGGGAAGTTGCCGAGTTTTATACAAAAGAATATTTCCATTGTTTAGACTTATTAAATATAAATAGCACAGAATATAATTTTCCAAAGGCAACTGAAACCATACAAGAACAAATTGATTTAATAAAATCTTTAGAAGAGAAAGGTTACACTTATGCAATCAGTGATGGAGTATATTTTGATACTTCTAAATTTTCACGCTATGCAGATTTTGCCCATCTTGATATTAAAGGATTACAAAGTGGTGCAAGAGTTGAAGAAAATACAGAAAAGAAAAACATAACAGACTTCGCACTTTGGAAATTCTCACCACAAAATGAACAGCGTCAAATGGAATGGGAAAGTCCTTGGGGAAAAGGTTTCCCTGGCTGGCATGTTGAATGTTCTGCAATGTCAAAAAAGATTCTTGGAAATCATTTTGATATTCACACTGGTGGTATAGACCATATTCCTGTGCATCATACAAATGAAATAGCACAAAGTGAATGTGCAAACGGTGAAAAATATGTAAATTATTGGATGCATAATAATTTCTTAAATGACCAAAGCGGTAAAATGGCAAAATCTTCTGGTGAATTTTTGAGACTACAAACATTAGTCGATAAAGGCTATGAACCACTAGCTTTTCGTTATTATCTTTTAACAACACATTATCGTAAAGAAATTAATTTTTCTTTTGAATCATTAGATGCTTCAACTGTTGCTTATAATAAACTGGTGGAATGGTGTAAAGATAACAAAACAGAAGGACAAGTTAATGAAGAGTACAAAAATAAATTCTTTGAATTTCTTTATAATGACTTGGGGACACCAGCCTGTGTTGCTTTGATATGGGATTTAATAAAAGATTCTTCAGTAAATGATTCTGAAAAATATGCGACTGTTATTTTTATGGGAGATATTTTAGGATTAAATTTTTCAAAAATAGAAAAATTGGAAATAGAAATCAGTGATGAGGTAAGGGAACTATTAGAGGCGCGCGCAGTAGCGCGCGCCAATGCCGACTATACAGAATCCGACCGTATTCGTGATGAAATCGCAAAACTCGGCTTTATTGTAAAAGATACAAACAACGGACAAGAATTAAATAAAATATAGACAAATAAAGGTTCCTCGCTAGACAAAATAAAAAAACCACCTCCCTAGTCCTAACTAGTGGAAGTGGCAACCCTTAGAGACCAGATGAATACAGCATCTGGATATTTAGTATACATTAAAAAATAAAAACCTGCCTCTTGATGTTATCGCGAGGCAGGAAACTTGGTTTCAGGTTCCCCTTGCTGAAGGAGGGCTAAGCAATTTATATACTACGCTTGCTTAATAAATTGTCAATATTTTTTATAAGTCCACCCACTTTGGCAGTCCACTCCTCTGTTACTAAAAATATAGACTAAACGCTACAAGCTAAAGGCTAATAGCTACCAGCTGCCCCTTATCCCCACAATCCCCTATTTTTATCTAAATAAACATATGTTTTAGTTTGTGCAAGCCCATATCCCTACTGTACAATTGTCTGCATGGCCACATTCGATAAAGATTCTTCAAATTTTAAAAACAAGGGTAAATATGGAAAAAGTTATGACGGTTATGACCGCAGCAAAGAAAATGACCCACTTCGCGGTCCACGTATTCCTCCACAAGATTTAGAATCAGAAAAAGCACTTCTTGGTTCACTTTTACTTTCATCTGATTCTCTTTTTGAAATTGCAGATATTATTTCTGCGCATTCTTTTTACGCAGCAAAGCATCAAATTATTTATGAAGTAATTGAAGAATTAATAAATAGAAAAGAGCCAGTAGATATTTTGACTGTATCTGCCGCTCTTAGAACGAGAAAAGAGTTTGACCAAATTGGTGGTGCTCCATATCTATCTGAATTACTTGGCTTAATTGGGTCTGCTGCAAATATAAAATATTATGCACAAATTGTTCGTAAGAAAGAATTACTTCGCAGATTAATTGAAGCAAGTAATCACATTGCAGAAATTTCTTATGATGAAACTGACTCCCTCGAATCAGTTCTTGAGGAAGCTGAAAAAAGAATTTATGAGATAACTACAAAAGGTAGTACATCCGATCGTCTTATCGCTTTCCAAGAAATGATTGAGGAAACTTGGGCACGTATTGAAAAACTTTCAGAAAAAGATGGTGGTATGCGTGGAGTACCAAGTGGTTTTAAAGATTTAGATAATAAATTGTCAGGATTTCAACCATCAGACCTTATAATTCTTGCAGCACGTCCTTCTGTTGGAAAGACCTCCCTTGCATTAGACTTTGCTCGTAATGCTGCTGTTAAATATGGAATACCAACTGCGATTTTCTCACTTGAAATGAGTAAAGAACAATTAGTTGACCGTATGCTATCTGCTCAATCTCAAGTTGACGGCTGGAAACTTCGTACTGCAAAATTATCACTTGATGAAGAATTTCAAAGATTACAACAGGGTATGCATGAACTTATGAAGGCACCGATTTATGTTGATGATAAGGCAGCAAATTCCATTTTAAATATGCGTAGTACACTTCGTCGTCTAAACACTGATAAACCTATCGGATTAATTATTGTGGATTACCTTCAGCTTATGAGTACTGCAAAAAGTTATGACAATATGGTGAATCAAGTTACAGAAATTTCTCGATCATTGAAAGCCTTAGCTAAGGAATTCAATGCTCCAGTGATTGCCCTTTCACAGCTTTCTCGTGCAGTTGAATCTCGTGGTGGCAAGCCAAGACTTTCTGACCTTCGAGATTCTGGTTCTATTGAACAAGATGCGGATGTGGTTATGTTTATACATCGTGAAGATAAATATGGAGAGAATACTGACCGAAAGAATATTGTGGAAATTCTAATTGAAAAGCATCGTAATGGACCAACTGGTATGGTAGAACTTTACTTTGATGACAAGAAGACTTCTTTCGTTTCTGTAGAAAAAGGAGAATTTGGTGATTTTTCAATGCCAACTATAAATTCACCAGAATTCTAAGGACAGCGTGTAGCTTGTAGCGTTTAGCTAAATACAATTCTAATATAATCCAACACGCTTAAAGAATTTAAGAACTTCTTGCCTCTTCTCATCATCAAATTCATCTTTAAAATCATATCCTGATATAAATTTTTGAACGAGACCTTCATTATTTTCTCCAGAAAAGAAATTATCTGGAATTTCTTCAAAAACTTTTGAATCAAAACGCCACCCAATTAACAAATCCATTAAATATTCTTTTGCAATAGTTTTTTTTGATACATTACCTTGATATAATACACTTTCTACTTCATTTAAAAGCTTTATAGCTTTTAAAGGATGATCACAAGATTCTTCTAAAAAGAGATCGTTATGTATAGAATAAATAGATTTCTTTATGGCTATAGAAAATTGATCTCTTTGATCATGACGGAGATTATTCCCAGATATTTTTAAAGAATCACAAAGTTGCTGTAACATATTGTCATTAACAATCTCATCAAAGAAAAACTTTTTATTATTATCAATAATAGTCATTGCATCTTTATAGGCATATCTAAGATACGTGACTATATGATGGTAACTGGTTGGTTCTAACAAAATAAGTAAAGCTTTAATTTCCAAGTCCACACCCTCACCAAGTATTTTTGAATAATCATTTGCTTGATTTACCTGATCTATCATTTTTAAAAAAATATCTTCGAAAATAACTAACTGCCTTTTAGCTTCTACTAAATATTCACCAAGACCTTCTTTTTCTAATGTTTCAATAATTACTGTAAAATGTTTATGAACATCACCAATATGAAGACCAGCAGTAGATAATGATTTAATTACATTTTTAAAAGTTTCTGACCTTTTTCTATCTACATCTTTATCTACACCAAAATAATATTCTAACGCTTTCATTTCTGCGTGACCAAATCTCCCTCTTTTACCTTCTTCGTAAGTAGCAAGAAATTCATTTTGAGTTGAATTAATCATTTGTTTAGCAAAATCATGACCAAAAAGTCTCTTGATTTCATATTGAATAACAATACTTGGACCGTTTATTCTTTTAAGATTTAAAATACGCTTAAATTTACTTTCTATTATCTTAAAAGGTTCCACAACTTCATATCTAGATATGCCATCTAACATATGATGCATTCTTTCATGTTCTAAAGTATGTTTAGTAGATCTTTCTGTAAAACCATCTTGTATAAAAATAGAATCAGTTTTTGGAATATAGAGTCCTTCTACATTTTTTTGGATTTTTTTAAGCCAGGCCTCCTTTTTTATAAAAAATGCTGTACTGAAGGCATCCTCATTAATACTTAGAACATCTTCGGATGAGAAATACCCATTTAAAAGATTTTTATTATCAAGATATACAGAAAGATCTTTAGGTGACTTTTTGTCTTTTCTTATTTCTGCTGTACGACGAGCAACTTCTTTTATTCTTATAAAAAAATCTTCTATATGATCTATAAAAGAAATTTCTGGAGTACAGAGATCTTCTATTTTTTCCCACAAAAGTAATAGACGTTGTTCCGAATTTTCATATTTTAAAATTTCTTCCTCACTAGCTTCATCACAATCAAATGTTGAGAATGCTTTAGCAGCAGTTACATACGATTTAAAGCATTGTTTATAAACTTTATATCTCTCTATAGTTGTCTCATCAAATTTAGCAATTGCTTCATCATATTCTTTATCAATAAGAGGTATAAGAGTCTCAATATCACTACCCGCAAGTGTTTGTTGTTTTTCTAATAGCCCTTTAATTACCAAAACTTGTCTTCGCAAAGTTTCAAGGATTTCATTCTTTTTCTCTAAGTGAGAACTAGGTGGAGTTATAGGCCCTTCTGGAGATTTCATAAAAAAAGTATATCACACCTCAAAACATTGTTTTCCTTATCTACTTTCAACTTTATGGACTTTTAAGTGGAGAGTGGAAGGTAGATAATAGAGAGTTGTAAATACAGGCACGAAAGCGCAGCTTTCGTGCCTGTATTTGTATTGCCCACCCTCCACTCTCTACTTTCTACTCTCTATTTTTGTTATACTTAACAAAAATCTATGAACGCTACTGATCGACTCACAGAATTATTTATGCGCTTCCCTGGTATTGGACCAAAGCAAGCAAAACGCTTTGTTTATTTTTTGTTACGTGAACATTCTCAATACAAAGAACAATTGATCAAAGCTCTCGAAGAATTAAAATTCACAGGAAAACAATGTGAAAAATGTTATAGATTTTATGGTGATAAAAATGCACAAACTGCCAAAGTAGTTTGTAATATTTGTGAAAATGAAACCAGAGATCATTCAGAACTAATGATAGTAGAAAAAGAATTAGACTTAGATGCTATTGAAAAAACTGGTTCATATAATGGTCTATATTTTATATTAGGAGGTCTTGTTCCCCCACTTACAGAGAAGCCTTCTGAGCTCATACGCATACGAGAATTAACCAGTCGTATACATGGCGCCATTGAATCAGGGATGCTATCTGAGGTCATTTTTGCCCTTCCAGTGACCGATTACGGGGATACCACAACTGAATATATTGAGAAGATAATTAAGCAAATTGTAGGTATAGATAAAATCAAACTCTCCCATTTAGCACGTGGACTTTCAAGTGGTCTTGAACTTGAATATGTCGATAGAGATACTTTTAAGAGTGCGTTAGAAAGGCGTAATTAGATTACAGAAAACAGGTGGTATATTTCAGAAAAGAAAAATGACTCGCAAAGCGAGTCATTTTTCTTTTCTAATTTCTGAAATCTGTAATCTAATTTATTGCTTCTATCTTCAAACTCATAAATGGTTGTCTGTGACCATTTTTCTTGTGATAACGTGACTTAGCTCTGTATCTTTCAACAATAACTTTAGCTAAGCGGCCAATTTCAGTAATAGTTACCTCTACTGTAGATCCTGCAATATATGGAGCGCCAAGAATAGTTGCTTTTCCATCATCTTTTAAGACAACTGATTCAATGGTTATTTTGTCTCCAACCTTATAATCTCCATTGATTTTCTCAACTGCAATTTCGTCGCCAACGGCAACTTTGTATTGTTTTCCCCCTGTTTGTATTACTGCGAATGACATAGTTGTGAAATTATACACTATTTTGCAATTATGTGCAAGAGTAATACGTTGACATCTATGGTTATAATGGTAGTATGAGGTTTGTTGCAACTTTTACAAAAGAGAGGAGACAGGGAAAATGAAACCCTTAATTAAAACAGTGGCGGTAACCTCCGTCGATACTGCCGTGGAAAATCATATTGCAAAAGAGACGAACCAAGATTTTTTTGGACCAGTCTTTTTCATCTGTCTTTCCATTATTATCATTTTTTTTATGGCAGCCTACGCTTGGTGCTATGCAAAAAAAAGTAAAGACTTAAGCGGTAAAAAATGGACAGGCAATCGAAGGAGTATACTCCCATGGAGATAGCAAAATGGTTACTGGAACGCTGTAATGAGTCATTTCTCCAGACAGTGATGTTATGGATTGGTATCGGTTATCTAAATACATTCGTCATGAGATTTTTGTTGTTAGTACCATGCCGATTTGATGGAGATAACTTTGAACAATCAAACTTTTGGAAAACATTACTTTTTGGACCATTTAGTTTACTTGCAATTCCAGTCGTTTTGATTGAAGCAATTTATTTCTTCAATATAAATACCCTTCCTTTTTTGCGAGAGCAAAAAAGGATTATCAAAGAAAGAAAAGTCAGGAACAGAAAAAAAGAACCTACAACTCAACTACCATACATCATCTAATTAAGGGAGGTGCTGATATGCAAAATTTCCTCACAGAATACAAATGGACAATCTACATATTCTTTATAATTTACGGTCTAATGGTGGCAATTTGTATCTACCAAACAGCTAAGAATGACAAAGAAGAGTATGGCGGCAAGTGGTTTAGTCAAATTGCCGTAGAATTCAAAAATGATCCGGTGTTGACTTTATTCCGATACCTTTTTGGTCCGTTTGTTAAGTAACCCAGTCTCTGGGTTTACAAGGCAAATGAAGAAGGCCACCACCGCGGTGGCTTTTTGTTTTGTGTTAATTTTGTATTAAATTCAAAAAGAACGGCACCGAAGGTGCCGTTCTTTTTTTGTATTTACTTTATAAACTTTCAACTTTATGGACTTTACAGACTAATATCCTAGTCTTCCTCAAAACTTGGCTTATCCAAAAGCACCGGCTCTATACCTATAGTCTCTCCTGTGATTCGTAACACATCTTTATCTACCTTCTTTAATTCTTTATAAGCAGTATTGTAATGATTCACACTTGTACCAAGTGTCGCACCGAGTTTCTTCATATATTCTTCATAAGCATCTAAATGCTTTCCTAAATCTTCCACTCTTTTTTGTATATGTTTTGCACTCTCTTCAATTTTGAAAGCTTTAAATCCATATAGCACTGACTGTAAATATGCATAAAAAGTTGTAGGAGATACAATAATAACTTTTCTTTTATTATATGCATACTCAATTAAGTTCTGAGTATTCACTGCACCTTTACTTACTTGATTAACAAGTAAGTCATAATAAATTCCTTCAGCTGGGATAAACATAAAAGCAAAAGGAAGAGTACTCTCATCTGGCCTGATATATTTTGCAGTCTCATCAATTCTTTTCTGTATATCTTTTTTAAATTCATTTTGATAATAAGCAGTTTCCTCTTCATCTGTTGCATTCATAAGACGCTGATAATTATCCAATGAATATTTTGCATCAATTGGAATTATCCCCTCCTTAGTATGTATAACTGCGTCCACTGCTTCACCATTATGAAAGTAATATTGCATTTCATATTGCCCAGGAGCAAGCATGTTCGAAAGAATAAGTTCAAGAGATGCTTCACCCAGATTTCCTCTTTGTTTTTGATGAGTCAAAACTTTTTCAAGATTTTGTAATTGCTCAGTCATTGAAAAAACTTGTTTGTTCCCTTCTTTCACTTCTGTAAGCTCACGTGTAATTTCTGTAATTAATTTTGTCGCTTCTGTGTTTTGACGATGAAGCACTTGATGCAAATCAGACGCTGAGCGTTCTAATTTATTCTCAACAGTGCCACGAAGTTTTTCAAGTTGATCTTGCAAAATCAAAAAAGAATTATCGTCTTCTTTAGCTTCTGGCCTACGGAGAATTAAAATAAATAATAGAAAAATTATAATTACCGCTAAAATTATTACAATAAAAGATGATGACATGGGGTAAAGTATAACAAAAAATTTATGATTACATAAATTTTAATTTTCAATTTCCAATTTTCAATTTTTAATGAAATTCATCAGGTATTTAATTACTTCGAATTACGAAACTTGTATTTACTATTACATTTACTTTATGGACTTTACGGACCTTCAGCTTACACATAGGTTTCATCTATGTAAACTGTCCCTTGTCGACTATAAACTATTCCTGTGCTAGGATTATCCACAAAGGTTGGATTTCCACCTTTAAGGTATGGCTCATACCACTCCTTGATTGCTCTTTAACAAAGAAAGCCTTGCAGACATACTTGCGTATAGGCTTGCTCAAGCGGTATAACATCAGGGAAGCGTGCTTCCTTGGTTACCTACTAATGAGCCCCTTATTAGGGTAACAAAAAAATTAGGTCTGTCCGACCTAATGAACTGGCGACACCGTAAGCCTACAACCTCTGAGGTTTATGCTGGTGTCGCCTTTTCTTTTTTATTTGAATCTACTTTCAACTTTATGAACTTTAAAACTTTCAACTTGTCATTTTATGATATAATAAAATGACTATGCAAGAAAAAATAAAAGCTGAAATCAAACCAGCAATGATCGCAAGAGATACTGTTCGCCTTGGTACTCTTCGTATGATTATCGCTGCATTTACAAATGAATTAGTAACACAAGGTCGCCCACCGACTGATCCACTTTCAGATGATGACTGTATGAAAGTTATCAAACGTCTTTCAAAACAACGTAAAGATTCAATCGAACAATTTATAGCCGGTGGCCGTCCAGAATTAGCTGATGATGAAAAAGCTGAGCTTGCCATCATAGAAGAATTTCTTCCTGCACAAATATCTGAAACAGAAATTGAAAATGCTGTAAAAGCAAAACTTGCAGAATCCCCACTTGATCCAACTAAAAAAGGACAATTCGTCGGTACAATGATGAAAGAATTAGGAAGTAATGCTGACGGTGCGCTTGTAAAATCTGTTATTGATAGATTAACTGCATAAAAAAAATGGGAAACCTTGAGCAAGATATAATAGCTAAACAACTAGAGGACATTAAAAAACGTCCTGAACATGTTAGGGGTGAAGATGGAAGAAAATTATTACTAGAACGATACGGTGTTCTTGAAATAAAACCAAAAGAAAAAAAACAAAAAATATTACGTCCCATTAATAAAATTTTTTTAATAAAAATAAAAACTACAAAAATAGAGACCAAAAAAAATACGTCAGAACAATTCGTCCCTGAACAACCAGAACTTTTTCGTAATGAAAATGATGAGCTTGTTATTAAAAGACCTGATTGAAAAAATAACTATAACTTGGGGACTTTAATTACAAGCTATCGGTAACGCTACACGATAGTTACTACTTCTATCTGGGGAATCCTTATCTGGAGAAAATACCATCTGACAAGATTGATGTGTTGGCGGAAAATTAGCGTACAATTTTACAGAAAACCTAGTCCATCCAGGTGATGCCCACTGATTTGTCGCCACAGCCATTTCATTAGCAAAAACTCTATTCTGAGAATCTAAAATATAAATAGGAAAAGTTTTACTTTCATTAAAAAAAGTACTTTTAGCTTCTCCAAAAAATGTCATACCTTGCCTTATGTCTTGGCCTTTAAATAATGAAAGGTTACGTATTAGTGAAGAACTATCTAAAACAGGAGCAGTTTTTCCATTTCCATTATTTGTACCTCCTGGGACTTTCACTATTTGCATTCCTTTTTCTCCATAAATAACATAACTCATTCCTGGTGTCATACCACCTTCTAATACAAGATTCGACAAATCAGCAATTTTGGGCTGAGATAACTTTTGTAAATCAACAGGGTCTGGTAACCAATTATCTGTAAAAAAAGAAGAACTACCACCAACAAAAGAAAACTTTTTCACAAACCCCGGAGCGAATTTTTGTAAACCAATAAAAATTAAAATTATAACACCAAAAACAGAAGCGAATATAAACAATTTAGATAAGAAGTATTGAATAGTTTCCATAATTATTTTTTACCATTACAAGTTTCTGCAGACCAAAGACCACGAGTACTCACTCGAGCCAAGGTTTGCACGTCACGAAACTCTTTTTGATATTTATAAGGTGTCATATATGTATATTCATAAGCATAACCCTCTGCAATCATTTTTCTATTTAACATTTGTCCATCCTCCAAGTAAACATAGTCAAGCAAGCGACCATAAATATCGCGAGTACTTTGTGTGCTATCAGCTTCTAGTCTGACATTTTTTCCATCAGCTAATTGTTCCATTCTTGCAGAAGCTTCTTTACCAAAACATTCAACCGTTTTTCTTGGATCAACAGTTTCAGGAGTATTCATTCCAATTAATCTGACTTTTTCATCTACTCCGTTTATATTTACGACAATAGTGTCCCCATCAACCACACGTATAACTTTATAATATGGTCCAATTGGAACTTGTGATTTTTCCCCTATTCCATAATTTAATATCCCAAAAACTGCATCTCTTTGTGTGTTAAATAAAAATGATAAGAAAATTATTACAGAAGTAATAACAAGGGCGAGCATCCACCTTTTTGAGGTTATATCAGGGGGTCCGTGGTGAGCCATAGTATTTTTAGTTTAGCATGTAGTTGGTGATGAAACCTTCACGGCAAGGGAATAAGTTGCCATACAGAGGAAAATAATGCCAATATAGCCAATTTCCTGCCCTTGGTAAGGTAATATATGAATCATCGTAGATAATCCCAAAAAACTCAAAAGCACGGCAATTAAAGCAGTTCCACAAGCCGCACATCCTATACCTATAAATGCTAGAAATAATCCTATACCACTATATAATCCACTTTTAAATATTATTTCACCGCGAGTTTTCACATAAACATAAGCCAATGAAATATTTATTCCACCCAAGAAAGAACCAAGAGTAGCCAAGATTAATGAGTTAGTAGAAAAAGTATTTGATATATCAAATAAAGTAGAGACAAAGAGCCTTATTTGTTTTTCGTAGGTAATAGATTCAAAAGAAAATACAGAAAAGGCTGCTTTACCATTTTCTGTTAATAGTAAAAGTAAAAAGAAAACAATAGTTGAAATTATTAAAACTAATCGACTATCTTTTCTAGAAAATACGAGAGTGATTCCATTTGCAATATGTTTCATAGTTTTTAGTATAACAGGAACAGACATTAGACAGTAGATTGTAGATTGTAGATAATACAAATTCAAAGGACGGCCGCTTCGCGGCCGTCCTTTGAATTTTTGAAAATTGGAAATTGCAAAATTGAAAATTAAAATGACGCTACCGCGTCATTTTACATAATTTCATCCCCTACTTTTCTTTTTGCTAAAAAATCTTCGAGTTGAGCTATTTCTGTTTGAACGGCTTCCTCCCAATCTTCTTTAGTTCCATAAGCTGCGTGAAGTTTAGCTTTATAATTTATATAAAGCGGATATATGAGTTCTTTATCCTGAGAAATTATACTTGCAAAGACAGATTGTTCTTCTTTTGTAAGCATCATAAGGCCTGTTTCAAAAGCCCTTACTTCTTCAGATGTGAGTTCAGAGCTTTCCAAAACATTTTTTAATTCTTCTATGAGTGCCATATATCTTTTTTACCCTTTTAAATTAAAGGTAATCTATAACTTCACTCTCTCACAAAATGGGAAATTTGTCAAATCTAGTTATACACGTTTAGCAGCTGTCCTAAGTACCATCCTGTCTGTCATATCACAAACTATTTTTAAGGAAAGATCTTCTGTTGTTGATCTAATCACATCCCCTGCTAATTTAAAACCCTCCAAATGATCAGAAAGTTTTCCTGGATGAGCTGACGCATTTTCTAAGGAAAAAGGTTGTGATGTAAACTCTGGTGATTTGGATAACAATTTTCTCATAAAATATTTGTGATTTGAAGTAATATGAATAGGAGTATACCCCCACCCTTTACTCTCGCGCAAGCGATTTTTTTGTGTTCTTTTGTTAATGATGTTAATAACTTATCACGTATTGAAAATCTCTCTAAAAAATGGTATTGTTGGGGTTAGTTTATAACTGATAGTTTATGTATTTCACTGGAAACTAAAAACTATCAACTAGAAACTATCTAATTGGGCCGAGAAGCTCAAGGAGCGAGGAGCGACGCAGATGTCCGGAACTAGCAAGTGAAGGACTGGTGAGAAGGGTTAGAAACTCCAGCAGG
>JBAXLU010000007.1:0-27017 GCA_037134695.1 Candidatus Nomurabacteria bacterium
TTAGTAAATTAATACCACCACCTAAACAAGGTTTCCCCGTAACTATTAAAGGTGCTCTAGAAGAAATTCCTGAGCTCAAAGAATTATATGATACTGATCGTGAGGTACAAATAATTTTAGACATGGCACAAAAAGTTGAGGGGTGTGCTAGACACATTTCTGTTCATGCTGCTGGAACAGTTATATCCCCCGCTCCACTTTGGGAATGGACACCAATACAAAAAGATCCTAAGGGTGGGAAAATTATTACTCAGTACGACATGTATACAATTGAAGATGCCGGACTACTTAAATTCGATTTCTTGGGAATTCGTAACTTAACAATTTTAGGAGATGCAATTAAACTCGCGAAAGAAAATTATAATGTAGATGTAGATATAGAGGAAATCTCATTGTCAGATGCTAAAACTTTTGAAATGTTATCTCGTGGTGAAACCATGGGGCTTTTCCAATTAAATGGTTCTGGTATGACAAGATTTTTGAAGGAATTAAAGCCAAACGCAATATTTGACATCAATGCCATGGTGGCACTGTATCGTCCTGGACCACTAGAAATGATTCCCGAATATATTAAGCGTAAACACGACCCATCGCTTATCTCATATGTTGATCCTCGACTTGAACCGATACTAGACCAATCATTTGGAGTTATAGTGTACCAAGATGATGTTATGCTTATAGCCATTCATTTGGCAGGATATTCTTGGCTTGAAGCTGATAAATTGCGTAAGGCTATGGGTAAAAAAATACCAGCAGAAATGCAGGCTCAAAAAGTAAAATTACTAGAGGGATTCGTTGAACACGGACTTTCTGCAAAAAAGGGTCAAAAACTTTGGGAATTAATCGAACCATTCGCTGCATATGGTTTTAACAAATGTTTGACCGGAGACACAAAAATTGCATCTGCTGATACTGGAAAAGTATTAACCATAAAAGAAATCTATCAAAATAATTTGAAACCAAAATTATTAAGTTTGGGTGATAATAGTCTCCTTCAAGATAAAAGAATTACTGCAGTTGTAGAAAATGGAATAAAAAATATTTATGAATTAAAAACCAGATCTGGAAGAATAATTAAGGCGACTGGTAATCACCCCCTACTGACGTTTAGCAATTGGAAAAACATTGACGAAATAAAATCTGGTGAACGTATTGCGGTGCCAAATAATTTATCTAACTTAATTGGTAAAGTGAGTGAAAAAGAAAAAGCTGCCGTACTTGGATATTTGATATCTGAAGGAAATTTATGTCATCCTCATGGTATTTATTTTTACTCAACACAAGAAAATGAAATAAAAGATTTTATAAAAAATTGTAATCATTTTGAAAATTTTAAATATACATTAGATAAAAGTAAATCTACTGTTTCTGTGTATTGTGGACAATTAGACCAGAAAAAAGGAAACTACTTAAACAAGTGGGTTGAAAAACTAGGTTTGAAAAACAAAAAAGCTACAGAAAAAAATGTTCCTCCTTGTGTCTTTGAATGGGAAAAGGAAACTCTTTCTATATTCATAGGAAAACTTTGGCAAGGCGATGGTTGTGTCAGTATAAAAAATGAACAGACATACTATGCTACAAGTTCAAAAGTTTTGGCTTACGATGTACAACACTTACTTTTAAGATTTGGCATTCTCTCTACAATTCATGAAAAGAAATTTAAATATAGAGGAGGAATAAAAATCGGTTTTACTGTGGTTGTTTCTCACCGAGAAAACTTACGTAAGTTTAAAGCTACTATAGGTATATATCTAATTGGTAAGAAAAAGGAAGATTTAAAAAAATTACTTACGTTAACTGAAAAAACTTTGGATATTTCTGCGAGAGGAACAAAGAATATAATTCCTGTAGAAATAATGAAAACAATAAGAAAAATAATGTCAGAAAAAAATATTTCTGTTAAAGAAATATCAAAAAAGACTGGCCTTGCTGAAAGACTATTTTCATATGATAAAAAGAAAGTTGGCTATCAAAGAGCGGTCATAAATAAAATAGGAAAGTACTTGAAATCAAAGGAAATATCACAAATAGCCAATAGTGATATTTATTGGGACGAAGTTATTTCCATCAAAAAATCTGGAAAAGAAATGACTTATGATTTAACTATTCCACCACATCATAACTTTATAGCAAATGACATTATTGTTCACAATTCGCATGCTGCGAGTTATGGGCGAGTAGCTTATCAGACTGCTTATATGAAAGCAAACTTCCCTGTTGCATATATGACAGCAATTATGACCAATGAATCTGGTGATATAGAAAAAATTGCAGAAATTGTTTCTGAGTGTAAAAGAATGAATATAAAAGTTTTACCACCGAATGTTAATACGAGTGCTGGTGGGTTTACCATCGTTCAAGAAGGAAATCGGAACGATGAATTTTCAATTTCTAATTTTCAATTTCCAAAAAATACAGATACGAATTCAATTAGTGAGAATGTAAATAAAGAAGAGATACTTTTCGGATTATATACAATCAAAAATCTTGGTGTTGATATTTCGGATGCAATAATTGCAGAAAGAAAAGCAAATGGAAAATATAAATCATTCGAAGATTTTATACTTCGTGTCACTCATAAAAATTTAAATAAAAAATCCCTTGATGCTTTAACAAAATGTGGGGCGCTTGATGACTTAGTTGAAAGAGGAGAAGTTTTAGAAAATTTAGAAAGCATTTTAGAATTTCATAAACATGTAGTTAAAGACAATATCATGCAAGACAGTTTATTTGGAGGAATGCAATCCGCATCTTTTGTGATGAAAAAAGCAACCCCTATTTCTCAAGAACAAAAACTTTCTTGGGAAAAAGATTTACTTGGACTTTTCGTTTCTGGTTTCCCTCTTGACCCATGGAAAGAAAAAATTGAAGCCCGTGGAATGGATATTAATAAAGTTCATCATGACATAGCAGATGGCAAAGAAGTCTCCCTGGCAGTAATAATAGAAAATATAAAATTAACAAAAACAAAAAAGGGAGATAGTATGGCTCTTGTGAGATTACGTGACTATAGAGGGACTATAGAAGTCGCTGTATTTCCAGAGACATATAAAAGATATAAATCTCTAATTGTTATAGATGTTCCTATTTTAGTTAGAGGGAAGGTCTCCACAAGAAATGGGGAGAAGACAATAGTTGTCGACGAAATTAGAAATTTGCAGTAACAAATTACGAAACTATATATTTTGTGGTGTCATCCTGATGAAAATCAGGATCCAGTGTCTATATTTCAATTGGACACTGGATCCCAGGTCAAGCCTGGGATGACAATACATAATGATTTGTATCTTTTTGAAAATTGGAAAACAAAATTGATAATTCTTCTTATTTCTCTTATTTTTTGAAAATTGGAAATTGAAAATTGAAAATTATTTTATTATATAGCAACAATCCCCTCTAATATAAAGGTATTTACACATACATACCCATTGTGATATAATGTCCTCATGGTTCACTTGCTATCTACTGTGCAAATCGCTCTAGCTATTCTCCTTACAGCTCTCATCCTTATTCAGCGTGCAAACACAGACGCTTCTGGAGCTTTTGGAGCAGATGGAGGAAGTCAAGCTTCGCTTAAAAAACGTGGAGGAGAATTAATGCTTCACCGATTAACTGTTACTACAGCTATTTTATTTGCATTAACTCTAGCAATTCCACTAGTTCTATCTCGTTAAGCAAGCACACCAGATAGTCGAAAGTCCATAAAGTTAAAAGTTTATAAAGAAATTGCATAGTGCGAATTCAGTATCAACTTTTTACTTTATGAACTTTACAAACTTGATGAACTAATCATGTATGGATACGGCATCAATAAAATCAATAATTAAATTAAATAGAGACAAATTTCTCAATGTTTATAAAACTCTTACTCCTGAGAAAGTAATAATTGTATGGCTGCTTATAATATTAGCTGGTGTTTTTTTATTTGCTGGTTTACTTCAAATAAATAATCATTACCTTATCTCCATTCCAGCTCGCGGTGGATATATACATGAAGGAATATTAGGAACTCCCCGTTTTATAAATCCAGTACTCGCAACATCAGATGCTGACAAAGACATGGTGGAATTAATTTATGCAGGATTAACAAAACGTGATCATGTTGGAAATATAATTTTTGATGTTGCCTCTTCAGTCGAAGAAAGTTCTGATAATCTACATTACGATATAAAAATAAAACCAGAAGCTCGTTTCAGTGATAATACACATGTAACAACAGATGATTTTATATATACAATATCTCTAATACAAAACCCGCTTATTAAAAGTCCCCACAGAGTTGAATGGGAGGGTGTGACAATTGAAAAAAAGAACGACTTGGAATTTTCTATCTCACTTAAAAAAGCATACCCCCTTTTTATGAATGTCTTAACAATTGGAATACTTCCTAAACATGTTTGGAAAAATCTAACCGAAGAACAAATTAGTTTAAGTGATTTAAATATTCATGCAACTGGAAGTGGTCCATTTTACATAAAAAATATTACCAGTGTTTCTGGTATACCAGAATCTTTTACACTTTCAGAAAACAAATATTATACCCTAGGACGTCCGAACATACAGGAAATAGTTATAGCAAGTTACCAAAATGAAAAATATTTAATTCAAGCTTTTCAAAATGGTGAAATAGACAGAATCCACGGAATATCTCCAGAACATGTTACAGACTTAAAAGTAGCAACAAGTTCTATACGTACTTCTCTTTTACCAAGAACTTTTAGTATATTTTTTAATCCAAACAAAACTGACTTTCTTTCTGACAAAAAAATACGCTCTGCTTTAAATATGGCAATTAACAAGCAAGCAATAATAAATGATGTTCTAAAAGGATACGGTAAAGTAATCGAGACACCTTTCCCTTTTGACGAAGATCAACCAGGGTCTACTTACGATAAAGAACAGTCAAAAAAAATACTATCTCAAAGTAAATACTTAAAAAAAGCATCCAGTACAATTGAAATAACTCTTTCAACTACAAATAATGATGAAATGAGAAAGATAGCAGAAATGATACAAAAAGACTGGGAAGACGTTGGCGTACATACAAATTTAGCTGTTTATGAAGTTGCAGACCTTAACCAAAGCGTTATAAAAGAAAGAGACTTCCAAGCTTTACTATATGGTTCAATTACTAATTCTCCAGCTGATCTATATGCCTTCTGGCATTCATCACAAAGATCTTACCCAGGATTAAACATATCTAATTATGTAAGCAAGAAACTAGATGCTAATTTAGAAACAATACGTAGTAACGAGGATGAATTAGCTAGGATAAATGCTTATGATGCAGTTAAAGCAGAATTTTCAGACGAAGTACCCGGAATATTTTTATTTGCACCATCTCTCATTTATGTGACTAGGGATGAGATTAATTCCCCACTACCAATTTACAGTTTAGACAACTCCTCTCGTTTTAACCTTGTATATTCTTGGTATAAATATACGGAGAAAGTTTGGCCTAAAACATATTACAAAAAACTATTAACAACATTAGAAAATATTATTCATTAAATTAACAATAAAATTATGACAACAAATAACCCAACAGAAATAGATGATACAAATGGTGATGGAGCTCCTACTCCAATAACTACACCTCCACCCGTGCAAACACGTAAACCGTTTGATAGAAATAGTAGTGGACGAGGAAGATCTGGTGGTGGTAGAGGACGTCCAGTATCAGGACCGAAGTTTGATACTACTATCTCAACAAAAAGAGAAACAGACCATATACCACCACTTAAGGATGGTGATATACGTGTAATCCACTTAGGAGGCGTTGAAGAAATTGGAAGAAATATGAGTATGGTTGAATATAAAGATTCAATTATAGTAATTGATTGTGGAGTACAATTTACAGAAACCCACACTCCAGGTATTGATTTCATTTTACCTAACACAAAATATCTAGAGGAAAACAGACATAAAATAAAAGGTGTCATGGTAACACATGGTCACTTGGATCACATTGGAGCAATTCCTTATATCATGCCTCGCATTGGTAATCCAAATATTTATGCACGCCTATTTACCTCTCTTATGATAAAGAAGCGTCAAGAAGAATTCCCTCATCTATCACCTCTTACAATAAATGTAGTAGAGAAGGAAGATGAATTAACTTTTGGAGATTTAAAAGTTAAGTTCTTTGGAGTATCACACGCTATTCCTGATTCAATGGGAATTATAATTGAGACCCCTTTTGGAGATATTGTTCACACTGGTGACCTTAGACTTGACCATGATAATGGTATACCAACAGACGATGAAATTGCTCGTTATGATGTTTTTCAAAATAGAAAAACATTACTTCTAATGACTGACTCAACAAATTGTGAAAATCCAGGTTTTTCTATTTCAGACCGTGTAGTTTATAAAAATATTGAAGATGTTATACGAGATACTCCTGGTAGACTAATTGTCTCTACTTTCGCTTCTCAAGTGGAACGTATGATACATATGTTGAAAACTGCTGAAAATTATGGCAAGAAAGTTGTAATTGAAGGTAGAAGTATGAAAACCAACGTAGAAGTAGCCCGCCTTGCAGATATGCTTCATCTTAAAACAGATACACTCATTCCGATTGAAGATTTACAGCGTTATCCTGATAATAAGGTTGTTGTTATGGCTACAGGGGCCCAGGGAGAGGAATTTGCTGCTTTGGGGCGTATCGCTAACAAGACACACAAATATGTACGACTAACTCCACGTGATACTATTTTGATGTCATCATCTATAGTTCCAGGAAATGAACGTGCAGTACAAAATTTGAAAGACAAACTTTCTCGTCAAGGTGCTCACCTTATTCACTACAAAACATCAGACGTACACTCATCAGGTCACGCTAATGCTGAAGAACTTATTTGGATTCACAAAAAAATTCATCCTAAGTTTTTTATTCCTGTTCATGGTTATCACTACATGCTTCGTATGCATGCTGATATCGAGAAACATTTAGGCATGATGGAGGAAAATATTATTGTTCCAGATAATGGAATGATTATTGAAATACAAAATCAAGGAGATAAAATTGTCGCGTTAAAAGAAAAGGCACCGTGCGAAATGATTGTGGTTGATGGAACTTCTGTTGGTAAAATACAAGATGTTGTTATGCGTGATCGTCAAACACTTGCAGAAGATGGAATGTTCGTTGTGATCGGTGTAATAGATAGTCACACACATACATTAAAGAAATCCCCTGATTTAATTTCTCGTGGTTTTGTGTATCTAAAAGAATCTCAAGAACTTCTTTATCAAACAAGACTTCTAACTAAAAAAGTTATAGAGGATTCTCTTGCTAAAGGTGGTTTTGTAAATCTAGATCAAATGAAACAAGATATCTCCGAGGCAACTACAAAATTCTTGCTACAAAAGACAGCTAAAAGACCGGTCATAATACCTGTAATAATTAGTATATAGAAAGTGGAGAATGGGAAATTTTATACTTTTGTAATTATAGTTACAAAAGGTCTAAGGTCTAATTTCTAATTCACCTAATGGAATGCGGGTGCTAAAGTATTCTTATTAGACCTTAGAAATTAGGTTAATTAGGCCTTGGTAAATTATAGTTACAATTTTGTATTTTATATATTATTGCCCACTGGTCACTGCTTACTGCTCACTGTATACTATAAACACATATGCAAGCTATAACTCGCAATAAACTCCTTCTTGCAACATTTTTGATGACTATATTGTATGCCTTTCACTATGGCATACCATTATATGTAACATCAACATATTTGCATGTTTATTTTGGTTCATCTGTTATTTCGTCACTTTATGTTGTAGCAAGCTTAGTTACACTCTTAGCGTCTATTCACGTAGCTAAATACATAAAAAAGTTTCATACATATACTTTCACTATGATGCTTGTTGTTTCTGAAATAATAGTCATGCTTGCTTTTGCTTTAACAAAAAACCCTTTTCTAGTTGGATTATTTTTTGTGATGCATTTTTGTTTACAAACATTATTATATATATGTATAAATGTTTTTTTAGAGGCTTTTAGTAAGCAGGCAAATACAGGTAGTATACGAGGTGTCTTTCTTGTACTACTGAATCTTGGAATACTTATTTCACCAATTATAGGTGGAGCAATACTAACCAGAGGATCTTTTGCTGCTCTGTATATAGTTTCGACTGTAATACTTGTTCCTTTTATGTTTTTCTTACATCAATATTTAAATCATATAGAAGAACCAGCTTATCACAGTATAGACATGGTCAAGGCTTTTTATGGTGCTTGGAAAAACAAAGACTTAAAGGGAGCATTGATTGCCTCACTTATGCTTGAATGTTTTTATGCTGTTATGGTTATATATTCACCAATATATTTAGCTTCTATTGGTATACCCCTTGTCATCTATTTATCTGTAATTTTACCTTTAGCTCTCATACCTTTTGTTATATTGCCATATGAATTAGGGTGGCTTGCGGATACAAAAATTGGAGAAAAAGAACTTATGGTGTTAGGTCTTATTATAATTTCTATTTCTTTATTTTTAATGGTTATAGCGACAACACCAAACGTAATACTTTGGATTATGATACTTTTATTTTCTCGTATAGGTGCAGCCTTTGTAGAAACAATGACTTACGCTTATTATTTTAAAAAGATTAAAGCAGAAGACACTTCCCTAACAGCACTGTTTAGTAACACTCGTAGTGTCGCAATCATAATAGTTGGATTTTTAGGATTTTTTATAAATCCAATGCTTGCAGAATATCCACAAATTATATTTATAATTCTTGGTAGTATAATTCTATTTAGTATTTTATACATAATACCTATCAAAGATACTCGATAAAAAATAACAAAAATGAAAACAATAAAAGTTAAAATTGATGAGATAACCCGCCTAAATAAATTCTTAAGTGCTTCTGGTGTAGTATCACGAAGAAATGCTGATGATCTTATTAAAAATGGTTTAGTAACAATAAACGATAGGATTGCCGTACTTGGTGATAAAGTAAATAATGGAGACACTATATCATTTAAAAAAATAGAAACTCCCCTTACTTATGCTCTATATTATAAACCACGAGGAGAAATAACTGGAAGAATTCCAGATTTAAAAGGTTGTGAACCTGTTGGAAGATTGGATAAGGAAAGTGAGGGTTTACTTCTTTATACAAATGATTATCGTGTAGTTGATGCTGTACTTCATCCAATACATGCACGAGAAAAAGAATATGAGGTTAAGGTACGTGAAAAGACAACCCCACGTGTCATTACATTACTTAAGAAAGGAATAAAAACACAGGAAACCACTTACTCCCCTGTTAAGAGTGTACAAATATACGGTGAAGGACACAGTATTCGCATTGTTATTACTGAAGGCAAAAAACATGAAATTCGTAGAATGTTAAACGCTTTAAACTTAACAGTGCTATCACTTAAACGTGTTCGTATTATGTCATTCGTGTCTCACGGATTAAAAGCTGGTGTACCTCACATATTAAGTCAAAAACAAAAAGATACGTTAATGAAAGATTGCGGAATTGAATAGTGAATACACAATTTTCAATTATCAATTTTACAATTTTCAAGTAGACACAATCCAGGAACCAGAATTTTCAATTTTCAAACAGATACAAAATTATTTTTGTATTTTATTTTTTGGAAATTTAAAATTAGAAATTGAAAATTTTTTAATTATTATTCCACAAAAACGATAAACCTAGAAGTCTTTATATTTGGCTTAATTTTAAATAAAATATAGACATGTGAATAACTCTCTTGTCTAGCCCTTGAGTATAACTTGTGGTTTGATACACTAATTAGTAGACAGTTGTTTCATTATCAGCTTTTAGTACCAGGATAGAACAATTAAATGTTCTTGAAGTCTATATGATAAAGTTGGGCTTATAAACCAATTTAATCTATGCCGATAAAAAAGCAGATGCGGCTTCAAACAACTGGAAGCAGTATATTCTAAAGTTTGAAAAAGTTTTAGAAGAATTGCTAACAATAAAAACGGAAGCCTAAGAAGCAACCGCAACGCATCAAACAAAGACGTCGAATTTATTTTAAAAATAATTAAGACAAAGCTTAGACCGCCATACTTACCAGAGGGGCGGTCTTTGCTTTTATAAACTGCATCTACTGCGTTATGGAGCCTCTCTCGCTCGCAAGCGGTGCGGTAACTACGTCTCATCACTCGCTTCTCCATGCCTTGTATCTATCAGTTTATAAAAACAAAGAATTAGATTTTTCCTAAGACGCATCTACTTCGCTATTAAAGATTTTTATTCCTGCGCCGTATTTCTATATACGTCTTAGTCTTAAAAACTTTTAATAACTCGTACCTGAAACAATATCTGAATAAAAAAATATAAACCTTATATCTATCAGATTATAAAACTGAAAAAATTATTTAAAGATAAAATAAAGAATAGCAATAATGAATGGTAACCCTAAAACTAAACTAATTAACTGTTTATCTTTATCTGTCATAAGATGAGTTTATAAAATCCATAAAGGAATACAAATATACAACACTACACGCCCGTAGACACTCTAGAGTGTACATATTGCCCCAAATCCACACCTGTTGTGGCTAAAGATTGAGCAAACCTTCCATCTTTTGAAAGAGATGGCTGTAAATCAACATTTACGACCATGTAGCCATCTTTATAAGGGATCATGTCCATACAGGCATGACCATTAATCCCCAATGCGTGATAAGCCAATTCTACCGCTTTTTGTATAGACCCATTTTCTTTTTCCCCCACTTTTAACATTGCTCTCATAGAATGTTCTTTCCTGGGTAAAGAGCTTCCTTGTGAAAAGGTCTCAACTGCAAGTGGTGTATATAATTTCTTTCCTCTAAAGTTTGGCAATACTGCAATAGATAATGTTCGTGTTGGTTTATATGTAAAAATATGTACATCTAAATTATTATCATGATACTCAGCTAGAACTTTTTCTAAATCTGAATATTTACGAATTAAAACTGATTCATATTTTTTGTCTTTTTTTAGAGGCCGTACAATAAGAGGAGTGTGAAAAGTATTCCAAATAGTTCTAAAAGTTTCTTTTGGTATTTCTGTATTTGATCTTACTGTTAAAGTTTTTGGAGTTGGTAAACCATGCTGACGAAATAATCTATACATATCCTCTCTATCTAAAGTAATATAATCGTCATGAGAAAGTAACAGTGGTATGCCCATTTTTTTAGCAAGTTCTCTATATGGTGCATTCATTTCTTGTGTTGTGTCGACAACAGAATCAATAATAGTAAAAACATAATGCGCATCTGTCGGCATTCCTTTCATTGTCCAACTACCATCAAAATCAACTAAAATATCAAGGGGCACATATCCGATAGCTGTTAGTGATCGCAAAATATCTTTCCCATCTTCCAAAGATTGATTGGTATTAATTTTACCACCACGTATTACAGCTATATTATAGGAAATAGTTGCGGTTGAATTCATTCATACAGTATAGCAAAGATAGATTGTAGGCCAAGGAGTGAAGAACAACAAAGATGTCCAGAGATAGCAACCACAGGACTAAAGTAGGTGACAGGTTGTAAAAACTAAAAAATACATAAATTTGCTAATATAATCTATATTTAATAAACTACAATTCTACACATTATTTCATGTCGCCACTCTGTTAACTCCCAGGTGTCGTTTCGTGGACAATGTTTACCGTGGTTTTTAATTATAAATTATAATAATTCCACAAGGTGACGATAAAAATGTAGCACTAATATCCACCTACCGGGGCTAACTGCCCCGGTTCCTTATTTATATAGTAAAATTAAAAATCTACAAAAAATACAGGTGGCCACAAAGTGGCCACCTGTATTTACTTTCAACTTTATGAACCCGCCTTGCCGGCGAGGCAGGCTTTATAGACTTTCGACTATTTACCTATCTTCACAAGCTCTACTTCGAAAAGAAGATCTGAATTTGCTGGAATAGCTCCATTACCCATTTCTTGTGGTCCATAACCAAGCGCTGCTGGTATAGCCAGTATTCTCTTTCCTCCAACCTTCATACCTGCAACCCCCATATCCCATCCTTTTATAACTTGACCTCCTCCGATAGTGAAGGTAAATCCTGCATCTCCATGATTCTTTGATGCATCAAATATCTTACCATTGGTTAATGCTCCAACATACTGGACTGTTACACTATCTCCTTTCTTGGCTTCAGCCCCTTTCCCTACTACTTCATCTTTTAATTGAAGATCTTTTAATGGTGCCATAGGTGTTGATGTTGCTGTTGTAGTAGTTGCATTAGTTGTTGTTGCTTCGTTAGTATTAATTGGCTGTTCTTCTTTTACTTCCACACTCTTTTCTGCAACTTCTGGCTTATTCTGTTTAATCATTTGAGTAAAAACAACTCCTCCCACAAGAACCAAAACTGCAATAATAATTCCTATATTTGTTGATTTCATATTTATTTTAATTTTTAATTTTTATTTATTTTTATTTTAACACAGTAAATATCTTGTTCAAAGAAATTTTATTTTATTTCGTAAGAAATTGCTTTAGATACGAGGCGTGGAGCGCCTACTATAACAACAAAAAAATTCACCAAATTGGAAACTTTCTTATTTTCTAAATAAATTGGATGCAGTACGAGGAGCTTAGAAATTTTTCTAGGAGATGTACGAAAGAGTACATTAACGAAGAAAAATTTGCAAGCGGAGAAGTAATGCGCCAATTTATTTAGAAAATTACCACGACAAGGTGCCCCCTGTTTTGTACTCGGTTACACGAGTCTCAAAGAAATTCTTTTCCTTGGACAAATCAATCGCCTCGCTCATCCATGGGAATGGATTTTCTGACCCATAAACAGCAGGCAGTCCTACTGCATTTAATCTTCTGTCTGCAATATGTTCAGTATATTTTCTGAACCCTTCTGCATTCATACCAAAAATACCTTTAGGGAAAACTGTGATAGCAAATTCATATTCTAATTCAACTGCTCTCTTCATTAAATTAGTTATACGCTCTTGAAATTCAGCTGTCCACAATTCTGGTTGTTCTTCTTTTATAGTATTTATCATAAATACACCAAAATTTAAGTGATTAGACTCATCACGCATAATATATTGTATTTGCTCAGCACTCGCCGTCATTTTATTTTGTCTTTGAAGACCAAACATAACCGCGAAAGAAGAATAAAAGAATAATCCTTCCATTATAAGAGAGAATACACACATATTTTCCAAAAACTTTTGATCATTCTCAAATGTTCCTGTGTGAAAATTATCATCAAAAATACTTTCATTAAGTGAGAGAACTAAATTATCCTTGTTATAAATTGCAGCTTTCTCACGATACATATTGAATATTTTTCCCTGATCAAGACCGAGAGATTCTACGATGTATTGATATGAATGCGTATGTATTGCCTCTTCATATCCCTGACGAAGAAGATACATTCTCACCTCTGGTGAGGTGATGTGCTTATAAAATGCAAGCACAACATTATTCGCAGCCAATGAGTCAGCAGTAGAAAAGAATCCTAACACTGTTTCAAAAGCATCTCTTTCGTCTTGTGTTAAAACATCTTTTGCCTTCCACTGCTCAATATCTCTTTGCATAGAGATTTCTGTTGGTAGCCAATGATTTGCATTTGCTGCCAAATAAGTATCCCAAGCATATGTGTGCTTCATTGGATACAACTGCATGACATCAGCATCTTTCCCGTTTATTATTTTTCTCTGATTTATGTCCACTTTCTGTGTGGTCGGTATTATTGGCATAATGGTTGGTGGTTAGTGGTTAATGGTTAATAAGTTAATAGTTAGTAGTTACTGGTTACTGGTTACTGGGGGGTTACTTTATAAATCTTTTTGAATTAAGACTATAAACCATTAACTAGTAACTACAAACTATCTACGCTGAACACCCCTCACATTCTTCTTCTTGTATTGACCTGTAAATTGTATATTTAGGTTTTTCAATTGTAACATTTTCTACCAATTCTGAAACAGACATACTGGGTATACTATTTTCCTCTGCCACAACTTCTACCGGCATTGGATTTTGTGGTGTTATTATTGAAGATTTTCCATCTCTCAAATGAGTAGAACCGAACTCGGAGGTATTTACTGTAGATTTTTCAACCTGTGAAGCACCTAATGATCTAAGGTAATATGTTGTCTTTAGTCCAAGATCATAAGCCAACATATAAATATCAGACAAATCTTTTCCAGAAGTTCCCTTAAAGAAGACATTGATTGACTGCGCTTGATCTATCCACTTACCTCTTCTTGCGGCTGCTAAGATAAGCCATTTTTGATCTATATCAAAAACTTCCTTATGTTTATTTTTAATTCCTTGAGGAATTTCACTTATACTCTGCACTGAGCCATCGTAGAATTTTATCTTATTAACCATATCACGATTCCAAAGATTCATTTTTTTCAAATCTTCAACTAGATATTTATTAACCACAACGAATTCTCCTTCTTTATTACTCTTTACATAAATATTTTTGTAAATCGGCTCTACAGTTGGTATACAACCTACTAGATTTGCAGTAGAAGCAGTCGGCGCAATAGCCATTGTGTTTGAATTTCTCATTCCGAACTCCTTAATATGATTTCGAACTTCCGTCCAATCTAATTTACCATTCTTTGGAATATCAATTGTTGTGTTTCTTTCTTGTTCAAGTAACGCAATTGTATCTTGTGGCAATATTCCCCTACTCCATTTTGAACCTTCATATGATTGATATTTTCCTTTTTCTCTCGCAAGCTCACTAGAAGAAAGTATCGTGTAATAAGAAAGCATTTCCATAGACTCGTCCGCAAACTGTACTGCTTCATTTGAATCAAACAAAATACCCATACTATATAGTGCATCATGGTAACCACGAATACCAAGTCCAATTGGGCGATGCTTCATATTTGAAGCTCTACTATCTTCTGTCGGATAATAATTTATATCTATAGTGTTATCTATCATTCGAACAGAAAACCTAACAACTTTTTGTAACAGTTCTCTATCGATTGTTTTATCTGCTTTAATAAACTTTACTAAATTAATAGAACCCAAATTACAAACAGCTGTTTCATTTGGACCAGTATTTAACATAATCTCTGTACAAAGATTAGATGAATGTATAACACCAGCATGATCTTGTGGTGAACGAATGTTTGATGGATCCTTAAAACAAATCCAAGGGTGACCTGTTTCAAACAACATACCAATCATTTTCTTCCAAAGGTCTTTTGCTTTGATTACTTTAAATAATTTAATTTTTCCTTCAGCTGCCATCTTTTCATATTCTTCATAACGAGCATTAAATTTCTTACCATAAATATCTGGTAGGTCAGGTGTCTCGTCCGGTGAGAATAGTGTCCAATCTTTATCAGCTTTAACTCTTTCCATAAACAAGTCTGGTATCCAGTTTGCTGTATTCAAGTCATGTGTACGACGTCTTTCATCCCCTGTGTTTTTACGAAGCTCCAAAAAGTCCTCAATATCCACGTGCCATGTTTCCAAATATACGACAGACGCAGCACGTCTTTTACCACTTCTCATAACACAAACATTTATATCATTAGCGATCTTCAAATATGGAACAACACCTTGAGATGTTATATCTATTGATTTAACTGAGGCTCCAGTACCACGAACTTTTGACCAACTAGTTCCCACTCCTCCTGACCATTTCAAAAGTTGGGCGTTATCAGAATACATTCTAAATATTTCACGAAGATCATCCGGTACCATATTCAAGAAACAGTTAGATAGTTGAGCCTTTATTGTACCTGATTGGAATAGAGTTCTACCTCCTGGTGTATAGTAAAATTCTGACAAAACATCATAAAAGTTTTGTGTAATCTCTTCTCTCTTACTTTTTTCCTCAACCAAAGCAGCACCCATAGCTATACGCATCCAAAACATTTGCGGAGACTCTAATGGCAATTTAGTTTCACTATCTTCTATCAAATATCTTGAAGACAAAATCTCAAGTCCCATATACTCAAAATTATAATCCCTTTCTAACACCAAAGAATCCGCCAACTTTTCTAAATCAAAATCAAGCATTCTAGCATCAAACTTTTTCATCTCCACCATCTTCTTTATATATACTGGGTAAAACTTCTTCATCTCAAATTTTATATTTCCAAAATCAACATTATTTCCAAAAACTTGTTTATATAACTTTAAAAGTAAAAGTCTTGATGCAACTTTTGAATATACAGGATCAAGTTCTATCATTGATCTTATATTCATAATCAAAATTTTTCTAACATCATTAGTAGACATATTTTCAAATATATCTAACTTAACTTGATTAAGAACAATGTCTGTTTCGAAAAGTTTTCTCTCCTCGGGGGAAATAGTTGCGAGGGCAAACATTAAACTCTTCTTTACTTTTTCAAAATTAAATCTCTCCATTCTACCATCACTCTTTTTTATCAAGAGTCCTCCCTCTTCTATTTTTTCTACAATCTCTTGTTTCTTTTCATCACGCATTTTCTGATGTTCGAAACGATAAATAATATAATGTTTTGCAACATCAAAAAATCCAGCACTCATAATATGTTTTTCAACGATATCTTGTATATGCTCAACAGATGGAATATAATCTTCGCGAGTTACAACTTCTAACTCAACTTCCTTTACAACGAGTTCTGTAATTCTCTTACATAAATCTGATTTCTCCTCTCTAGTCACACTTATAAAAGCTTTCTTTAAAGCACTTTCTATCTTACCCTGCTCAAAGGAAACTACCTCACCATTTCTCTTCTTAACCGTTTGTAAAATAGACATACACGTTTCAATTTCATTACATTTTTAATATACTCAGTATATATAAAATGACTGTCAAAAACACCTTTTCATCTATTTTTTAGTGTCAAGAGTTACCATTGACAAGTTTCATATTTTTGGTTTAGATACGCTTATCTCGTAAGTGTTTATGGTAACCAATAGCAAAACGATGGGCCTCGGAATTACCCAAAAATATTTCCTTTGTATGGTAATCCACATGTTCTTTTCGTCCCAGCACCTCTTTTGGCTTATGATGAACATCTTTGACAACTGAAACACAAGGTATTGATATATTAATTAAAGCCAATACTTTTTCAGCTGTTTGTTTGTGAGCCAACCCTCCATCTATAACAATTAGGTCAGGATAGCGCCATTCTTTATGTGAAAATCTTCTAGTTAAAATTTCACGCAGTCCTCTATAGTCATCATTTATATTTTCTGGTAATTTAAATTTTCTATACTCGTCTGTATTTTTCTCTTTTCCTTCAATGACAGTCATAACACCCACACGTGAAGTTCCAGAAATATGTGCGACGTCATACGACTCAATACGAAAATTATTATCTTTAAATGAAGTTACATTATCATCTTTAATTAAATTAACATCTTTAATATGATCTAATGCAAAAAGTGTATTACGCACCTTCCCTGCTTTTTCAAATAAATGTTTTTTTGCATAATCATTCATTTCTTTTTCTAAAGATTTTTTGATATCAGTTTTTTTACCTTCAAAGAATTTCCTTATATTATAAATATTCTTTTTATATTCTGTTTCAGTTATAGCACCAACGCATACGCCGGGGCAAAGTTTTATTTGTGCATTAAAGCAAGATTTATTTTGTTGAAGCTCGCACTTATCACGATACGGAAACATTTTACGAATTATTTTCATCGCCTCTTTTAATTGTGAAAGAGAGGCAAATGGACCATAAACAGCGAGTGTTTCTTTTTTTGTAAATCTTTTTTCAAAATCACGAACTCGAAGAGTGAGCACTCTTGGAAATTTTTCTTTGGTTATAACTACACAGGTAAAACTTTTATCATCTTTTTCTTTTGTATTATATGGTGGGTTATTATCTTTAATTAATTTACTTTCCAAAAGCAGTGCTTCAAGCACGCTATCAGTTTCTTGAAATGTAACTGTATTGGCAGCCGCAACCATTCCGACTAATCTTATTCCTCTTGTTTTTATCAAGTCATTAGAAAAGTAACTCTTCACTCTATCTCTAAGCGAAGTAGCTTTTCCTATATAAAGAATGTTATTTTCGCTATCTCTAAAGAAATAAACCCCTGGATTATCAGGAAGTTTGACTGTGGATAGCTCTTGCTTTTTCATAGGATATATTGTATAATAAAATGTCGCTTAATTCAACCAGTGCTAAAAAAACTAAACACTGTAAGGATTTTACGACACGGACCTTTTATATCTTTTAGGGGAATTTGTTTCCTAATAAGCTCCATAAAGGGATAATAGAACAGAAACGGGGTAAAAAATGAATCAGAATGATAATGGGCAAAAAAGCCCACAAGAGACGAGCACTCAGCAAGAGTGCCAAAAAATTGAAAAAGGAACAGTTGGATTTGACCGCATTCCGCGGGTTGAGCCAGAATCACGACCGCCGGCAATGTTCCGGCAATATCCAGCAGGCTACCGTCTCTACGGAGACGGCAGACAGTGGTAATTTAGCCGGTGGCGTAAGTCACTTCGGCAACAGGGCGTCCTAATGGGCGCCCTTTTACATTTCTATTTTTAGTATTCACTTTCGACTTTATGGACTTTATAGACTTTAAGGACTAATTTTCTTTCTCTTTAATTCAAACGTAAAAAATAGTCTTAGATGCGAGGCACGGAGAAACGAGCGAGGAGACGTACTTAATAGTACGTTGACGAGCGAGAGAGGCTCCGTAACAAAGCAGATGAGACTATTTTTTACGTTTGAGAACTTTTTTAAGATATTGACCTGTATAACTTTTCGTATTCGATGCCACTTGCTCTGGGTTTCCCGTAGCCACAACTTTTCCACCACCTACTCCACCCTCGGGACCAATATCAATAATATGATCCGCTGATTTTACAATATCCAAATTGTGCTCAATCAAGACTACAGTATTTCCTTTATCAACTAATCTATTTAATATTTCTAATAATTTAACTATATCTTCATAATGAAGTCCGATAGATGGCTCATCTAAAAGATAAATTGTTTTTTCAACATGCGGGCGATAAAGTTCTGAAGAAATTTTTACACGTTGTGCCTCCCCTCCTGAAAGGGTTGTAGCTGACTGTCCGAGCTCTAAATATCCTAATCCTACATCTGACAAAGTTTTTACTCTGTCATAAATCGCTGGGATTTCATAAAAGAAAGTTAAAGCTTCTTCAACAGTCATACACAAAACATCATAAATACTTTTTCCTTTCCATTTCACTTCCAATGTTTCTTTCATAAATCTTTTACCTAAACAAACATCGCACTCTACATATACAGTTGGAAGAAAGTGCATTTCAACTGCTATCTCACCATTACCCTGACAAACTTCACAGCGTCCACCCTTAACATTAAAGGAAAAACGGGATGGCTTCCAACCACGAATTCTTGCCTCTTCACTTTCTGCAAACAAGTCTCTAATATGAGTCCATGCACCGGTATATGTTGCTGGATTACTTCTTGGTGTGCGACCAATTGCTCCTTGATCTATAAGTACAACACGGGACAAATATTCTGTACCAGTAAATGATTCACAGTTATATATTTTTGCAGAACGATTACGACGCTCTAATCTTGCAAGTAAATTCTTATATAAAATCTCATACATCAAAGAACTTTTACCAGATCCTGATACTCCTGTTATAGCCGTCATACGACCAAGAGGAACATTTACATTCATGTCTTTAATATTAAATATATTTCCACCAGTTATACGAAGTGTTCCTTTATCATTATCACGACGCATTGGCACTGGAATTTCTTTTTCACCACGTAAATATGCCAAGGTAACACTACCGGACTTGTTTCTTGGTGCAGTTAATAATTCATCTAAATATCCAGCAACCACAACTTCTCCACCGTGAACTCCAGCCTTCGGACCAATATCAACAATATAGTCCGATGCAAAAATTGTATCCTCATCATGCTCTACAATAATAATTGTATTTCCAATATCCTTTAAATGGGTTAGCGTTTTTATAAGTCTTTCATTATCACGTTGATGAAGTCCAATCGTTGGTTCATCAAGTACATAAAGAGCGCCAACTAATTGTGAACCAAGCTGTGAAGCCAATCGTATACGTTGAGCCTCACCACCTGAGAGTGTGTCTGCTTTTCTATTTAATGCTAAATAATTTAATCCGACATTTAACATGAATTTAAGTCTTGATTCAATTTCTTTTATAACAACAAAAGCAATTTCTTGTTCTTTTTTAGAAAGAGGTAACCTTTCAAAATATGTTAATGCATCTTGTATAGAAAGTGCTGTTATATCTACTATATTTATTTTTTCTACATCATCAAGAAAGACATTCAACGCCTCTGGTCTTAAACGCTTACCTAAACAAATATCACATTCATCTAATCCACCAAAATATTTTGTACCTAAACCATTACAAGATGGACATGCCCCATACGGAGAGTTGAAAGAAAAAAGACGAGGCTCTATTTCTGGAAATGAAAATCCACAATTAGCACAAGAAAACTTGTTACTCATAATTGTTTTGTCGCCAAGTATTTCTACTTCAAGCAATCCATTTGATTCATGAAGTGCTCTTTCAATAGCTTCAGACAATCTTATCATTGCATCTTTTTCTGTATGTTTATTTCTAAAATCATCCAACGCGATAGAATCAACCACTATAGATATTTCATGTTTCTTAGTCTTTGAAAGTACTATTTGTTCACGAAGAGAATAACGTTTACCATCAACAACGGCTTCTGTATAACCTTTTCCAAGCATGTCATAAAGCATTTGATAATGTTCTCCTTTTCTACCACGTACAAGTGGCGAAAGAATATGAAGTTCGGCATGAGAAAACTCAACACCGAGAATTTCTTTTTTACTTTTCTTATCATCTGCCTTTTTCACTTTATCTAAAATGAAATGCATGATTTCTTCATTTGAAAGTTTTTGAATTTTTGATCCACACTCTACACAATATGGCTTTCCGACACGAGCATAAAGAACACGAAGATAATCATAAATTTCTGTAATAGTAGCAACTGTTGAACGAGGATTACGGCCGGCTGATTTTTGGTCAATAGAAATAGCAGGAGAAAGACCTATGATTTCATCAACATCTGGCTTTTGTAATTGTGTTAAAAATTGACGAGCATAAGCTGAAAGTGATTCAACATAACGACGTTGCCCTTCGGCAAAAATAGTGTCAAAAGCAAGAGAAGATTTTCCTGAGCCAGATAGCCCTGTAAACACAATCATTTTATGACGTGGCATTTCTACTGTGATATTTTTCAAATTATGAGTTCTAGCTCCTTTAACAATTATCTTTTCAATATGGTCTATTTTCTCTTCTGTTTTCTTTGGTGTCATTTTGGTAGTTTTTAGATAACATGAAACTTTTTTATTTTGGGTTGTCATTCCAGTGAAAACTGGAATCTAGTGTCTGTATTTTTGAAAATTGGAAATTGAAAATTAATCCAATCAATTGTGGTATTGGATTATAACACAAAAACAGCCAAAAGTCGACCAAAAATAGACTTTCAGATTACAGAAACCAGATGACAGTAAATACAAATACAGGTGGCCATTTCGTGGCCACCTGTATTTTTGTTATCTGCATCTTCTCTTCACTCTTAACTCTTTCCTTTATCTTCTACCTACCCCTACTGTCCCACAAAATATTTTCTTATTTCAGAAACTATGGATTCATTTCCTTTATTAGATTTAATTATGGTAAGCCACTTTTCATTCTTAAATGAAGCAATATCCCAAACTAACGTATTTGTTTCAAAATGATACCAAAGTACATCATTTACCATTATTGTATTTTTAACCAATGGAGCAGCCTCTAATGTTGGCAAAATAATATTCTCAAAATACTGTTCTTCTGTATATCCTTTATACTCTTGATTACTTAAATAAACAAAAGCTTCCTCTGTTCCTAAAATAGAATCGTTGATAATAATACTGCGTCCACCGTCTTCAAAAACTTTTGTTAAAGTTTTTGGTAAAGTAAAATTATAATCTAACACACTTTCTCCAGCATAAAGAGGGGTTGTAGATCCAATTACAGTGAAAGACGACTCCACTTTTATATCTTTTATTTTATATTTTCTTGAACTAACATATTTAAATCCAGCAATCACAATAACAATTATAATAAAAGCAACAAAGGTCCACTTAAAAAAACTATTTTTATCTTGCATATACCACTAAGTATACTCTTCTTATAAACACTAAGCAAAGGTTAATTTATAAGGGTTTTTTGGTAATTTATGGCTATTTAACTCTATTTTTTAATTCATTTCTTACCACATTTCTATCGTCCCAGGGTATTCTTTTACCATTAATAACCATAGACTGCTCTGCCCCTTTTCCTGTTATTAAAATAACATCATCTTTTTTTGCTAATGAAATTAATTTTTTAATGCCTTCTTTTCTATCTTCTATAATAAATAAATTCTCCCCTCTTATTTTTCCTACCCTCTCAGACGAAATAGCAATATCTTCTAAAATTTGTTTAGGATCATCATCATACGGGTCAACATTACTAACAACTACATAATCAGCTATCTTTCCGGCTAGTTCCCCCATAATTGGTCTTTTATTTTTATCTCGACCACCACCTTCTGCACCAAGTAATATAATAATTTTTGAATCTGCTCTTTTCATATTAATCGCCGTCTGTAAAATATTAGTCATACTTTCTTTTTCATGAGCATAATCTACAATCACAGTAAAATTTTGTCCTTCCTCTATTTTTTCCATTCTCCCTGGAATAGTTTTTAATTCCATTAATCCTTTTTTAATTGCGGAATCACTAATACCGAAAAGACGAGCAATTATAATAGCCGGTAAGGCATTATACACATTAAATTTACCAATAATTCCTATATTAAAAAACTCTTTATTTAATTCAAACGAAACACCATCATTTGTTTCTTTTATATTATTTACAAAATGATCAGCACTATTTTTTAAAGCAAAAGTTATCTTTTTGTCTGCTTTAAAATTTAAAAAAGTGTCCACGTGTTCACTGTCTCTGTTGGCAATAATTATTTTCTCAACAACTTTTCCTTTTATAATCTTTTTATGAGATGAAAGGCTCTCAAACATTTTTGCTTTCATTTGTTTATATTTTTCAAAACTCCCATCATGCGAAGCTAAATGTTCTGGGGATAAATTTGTAAATACTCCTATATCATAATAAATCCCTCTATGTCGATTTTGTTTTATTCCCTCAGATGTTGTTTCAACAATACAATGAGTACACCCCTCTTTTACCATTTGAGCCATAAGATTTTGTATAGTAAACCTACCGGGCATAGTCATATGATATTTATTCAAAAATTCTTTCTCACCAATACGAATATTTGCAGTACTTATAATCCCTGTTTTATAACCTCCCTCTGTGAGAGTAGACCAGATAAAATTTATAGTTGATGTTTTTCCTTTAGTCCCAGTAACTCCTATAATAACCATCTTTTTTGACGGAAAGCCATAATATATGGTAGCAATAATTGCCATTAAATAATGGTAAATAGTAAAAATCTTTTTTGGTAAAATTTTCTTTAAGAGTCTTTTCATATATATTTTTTAATATATTTTCTAAAATTATATAAATAATACCAAAATGGGTTTATAATCAAATCAAAAAAATCTGAGTGTTCTACTTTTTTACCACCAAATTTCATTTTGAAAGTAGTTAGTCCGTCCCAACCTTTATATATACTATTTCCAGTTGCTATACCACCAAAATTATAATAATTACAATTTAATTGCTTTGCATAACAAATAGCTTTCCATTGTGCTAAATATGTCGGCATTCGATTCCTCTCCTCGGTACTAGAACCACCAAAAACATAATTAGCAATTCCAGAAAAAATAATAACCAAATCAATTGCTAAAACTTTTTCACCAAATTTTGTTATGGCTAAATAAGAATTTTCTTCACTCAAATTTTTAAAAATATTTTCATAATATTTTTTAGGATGAAGATTAAAACCATTTCTCTTTGCTGTTATATCCATTAACTCATAAAAAATATCCAAATATTCTCCAAAATCTTTTTTTATTATTTCTGAAGTAATTTCTTTCTTTTCAGCCAACCTTATAGAATAGCGAGTTTTCTCATGCATATCCATAAGTATTTCATTCTCAGTTTTATTTAATGGTAGAAACCATTCTTCACGTGGCTGAAAATATGCTGAATGGTATGTATAAAGTGGTGCCTTAGTAAAAACTTTTGAAAGTTTATCCTCAGAAATTACTGGACTAAAATCAAGACGTATAAAAACTGCGTCTTCTTTTTTTGCAATTTCTTTTAATTCTTTTTTAAGTGAAATTAAAAATTCTGAAGAAACATCTTGTGTCACTGGCCCATAAGGAATATATAAATAACTTTTACCAAGCAAAAGTGGGTATTTTATTATTTGAAAATAAGCAACAACTTTTTCTTCTTTGTATGCTAAAAATATTCTAGCTTTTCTACCCAGACTTTTTTGCCAATCACCATAAAAACTTGCCTGAGTAAAAGGCACATCTTCACAAAGACTACTCGGATCAAAATATTTGTCGTCTGTTATTTCTTTAAAATCAAAATTTTTCATTATTTTATAAGGTTTTTACAGTAGGCTTCATAAGACAATTCTACACCGAAGAAGTGATTAAACCAAACCTTTACTTACTTGGATGTTTTGATAAAATCCTCTATCAAATTAAAATCAAAAAAATAGCCTTAGATGCGAGGCTGAACCAACAGGTTCACGTCTTGGACGAAAATAAATCCTAATAAAATGTACGAACAGTACTTTGCAAGAACAAAAAGTCATCACAACAAAGCAGATGAGGTTATATTTTTGATTTTAATACGGTTAGTTCATCGCGAAGTATAGCCGCTGTTTCGAAATCCAAAATCTTAACAGCCTCTTTCATAGCCTTTTCTTTAAGCTTGATCAGCTTATCTGGATTCTTTGCAAATAATTTTTTATCTACTCTCATTCTCTAGCATACAGCATTGTGGAATTTTTAAAAATATAAAAGTCAAAATATCCAAAGCAAAAGTAAAATATCTAAGTTCAAAAACCTATTTGCGGGCACACAAGAACCGATTGCCCCCACTCCACCCACTCCTCCACCCATCCCAGTTCAAGCTACGCTTGTCGCCAATCCAGCGGAGAGACGGAACACGGGAATCGCCACCCAGAGAGTATTTTGTAAGACCGACAAAATACTTTCCACTTGTTTTTGTAAATTCTGGATGAGTGATGGCTACTATAGTCATTTCCTCTAAAGTAAGGGGGCGTAGTCCAAGCTTATCCATATCTGCAACAATTTTATCAGATGAATTTCTTGTGTTTGGGTCTTTGTTATAGGATAAAACTATTGTTTCAAAGTGATTACCTTCTGGAGTTTCAAATTTTGCGTTATTCCATCCTGGCCATATATACGGAGGTGTAGTGTCTGCTTTCTCAAAACTTTTGAACGCTGTCTCTCTATCTTTTACTTGTGCTCCGTCAAAAGCACAATCTACAATTCCACCAAGCATTCCTATATCTGGTCTCGCAGGACTTCCACTTTCTTTAATCTTCTGTGCAAGCTCGAGGAGTTGAGGGATTTTCTTTTTGTTTGCTTCTAGACGGAAATCAACGAATGTGATTTTCTTCCCTGTATCTTCACAGAAAACTTTGGTATTTTCATTGATGAGGGTGGAGTCATGCGCGATACATTGTGGCTCACAATTACAGATAGTCTGTATGTCTTCTTGACGATTTCTCTTTCCTTGTATCTCTTCTATCCTTGGGTCACGTTGATACCCGAAGCCTTCTATCTCTCCGTCAACTTCATAAAGAAAACGTAAATCATTTTGATTGAGAGTTTTGCCTTCTTGTACAGCCTTATCAATTGCCGTTAAATGCTTCATATTCTGTGACTTCTTCTTATACTTATCTGCCTCTGTACCAAAGGTTGAGAGCTTAGCATCCAATGTTTCTTGTAATAGTGGTTCAACTTCTTGATGAGGTAAGACACCTCTTACTTCTCCTATAGTTTCAGTTCCATTCATTCGTATTGCAAGACGAGGTTGTGTTGGATTACCTTCTTTATCATAGGTATAAAATACATGGAAGTCACCATTCTTTATCTGTGTCTCTGCTGTAGAAGAGCCTGCGGTACACCAGCCTGTTCCTTTACTTTGAAGTGAAGAGTACAGTTTCTTTGCTCCTTGTTCATCCCCTTGCGTATAGCATATCCACTGCCCTTTAATCTGTTCATTACTTTCCTGTGAGTGTTCTAATGTTTGTTGTATCTTATCTGCGTATTGTGTGGGGAACTTTTTAGAAAGGAAGGTTTGAAAGTCTTTGTCTTTGAAAAGTTCTTTATCGCGAGAAGCATTTTCATAAATGTCTGAGACTTGTGCAAGAGCTTCACGATAAATATCAGGGAATGGTGCAGTGGTGGATTGTGTTCTTTCTTTGAATTTTCCTAATTCCTTGTCGAATTGTGAGAGTTTGGCAATATTACGGAATACAAAATACTTGAACCATGTCGGATACATAGCATCATTTGAAGAAAGATAGTCTATCCAAGCATCAAGTGACTTCTTCTGATCTTCGATGATGACGTGTATCATTTGCTCTTTCGTCTCTTGTGGAATAGTCTCCACTGCTTGACCACGTTCACGAGCTACACGCTGTTGGAGTTCGAAGTATGACTCTGGGACATCTTCACGTTTAATGATGAAAGCATCGTAGATTTTGTCACGAAGCATTTCTATATTTCTCTTTCTTGTAGTTTCATCTTCATTCAGAAATATCTTCTCGAGACGTTCCATATAGACACCGAGTCGTGCTTCTGGGTTATTGGGGACTTTTTCACCTGTAAGATGAGTGTGCTTGTCGACTGAGTCTTGTACTTCAGGAGACTTTTGGAGGTCCGGGAGCTTTTTGTGGAGAAATTTATTGCTTGATTCCATGAAGGAAGTATAACACTAAAAAACTATAGCCTTGTAGAAATAGCTTTGTATACTACCGACCTGTGTGCAATCAAAACAATAAAAACTTCTTTCTTTTTTAATTGAAAAATAACACGATAATC
>JBAXLU010000008.1:0-21235 GCA_037134695.1 Candidatus Nomurabacteria bacterium
TATACTATCATAAAATACAATAGATTTCCAATACTGGGAAGGTTTGGAGAAAAAAGATTAAACACTTAACACAACCGCCTCCAATTCCTCCCTTAAATCTTTTCCTCCTCTATGCGCCTCTAAATTTGCTTTTAAAATTCTTGAAGCAAAAACTTCACATTCATCTTTACTAAATTTTGTTGGCTTCCTGGCCAAAGTATCTTCCCATATAGTTTTTATTTTCCACCATAATGCGCCGTGAAAAGCCTCAGCTGAATCTGTGTCTCTAACTTTCATCCATTCTAACCACACACCTTTTTTATCTCGCTTCCCAAATAAATTACAAAGAGTGAAAACATCTGAATCTTTTTCTTTTTCTCCCCTCGCATCAAAAATTTTCTCAGAATATTTTTCTAATCTTTTAAATCTATTAGCATCCGCAAATGGTTCATCAATAATGAAAACATTTGTGGATTCTTTCATATCTGGAAGAAGCCTGATCACTTCTTCTCGAGAAGAAGCCACATCCATAGTCTGAATAAGATTAGCGATAATCTTGTCTCCGAATAAAGACGAGGAAGAAATCAAAGCTTCAAGTCCGGCTATTTGCTCACTATAAATATGGGCAGAAACATTTCCTAATTTAGCAAATGACTCATAAGCTTTTTCTCTTTTATTTGTATCTGTCCCGACAACTGTGTAAATCATAGGCATAGTATACTATGCCCAAATTTTTAATTTCTAGTTTTTAATTTTTAATGAAAATACCAACACCAGACACTGGATTCCAACTTTCGTTGGGATGACAACGCGAAACCTGGATTCCCGCCTACGCGGGAATGACAAATACAACGTATCAATCTAAAATCTAATATCTACTGTCTGCCTTAAATCGCTTGTAAATTACTTCCCAGTGAACGAGAAACTCTTATCGGTAAATTAGTTAAACTTCTTTTTGATAAAACTTTTTCAAGAACAATTACTAACTCATCCGCTACTTTCTCACCAATTTCTTTATCCATCTCAAAAACTAATTCATCGTGAATTTGTAATACCAGTTTTACTTTATCTTTTAATCCAGCTTTTTCTATATATTCGTTCGCATCTATTGTAGCTAATTTAATCACGTCTGCACTCGTACCTTGAATCGGTGCATTTATCGCAATTCTCTCCCCTTGTGCCCGCAGAAATGGAAGTGGGGATTTTAACAATGGAACTTCACGTCTGCGACCAAGCAATGTCTCAGTGTATCCATATTTCCAAGCGAAAGCTTTTACTTCTTCTAAATAATCCATCAATCTTGAAAAAGTTTTTTTATATTGATCGTAAAATTCCTGTGCTTCTTTTCTCTCAACACCCATTCCCTCTTTCAAGGCTGTAACTCCCATTCCATAAAGGATACCAAAATTAATTGCTTTTGCTTTTCTACGCATATCGGATGTTACATCTTTTTCACTAACTCCAAAAACTCTCGCCGCGGTTCCAGTGTGTACATCAATATTTTTTTCAAAAATCTCCACCAAGTTTGGATCATGGGATAAAATAGCCGCCGCACGCAAATCAATCTGGGCATAATCACAAGAAAGTAAAACCTTACCTTTAGCAGCAATAAATGCCTCTCTCACCTTTTGTCCAAGCTCACTTTTTACTGGTAAATTTTGTAAATTTGGGTCCTCACAACTAAATCTTCCAGTACCTGTTCCTGTTTGGACAAAGTGTGCATGTATTCTCCCGTCTTCTTTAACAAATGTTGGTAATGCATCAATGTATGTAGAAAGAAGCTTAGAAAGCTCTCTGTATTCTAGAATAAGAGGAATTATCTCATGTTCGTCTTTTATTTTTTCGAGTTCGCTGACGTTTGTACTTTTTTGTCCAGTTTTTGTTTTTTTAATTTTCCCTCCTAGATTTAATTTGTCATATAAAATGTCCCCTAACTGTTTAGGCGATGCCACATTAAATTCTACCCCCGCTAATTCATGAATTTTCTTTTCAATTATATTTACTCTGGCATGTAATTCCTCGCTCATTTTCGCAAGCTTATTTTTATCCAAAGTTATACCGTTCTCCCCCATTTCCTTAACCAAAGAAAGTAACGGCTTTTCAACTGTTATAAATAAATCCCACAATTTTTCTTTTTTTAATTCTTCTTCTAAAAAACTTTTGATTTCTTCTTTTGTTTTTTTAGCAGTTACATTTTGTATATCTAAAAATGTCGTATTGGTCATTTCACTATGAAGTAAATGAACCATCACACGAAGTTCCTCTAACTCTTCATTGCTAATTAATTCTTCTTCCTCTAAATGTTCTTCAACTGCAGCGTGACCATTTTGCTTCATTGTGTGAAGACGGTTTCTTAATGATCTAAATTCATACAAATCACACATAGCTTGATACTTTTCTATATCAAGACTTTCTAACCATTCTTTTTCTGGTTCCACATATACAACTGGAGCATCACGTCTTATCGTGGCTAAAGTTTTTGAAAATAATGCTTCTTCTTCACCTTCTTCTAAGAGTTTTACAATACGTTCTTTAAATCCTTCTTCAACTAATGCCTGAGCATTTTTCTTTACCGCTTTATACATTTTTTCTATTGAGCCATATTTTTTAATTAGCTCAGTTGCTGTTTTATCTCCAATACCAGAAATGCCGATTATGTTATCAGATGAGTCCCCAGCTAATCCTTTATAGTCTGGTATATGCTCTGGACCAAATCCAAATCTTTCAAAGACTTTTTTCTCAGTATAAAAAACTCCTTCATTTCCTTTTTTTAAAGTAAAAACTGTAACCTTTTCACCATCAACTAATTGAAGTGTGTCCATGTCCCCACTAGCTATAACCACGCGATAATTTTTATCTTTTTTAATTTGTTCAGCAATTGTTCCAAGTAAATCATCAGCCTCGAAACCTTCACATTTATAATACGGAATAGCTAATGCATCACATAATTTATAAGATTCAATTATTTGCTCAATCAAAGCATCGTCTGTTTTAGCTCGTCCTGCTTTATATCCATCATAACTAGTGTGACGAAATGTTGGCTTTGGTAAATCAAAACAAGCAGCGACATAGTCTGGTTTTATTTCTTCATATATTTTAAGAACCATTGTTATAAAACCATAAAGAGCTCCTGTTGGTCTGCCTTCACGCGTAGCAAAACCAGCCATCGCATGATATCCGCGGTGGAGAATCGCATGAGCATCAAGCAAGACGACTGTTTTTAATGCGCTTTTTTTCATATATCTTTTTCGTAGGTCAAAGTAACTTCACGGGTATCGTCATCAACCACTTCAAAAGAAAGTCTTATGTCGGCTTTTATATAATTCATTTTTGATGGCCATTCAATCACAACAATTGTATCCTTTTCTTCCAAGTCGTCTTCTAGTCGTAGAACTTTTGATTCTTTCGGATGAACAAATCTATAAGCATCAATGTGAACTACTTTTCTAAAATTACTGTGTGGGGTTTTATATTCTTTCTTTAAAATAAAAGTTGGACTATTCACATTTTCAACAACACCAAGGTATTTAGCTAAAATCTGAGTAAAGGTGGTCTTTCCTGCCCCCATATCGCCCTCTAAAAGGACCACAGAGGCCCTTTCCCTCTTGTCTTGAGAAAGAAGGTACACGACCCTCTCAGCGATAGCTTCTAGGTCTTTTTGGCCAACTGTGTGGGATTCTTGCATGTAGTAATAATAGCACAAAGGGCGGCCGCTACGCGGCCGCCCTTTGTTTTTACTTTCTGTGCACTCACATAAGGCAATTATGTTTGAAAACTTTCGAGACTCTAGTTTTTTGAGACTTGAGGAAAGTTCGAGGCGTCGAGCGTACGAGGGTGGAGATGTACAAGTAGTACATTGATACCCGAGTACGCGATGACAACAAAGAAATTTCCCAAGTCTCAAAAAACTAATGGTGGGCTTCGTCACCTTTACGGTAAGACGCAGCAATACTTCTGCCAAGAATAAATAGTATGAACAGTATCGCAATTAATGCTAACCATTCTACCAAACTACTTGGCAAGAAACTTCCTGATCCAGCCCCTATAACATGTCTAGATCCAGAAAGTGTTTGAACATCTGACCCTGCTGTAATAGATGAAGCTGTGTAAGCTGTCACTTCATCCTGAACCTGTGTACCAGGAATTGTATAAAGTACATAGGCTGTTGTTACAACTGTCTTACCAATTGGAGAACCTTTTTTAACTGTTCCTGACCAAGTTATAGCACTTTCAGAATATGGAGAAACAGACAGCTGACTAAAAGTCATTGTGTGTGTCGCTTCATCATAACTTCCCATTGGAACATCTGTTAAAGAAATTTCCTCTGGAATAACAATTTTAATTATGACGCCTGGTAGGTTTGTGCTAACTAAATTTTTGTAAGAAAGTTTATAAGAAACATTTCCTTCAGGAGTTAAGTCCCCTGTTATTTTTTCCATCTGTACTGCGATTAATTTTTGTCCTTGGTTTAGAATTGTTGCTGAAGATTCATTTCCAGTACTAACCACAGACCCATCAGAACAAATGATTTCACTCTTCTTTACAACTTTTTTAACTGAAGTTTTTACTGGTGTAGGTTGTACATAAGTAGTAGCTTTAGACTTTGTTGTAAACTTTACTATTTCACCTTTCACAGCTCCGTATTGGTTTTGCATTACGGCTCTACAGTAATATGAAGTTGCTGGTTGTAAATTAGTTAATACATTTGAGAAAGGTGCCGTTGCAGAAGAACCAATAATCGCAGGTGAAGTAGTGCGTCCTAGGTTTGCAGTTTGACCATATTCAAACCATCCTGTTGATTGTGACCCTTGAGCAATCAAACCTATTCCATTACAGCGTGCAGAATTATTTGTAATTTGTGTAACTACACTTGTAACAACATTGTTAAACTTAACAACTACTGGTGGAGTATATACAGGAACTGGTGCTACATAACAAGTTTGGTTAACTGGGATACTTGTTCCATTCGCACACATTTTATATTGTGATGGACAGATTGATGTGTTTGGTAAAATTGTTCCGTCCCAACATGTTTGATAAACAACTTGTGGAAGATTATAACTATAATTTGTTTGATTATAATTTGTATATCCGTAAGTTACTGGACATTGGAATAAATAATTTACAACATTACCATTTGGACAAGTGACCATTGCTTGATTACCAACACAACTACCGTTTTGATATGTTGTTCCTGAGGGACAATTGATTGGTGCCTGACATACCCCGTTTATAAATGATGAGCCTGAAGGGCAAGTTGTGCTATTTATTTGGCAAACATTATTAATTAATGTTGAGCCTGATGGACATACTGTTGTTCCATAACCAACACAAGTTCCGTTCTGATATGTAGTTCCAGTTGGACAAGTAATAGCAGCCTGACATACTCCATTTATAAGAGTTGAATTTGCAGGACAATTAGTATTATTTATTTGGCAAATACCGTTAGTTAAAGTTGAATTTGCTGGGCAAGTGGTTGTATTAATCTGACAGACACTGCCAACTAATGTTGAGTTTGCTGGGCAAGCTGTATTATTAATCTGACAAATGCCATTTACTAAGGTTGAGTTCACTGGACAGGTAGTAGCGTTGATCTGACAGACACTGCCAACTAATGTTGAGTTTGCTGGGCAAGTGGTTGTATTAATCTGACAGACACCATTAACTAAAGTTGAATTTGCCGGACAAGTGACTGTTGTATTTGTATTTTGACAAACACCACCACGACCAGTGGTTAAGTCACCAGAATATGTGCGACCAGAATTACATGCACAATATCCAAGAGTTGTGTTTGTTACATAATCCCAACCGATTGATTGACACCATGCAGTGTTGTAAACATTTGTGTTTGTAGTTGTCTGACAAGTTCCATTAATTAAAGTAGTTCCTGATGAACAATAAATATATTGACAGGTCCCATTTATTAATTGCTGTCCTTGTAAACAAGAATTTACCCCAGTCCAAGAAGAACCCCCTGTTTGACCATAGTTTGTATAACCGTAATTTACAGAACCGTAATTTGAGTAACCATAAGTTACTGGGCTATATGAATTTGTCCCATAATTTGAATAAGAAGTAGTTACAGGAGAAAAAGTAGAAGTATTTGAGTTTGTTATAACTGGAAATGATCCACAACCAACGCAAGTCACATTACCAGTATATGTAGCTGGATTAGTAAATGTTGTGTTATTAAAATTACCATAAGTAACTTGTGTACTTGGATCAAAAGGAATGAAACTAAATCCATTTCCTGATGAATTATTAGTTGTGTCGACAAAAGAAGTACCTCCAAAATCATTATATGATTGTGCAGAAATCATATCTGTTGATGATATGACCATTTGTGCGATGAATACGAACACTAAAACCTTGTTTGTAATTGTTTTCATACTTTTTTACTACTTTTATAAGTAACCGTATACTATCACGTATGTTATCTTTTGTCAACCTAAAAATAAAACAAAAAAGCCCTCTTTTCCAAGAGGGCTTTCAACAAGTTTGAGATACTTGAAAACTTTTTGACTCACGGCCGACCGACAGGCACGCAGTCAGGTGTCAGCCCAAGCCGTGGACCAGTCCATGCCAGCACCGTTGGGTGAGAAATGGCCTTGTAGACAGCACCGCAATCCGCTGGTAAGTCTAGCTTAACCGTCTTTTTCTCCCCGTTGGCAATATAGCCAACATATGTAGGGTTGTAGAAGTGATTCCACTCAGCCTGTTCGTTGTCGACTCGTGCAGCCACCAGCAAGCTGGTCCCGCGTTCCGTATCAAAACGTGCAAAATGAGACTTCTCTTCGCGGTCTTTGAATTCGACCACACAACGACCATCCGTACGTGCAACCTTTTTTTCAAAAGTAACTTCTGGACGGCAGTTGTTGCATTCGGTTGTTGCTTGCTGGATCACTTGTGGCCGGTTCACGACCACAGGAGCCTCGATGGTGATAGCTGAACAAGTCGCCTTGCCGTTAATCATCTCTGCCTCCTTCGTCGATCCGTCGGGCTGTTTGCACAGCACTTCGACAACAACTTCTTCCTTGACCCTCACAAGTTTTGTGGGTGGTGCGTCTTTTTTGGATGTGGGGATGAACTCGAAGATGTCGTTCTGGCATGTGACGAGCATCACGGTTTTAGCACCTGCAACAAGAACATCCGTCCCTTGTGCTAGAAAAACCCAACGCTTACCCTCGGCTGTTGTCATCAAGTAGCAACCGTCCGCCTCGGACTTTGCTACTTTCAAATTTTTGCCTTTGGCACGATTTGGATATCCTTTTGCCTGTTTTGTCGGGACATAACTCTCCTCTTTGTTATCCTTTTTACAGGACTCAAAGCTGTCGAATGTGGCGGCCGATGCCAAAAAAGAGACAGTGGCCATCACGACGAGCGCGATCAATTTAGAAACTTTCATGGAAACTCCTTGCCGTATTCCGGCTTTAAAAAATTGAATTTCAAAGATATTTATCACAATTACCAAATACCTGACTTACTCACATAGTATACATTAAAATATAGAAAAGTCAAGGGCTCGTTATGTTTCACCACCTTGGCACCACTTACATTATTTAAAGAATTTAAACTACAAAATTGGCGTTCAAAAGGGCGCGCATCGTTGAAGATTACGCGCCCGATCGGTTATTTTTAAGTGATTTTCCCTCTCACTTTACTAGGTCAATTCTTGACCCAGTTACCATACTGGTCCTTTCCACAGCCATTTGGTTGGCAATATTGGGAAAGGCTGTCCAGAACAGGTGCACCACCGCCATTTCCAAACTGGCTTGCCGTTTGGTTTTGGTCCACAACCCCTTGCGGACATTGGTTGCGGTCGGGGTGTGGCAGCCAAGATTTGATTGGTGCGATAACACTTCCATTCTGCTGAACGCAAGAGTATTGGCGATCACTGCCAACCTTCCTCATGTTCAACTGACCTGATGGACAAGAGACTTTAAAAAAGTCTCCATCATCTTTCACACACAGTGGTGGTGGAGGTGATGGTACCCGACCAGCAATTTGGATGAAACTGTACGGATTCCTGGGGTCTTGCGCTGCCACATAGTAACCTTGGCCAGCGCAACCGGCCAACAAGATGACAGAAACCAGAACGACGGCAGATGTGATACGTTTAAACATTTTTATCTCCAGTAGTAAAAGAATTTTGTTATTTGACGAGAAAACCTCGACCTATAACGCTGATATATATTATACACGTTTTACAGGATTTGTCAAGGCTAATTAGCCTTTAAAATAAGGGTTTTAAGGGGTAGTTTTCTAAGAATTGTGCCCGCGAGGTGTAGTCACCTCGCGGGCACAATATCTAGAGATATAAATATTTACCTAATTTAAAATAGTCGTTACTGAAATATTTATTCTGTATTTAAATAAAAATTAAAATTTAATGCCTAGTGTTTTTTTGAAAATTGATAATTGATAATTGATAATTGAAAATTAAAAACTATTTTTTAGAAAATAAAATTTTATTTAACAAATACACCCCATACATTTATTTTGGCTAGCGAGGAGCTAAATAGAAAAGTAATCTTGTATATTTAGTCCGAGTGACGACATAAAAATGTTCAATGTGAGGAACATTTATTTTTCTGTTATATACTATCCCTATGACTGTAATCTTTGATGATGTAGTACAAAATCACAAACTTGATGATTTACATAAAGAAGAGGAAGAGGGCTTGATGAAAGTTCTTTCTGATAAATATGGTCTACCCTATGTAGATCTGCGAGGAATTGCACCTGAACCAGACGCTATGCATTTTATAAAAGAAGAAGATGCAAGAGCTTCTGGCGCTGCTCCTTTTAAAATTTCTGGAAATAAACTTTTTGTTGCGACCGTTAATCCAAACAATCCAAAATTAGAAGAGGTTTATAAGCCTTTAGAAAAAGGAAATATGTCCCTTTCTCTTTTCCTTTGTTCACACGCCTCCCTTGAGCATGTGCTTAATAGATACGCCGACATTAATGAAGGAAATAAGGTTGAGAGTGGAATGTTAAAACTTACAAAAGAAAATATGGAAGGTTTAATGGCAAAATTTAGTAATGTTACTGAATTAAAAAAACTATTTGAAGAAACAGCCGCGTCAACTGAGGCTTATAAAGTTACACACTTAATCGAACTTATTATCGCAGGAGCTCTTGCTTTTGACGCTAGTGATATACACATTGAAGCTGAAGAAGATAAAGTTCGTTTACGTTACAGATTAAATGGTGTACTTGAAGATGTCGCCTTTTTTGACTTTGCCTCACTCAAACAAATAACAGCGAGATTTAAACTTCTCTCTGGTTTAAAACTTTCTACTCAAGCAAATGCACAAGATGGAAGATTCAGTATTGATCTGGGAGAAATTGAAGTTGAGGTTCGTGTATCTACTATTCCAGGAAATTATGGGGAGAACTTCGTTATGAGATTACTTGATCCAAGGCACGCTATGTCTAATCTTGATAATATCGCCTTCCCTGCTCGTGTTCGTGAATTATTAGATCATGCCCTATCAAAACCAAATGGAATTATTTTAACAACAGGGCCAACGGGAAGCGGTAAAACAACCACTCTTTATGCTTTTCTAAATAAAGTTTCTACACCGGATGTAAAAATAATAACGATTGAAGATCCTGTTGAATATCACTTGGAAGGAATAACACAAACCCAAGTCGAGGAAGAAAAAGGTTACACATTTTTGTCAGGTCTACGAGCGGCTCTTCGCCAAGATCCAGACATAATCATGGTAGGTGAAATTCGTGATACAGATACTGCAAAAGTTTCTGTAAATGCTGCCTTAACTGGTCACTTGGTTTTTTCTACACTTCACACCAACAATGCAGCTGGAACAATTCCTAGATTAATCGACCTTGGGGTAAACCCAAAAGTTTTAGCTGGGGCCCTTTCAATTGCTCTTGCCCAAAGACTTGTAAGAACTTTATGTGAGGAGTGTAAAGCAGAAGTTGAAGCTAATGAAAAAGAAATTCGTATCATTACAAATGTTTTAGGCGCAATGGTAACTGAAGGGAAACAAGCTTCAATGATTAGCTTCGCCCCAGACACTCATTATTCTATTTTTAAACCTGTTGGATGTGATCATTGTGGTGGAACAGGATACTTTGGGCGTATTGGAATTTTTGAAGCCCTAGTTATAACTCCTGAAATTGAAAGACTTTTAGTTACTAATCCAGGTGAAAGAGAGATAAAAGATGCAGCCTTAAGCCAAGGAATCCCCTCGTTGCGAGAGGATGCTATACTTAAGGTGTTGGCAGGAATTACTTCGATTGATGAGGTGGGGAAAGTTGTTGACCTTTTCGCAGATTAGCGAAAAGGAAGGTCTAATAAAATACATGAGGAATTTTTATTAGGTCAATTAGAAATTAGACCTTTGGCCTTGCAAAGCACAGACATCTCTAAGCAACCCCTTGGTGAAGAATAAACCTTCATAAGGATAAGCACAGATGGAATAAATCCAACCAGACCGTCCTTCGAATTAGTAGATGCTGATAAATCAGCGATTGTTTAGAGATGTATGGGCTTTGACAAAAATACCTTAACTTTTTATATTATAGCATTTAATTTCACTCTTGTCAAATCCTTTTATTATGACCCAAATTGAACCAAAAGAAATCAAAATAGAATCTGAAGAAACAAGACATTTAGATAGTACACTTCGTCCGTCTAAATTTTCTGATTATATTGGTCAAGAAGTCATTAAAAAAAATTTACATATACTTTTAACAGCGGCGAAAGAGAGAAATTCCCCTCCTGAACACATACTTTTATATGGTCCACCAGGACTTGGAAAGACAACCCTCGCACATTTAATTGCAAAAGAGTTAAATGCAAATTTAAAATTGTCCAGTGGGCCCGCCATTATGAAAGTTGGCGATTTAGCTGCAATATTAACCAATCTTACCCCAGGAGATATTTTATTTATTGATGAAATACATCGATTAAACAAAATGATTGAAGAAGTTTTATATCCAGCAATGGAGTCTGGTAAATTAGATATCATAATTGGTAAAGGCCCTTCCGCTCGTACTATACAACTTGATCTTCCTCCTTTTACTTTAATAGGGGCAACTACTCGCATCTCACTTCTATCGAGCCCTCTTCGTTCAAGATTTTCTGGTGGAGTTTATCGTCTACAATATTATACAGAGCCTGAGATTGGAACAATTGTAAAAAATAGTGCAAAGATTTTAGGAACAGAAATTCCAGATGACGCTGCACATGAAATAGCAAAGCGTTCACGTTTTACTCCGCGTATTGCAAATTATTATTTAAAACGTGCCAGAGATTATGCACAAGTACATAAAGCAATAATTGATAAAGATGTTGTAGACACTTCACTTGCATTGCTTGAGATTGATGAGTTTGGTATCGGTGTTTCTGAGAGAATGATTTTAGATGCTCTTGTTAATACTTTTAATGGTGGACCAGTGGGAATAAATACTTTAGCTGCGGCAACTGGTGAAGAAGAAGCAACTATTGAAGATGTGACGGAACCATATTTGATACAAATAGGAATGTTGGAACGTACACCAAGAGGGAGAAAGGCAACTGAGAAAGCAATTAAACACTTTAAAAAATAAAATGTCTTCAGTTAGAATTTTAGGAATAGACCCGGGGTTTGACAGATTAGGTATTTGTATTTTGGATAAAGAAGGAAGCAAAGAAACATTAATACACTCTGAATGTATTACTACTTCTAAAAAAGAAAGTTTTGAAATTCGCCTTGCTGAAATTGGTGATCAATTAAGTAAAATACTTAAAAAGTATAAGCCAGCTGAGCTGGCTATCGAAACACTTTTTTTTACAACAAATCAAAAAACGGTTATTACCGTTGCTGAAGTGAGAGGTATTTGTATATATCTTTCTCATATACATGATGTAAAAATATTCGAATATTCCCCTCCTCAAATTAAATTGGCGATAGCTGGACATGGTCGGGCAACAAAAAATGATATTGCTCACATGACTTCAAAAATACTTAAAGGGCAAATTAAAAATGATATTTTAGACGATGAAATGGATGCTATTGCTATTTCTTTAACTCACTCAGCGCACAGAAAAATGATTTCCCTGAAATAGGTAAGAACTAGTTAAGAAAAAATAAAGGAAAGAGGAAAGAGTGAAATGCGGGTGGCCACAAAGTGGCCACCCGCATTTGAATTTACTCTAAACTCTTTCCTCTAAACTCTTTACTATTTATCCCCACTTGCATTCCAAATAAGACCATGGTATCTTTTCTTACATTAACGATTATAAACTTGTATGCTTATTGATGAAGAAGAGACAAAACCAGTTGGGGAAATAAATCCAGACGCTCTAGAGGCGGTGTTTGATGAGGATATTCTTGTTGAAGAAGAAGTGGTTGTTTTCAAAGAAGAAGATGAAGAGGCTGATGAAATAGACATAGCTTTTGCAGCGAACGATGAGGGCTACTGGTAGGGGTAGGTAAGAGAAATAAAGGAGAGAGTTTAGAGTAAATACAGAATGGCCCCCAAAGGGGGCCATTCTGTATTTGTATCTTCTCTTACCTCTTTCCTCTTAACTCTCTACTATTATTCTAACGAATCTCTTCTTTCCGATTTTTAGAGTTACATTTCTAGCTTTTTCTTTTACATCTGTAATCGCCACCCCTTCTGTATCAGCAACAGCTCCGTCATTAACCAATCTTCTCCAGTCTGTTTTTGAAGAAACAATTTCATTTTCAATTAAAACATCAACCATTTCCTTATCGGAGGTTGTATTTATTTCTGGAATTTTTTCTGGAATACCTCCTTTTGAAAAAGTTTCAATCCAAGAAGACTTAGCAAGGCTTGCATCTTTTTCTGTACTATACATAGTTACAATTTCTGTAGCTAATCTCATTTTTATATCACGTGGGTTTCCTCCTTCTTTTAAATCTTGACTAATTAAATCAATTTCTGAAATTGGAAGATCTGTACAAAGTTTAAAATACTTAACAATTAATTCATCTCGAATTGACATTAATTTTCCAAACATATCAAACGGCTCATCTACAATAGTTATAATGTTGCCCCATGAAGTAGACATCTTTCTGCCATCTGTTCCTTCAAGCATTTCAAAAGTAAGAATACTTTGTTTTGGCATTCCATAATGTTCTTGAATAACTCTTCCCGCCATTAAGTTAAAGAGCTGGTCATTACCCCCTATTTCTACATCAGCCTTAACTGCGACAGAGTCATATCCTTGCATAATTGGATACAAAAATTCTCGAAGAGAAATTTCTTTTCCAGCCTCATATCTATCTTTAAAATTTCTACGTGCCAACATTTGTTGCACAGTAAAACATTCGGAAAGTACCGCGATTTCTCCAAAGGTAAGCTTGGAAAGCCAGTCATCATTATAAACAAATTCTGTTTTTGATAAATCAAGAATTTTAGAAATCTGACTTTTATAATCTTTTAAGTTTTCGTCTATTTCTGCACGGGTTCGTATTGGACGTTTTTCTGTTTTGTCTGAGGCGTCACCTATTTGTGCCGTAAAATTACCAACGATAAAAACAACTTGATGGCCGAGACGTTGAAATTCACGAAGTTTCCTAAGTGGAACAGCTCTTCCAATGTGTATTTTTCCCCCTGTTGGATCTACTCCTAGTTTAATTCTAAGCTGTCTCCCTGAAAGAAGCGCTGCTTTTAACTCCTCTTTAACTATTACGTCTTCAACCCCACGGGTTAATATTTCATCGATTTTTGCCTCATCTATAATTACTTTGTCCATATATAACATCTTATCATAGAGATGGCCTTGTGATAAGGTTGTGTTATTATTACAAATATGCACGAAGTTCATTCTCGAAGAAAGAAAAACTTTATTAAAAAAGTCCTCCGTGACGGCTTTTTTATAATTATCTCAATTTTAATTATTGGACTTGCTTTAGTAACTGGTTGGATTGCTACTTTAAATCTTCCAGATTTTAATAATTTTGAAAATAGAGATATCTCAAATTCAACAAAAATATACGACAGAACTGGAAAAATAGTTTTATATAATTTACATGATAATATCCGTCGTACAGAAATTCCTTTTGAAGAGATAAGTCCACATATTAGAAATGCCACCATTTCAATAGAAGATGCTCATTTTTATGAGCATCGTGGTTTTCGTCCAACTTCTTTTGTTCGAGCTATGCTTGCCAATCTACAAAGTGGTGGATTTTCTCAAGGTGGATCTACAATTGATCAACAAGTTATAAAAAATGCATTATTAACCAGAGATAAAACCATAACCAGAAAATTAAAAGAAATTATTCTTTCTCTTAAATTAGATGCCCAAGTTCCAAAAAATACCATACTTCAAATGTATTTAAATGAAAGTCCTTATGGTGGAACCTTATATGGAGTAGAAGAGGCTTCTGTTTCTTATTTTAATAAACATGCAAAAGAGGTTACTTTAGCTGAGGCCGCTTATCTGGCCGCCCTTCCACAGGCTCCTACTTATTATTCCCCTTATGGAAAACATCGTGATATGTTGGATAAAAGAAAAAATTTAGTTTTACAAAGAATGCAAGAACTAGGTTATATAACTGAAATTGAAAAAGTCGCTGCTCAAAATGAAATAGTGAGTTTTAATACCGATGTTTCTAATAGTGGAAAAGCTCTTCACTTCGTAATGTATATACGTGAATATTTGGAACAAAAATATGGTATAGATATGGTTCAAAATGGTGGACTTAGTGTTGTTACAACAATTGATTATCCTTTACAAAAACAAATGGAGGATATTGTTAAAGACGGGGCTGTTGAAAATTCTAAAAAATTTAAAGCAAGCAATGCAGCTCTTGTTGCTATTGATCCTCGTACTGGCCAGATTTTATCAATGGTCGGTTCTAGAGATTTTTTTGATAAGGAAATAGATGGCCAATATAATATAACAACGGCTCTAAGACAACCTGGGTCGTCTTTTAAACCTATTGTTTATGCGGCAGCTTTTAGGGCTGGATATACTCCAGAAACTATTTTATTTGATGTTCCAACTCAATTTAATGCTAATTGTGATGCATATGGAAATCCAAACCACGGATCAAAAGAAAGTGATTGCTACATGCCTAAAAATTATGATGGTAATTTTCGTGGGCCGATTTCTTTAAGAGATGCATTAGCTCAATCTTTAAATATTCCAGCTGTTAAGCTTCTCTATTTAGTTGGTCTTAATACTGCTGTTAAATTATCCCAAGACATGGGTCTCTCTACTATTAATGATCCATCTCGTTATGGTCTGTCGTTGGTTTTAGGTGGTGGAGAAGTAACACTTTTAGAATTAACCAATTCTTATGGAATTTTTGCAAATAATGGTATTTATAGTAAAACTCAAGGAATTATCGAGGTCAGGGATTCAAGTGGTGATATTCTTGAGAAATTTAGCCCAGTGCAAACAGAAGTTTTACCTGAAACTGTTACTTCTTTAGTTTCAAGTGTTTTATCTGATAACCAAGCAAAAATTCCAGCTTATGGAGCAAATACCCCTCTTTTCTTTGGTGATAGACCAGTTGCTTCAAAAACAGGAACGACTAATGACTATCGAGACACTTGGGTTATAGGATATACACCGTCTGTTGTCGTTGGGATGTGGGCTGGGAATAATGACAATAGTCCAATTGATAAAAAGGTGGCTGGATATGTATTGGCCCCTATTTGGCACAAAGCTATGGCTGCAGCCATCGCAACTAGTTCTATAGAGTATTTCCCTGATCCAGTGCCAAACACCTCACAGAAGCCAATTCTTCGCGGACAGTACTGTTCTACTGATGGTATCCACGAAATTCTTCGTTATGTTATAAAAGATAATCCTGATGGATCATTACCAAATAATCCAGAGAATGATTCCCAATATTATTTATGGGAGACTGGTCTTCAAGATTGGTTAACTAAACACCCATCACTCTGCGGTGGTATTATTCCAGTATTTTCAACTTCCACAGCCACAAGTACTCAATAGCTAAGAGTGTAGCCTTCTTCTTTTAATATATTTTTTATCTCAGACTGATGAAGTTTAGATTTTTTAGCAGAAGAAATGAAAAGGGTTATTTCTTTCTTCTTTATGCCAATCTCTTCTTTCTCTAATTTAATTCCAGAGTTTTTTTCTATTAAATTAATTATTGTTTGTTTCTTATCTCCATCCTCTTTAATTACTTTTTGATATTTAGAAAAAAGTGAATTATCCATAATTAACGATTAAGAGGCATGAGTAAGTAAGTAAAAGTAATATCTTCTTTACTTTGTATGAAAAGTGGCTTCTGGGGAACAGTAAAAGAACAAATTAAAACATTGCCGACAATGTGTGATAAAACATCTAAGAAATATCTATTGTTATAACTAACTTCGATATCATCCCCTGTTTTTTTAATAGAAATACTATTTGTAACCTGACCGACAGATTCATTTTTACTATGTAATGTTAAGCTTGTATCTGTAAAAACACATTTAACTTGAGAGTATTGTTCCGTAAAGAAGGTTGTTAAAGTTAAAGACTTTTGTATGTCGTCTTTGTTTAAAGTTGCAACGGTTGTAAAACTTTTTGGGAAAAGCTGTCTATAGTCTGGGAATTGACCGGTAACAGTATGAATACAAAGTGCTATTCTGGAGGTTGTAATAGTTAAAATACTTTCATAAAGAGACAATTCTAACTCTTCTTCCTCTTCCCCAATAATATATAAAATATCAGCAATGTGTTTTTGTGGAATTAAAACGTTTAAGGACATAGAACTTGGTGATTCTAAAACTTTTTCAGCAAGTCTATAAGAGTCTGTTGCAACAGAGATAATATTATTATCTTTTGTATATAAATAAACAGAAGCAATTTCTGGTTTTATTTCTGTTGTTGCTGCACAAAAAGAAACCTCTTTTAAAAGAACAGAGAGTATATCTTTAGAGATTCTACCAATATGCTTTCCTTGTGGTGGAAGTGTTGGAAAATCTTCATAAGGTGTAACTTTAATTTCTATAACCTCTTTATCGCTTGTAATAGAAAAAACTCCATCGATTAATTCACAAGAAAAAATAGTATCATTTTTTTGAAGGAATGGAATTATTTTAACAATAGTTTCTCCTTGTAAAATACAATTACCATTTTGTATACCTTTTACGGAAATACTTTTTTCACAAAATAGTTCAAGATTTGTAGCTCTTAAACTTAATTGATGATCTTCTAAAGATAAATGAATATCTTGTAAATAGTTTTGATTTGATTGTTTACTACGAGCCTTTGCTACTTGTTGAACTGCTGTAACTAATGCTGCACCTTTGCATTCGAATTTCATGTATTTAGTATATATAAAATATAATACTAAGTATAGGTCTGTGTATGAGGTGTATATATATTAAAAAGCTTGAAATACAAGCTTTTTATATTTAAATATTTAAATATTTAAATATAAAAACAACACCGGGTTTGTTTATATAAAATAGGCCTTTAAATAAGTTTGTGGAAAAGTGTATCCTCTATAAATAGGTTATTAGTGTTTTATCCACAGAGATTTACACACATAGGTAGGTTATAGTTTTTAGGTTACAGGTTGTAGCAAAAGCAACACCTTCAGTGTTACTTTTCATGTATTTCTACAACCTAAAACCTACAAACTAGCTAGACTATCATTGCTCTGATATCTTCTATCTCTTTTCCTAAATGTGGATCATTTTTTAATATTCCTTTTATTTTTTCATAAGAGTGAATTACTGTTGTGTGATCTCTTCCCCCTAGTCTATCTCCAATCATTGGGTATGATATATCGAAGTCTTCACGTAAAATGTACATTACAATTTGACGTGGTTTTACAACATCTTTGCGACGAGTTTTATTATAAATATAAACATCAGGGATATGATAATAGTCTGCAATCATTTTTACTATTTCTGGTATAGATATACTTTTCTTAGCACGAACATTATTTTTTAATAATGTTTTAGCATCTTGAAGTGTAATTACTTGTTGTTTTGCTTGTACATAACCCAAAAGAGTAGTCATTACACCCTCTAACTCACGTATATTTCCTTGGACAGTTTCTGCGACGAATTCAAGAACCTCAGGTGGAAACTTTTCTCTATACTCCTTTGTTTTAGATTGTAAAATAGCTAAACGGGATTCAAAAGAAGGGATATTTACGTCTACAATCATTCCCTGATTAAAACGTGAACGCAACCTATCCTCAAGTCCTGTAATAAAGTTTGGATGCTTATCAGAAGAAAATATAATTTGTTTATTCATCTCATATAAAGCGTTAAATAAATGGAATAATTCATCTTGAGTTTTTTCTTTTCCATTTATAAATTGAACATCATCCATTATTAAAACATCATATTTTCTATATTTTTCTTTAAAAGAATTTATTTTATTTAAATTTATAGAGCCAACAAGATCCATATAGAACTTTTCTAATGATGTGTAAAAAACTTTTCTTTCTGGATATTTTTTCTTTATTGTATTTCCTACTGCTTGCATTAAGTGAGTTTTTCCTAATCCAGTATTTCCATAAACAAAGAGTGGATTATAAACAATACCAGGATTTGAAATAACAGCTTGCCCACAAGCAAAAGCAACCTCATTAAATGGCCCGACGATAAAATTTTCAAAAGTGTAACGAGGGTTTAATCCATCATCTTTATTTATATATAAATCAGCCAGTGGTAAAGGTTGTCCAGTAATGGTTATATGTTGAGATTTCTTTTGAAGAGCTTCTGGCTTAACAACATTAAAAGTAACAGAACGAACTCCCTCATGTATGGTACGAAGTATACGTAAAATAAATTTATGATATTTTTGATTTAACCAATCCTTAACAAATTCATTTGGTACACCGATTATAACGTCACCATCTTTATAATCAACAATACGAGTATTCTTAAACCAAGTATTAAAGTTTACTCTTGAGAGTTCAATCTCAATTTGAGATAAGGCGCTATTCCAGAGTTGTTGGTAGTCCATAATTGTGTAGTATACACTTGTCACAAATGAGAGCAACTTGACGAGGAGATAGACTTTAGATTTTAGATGTAAGATTTTATGTTAAACAAAAAAAGACAGCTAAATAAAAGTTGAATCTTTTAAAATTGATAAACAAAAAGGTCAATTAAAAGACTGTTGATTTTTTAAGCTTTTTGACGTATAATTACCCCCATGTCAATAACATATCAACCTAAAAAGAAGAAGAGAGCTACAACACACGGATTTCTAGTTCGTATGGCTACTAAAGGTGGAAAGAAGGTAATTGCTCGTAGACGAAGTATGGGAAGAAAGAAGCTTTCTGTTTAAAAAGCTTTATTTTGGCTAGCGAGGAGCTAAATAGAAAAGTAATCTTTTATATTTAGTCCGAGCGACGACATAAAAAGGTTCAATAACGTGTAGATTTCTACGTGTTAGTATGAACTAAGAGGATTTACAAAATACCTCACCATCTTACTACTAGGAACCTTTATTTTTCTCATAAAAACAAGAAATGCCACCAAAAGAAGCTAGACTTTCGCGGGCCGACTTTAATAAATTAAGTAAAAGAGCAACACTACGCTCCCCTCTTTTCGATATAACTTATTCACCAAGTGAAAGTTTAAAAGTCGCCTGTGTAATAGCTAAAAAAAGAATAAAGCTTTCTGTTGATAGAAATAGAATTCGCCGAAAAGCATATCACGCTTTTAAGGAAACAGGTTTTAATAAATATTATATTATAATAATTTATCCAAGAATAGAAATGTCTAAATGTCCTTACAAAGAAATTGTAATAGAATTATCTAAGGTACTTGCTACACTAAACTAATAATATAAATATATGTTCCACACAATTTTTTACGAACCACTTTATAACTTAGTTGTTGTTATGTTACAGCTTGTACCAATGCATGACATCGGTCTTGCTATTATTTTGGTAACGATCGTAGTTAAAGGGCTACTTTACCCTTTGAATATGTCAGCTCTTAGAAATCAACACGTGATGAAGAGCTTAGAGAAAGAATTAAATGATATTAAAGAAAAACACAAAGACAGCCCTCAGGAGTCGTCTAGAAAGATGATGGAGATTTATAAAAGAGAAAACATAAATCCATTTGCAAGCCTACTTACAATTATAATTCAGATGCCTATTTTAATAGGGTTATATTTTGTTATTGCAAAAGGTTTACAGGCTGACCCAACATCTCTCTATTCTTTTGTTAAATTCCCAGAAACATTACACGTAGAAGCTTTTGGGATATTAGATGTTACAAAGAAAAGTTTAATTATAGCAATACTAACAGGTATTTCCTCTTATATTCTTGCTCGCAGACAAACTTCCTCAATGGAAACAAAAAAAGATTCCAGTGAAGAAACTTTCCAGGATCATTTTATGAAATCTATGAAGATTCAACTGCTTTATGTTCTGCCTTTGATTATTGCAGTATCCGCGTATGTCCTCCCCGCCGCTCTTGGTTTATACTGGATAACAGGAAATTTAATTGGAATACTTCAAGACTTTCACACAAAGAAAAAGTTGGCAGAAATGAAACTAGGAGGTAAGTTAGGTGTTAGAAGTTAGGAGACAATACAAAACATACGAGTTTCGTACTTTAAAGTTTTGAAAGACAAGCGTTAACATCACAAACATAATTTCTTACGAAACACATGTTTGTGTTAGTTGGGCCTGGCCTTATAGGACACGCCCATTTTGGCAAAGTAAAAGGATAGCCAGCAGATGGAGTACAATCAGAGCTCTGGGTATTTGGATTGCCGGTACTACAACAATTATAAGCCGCTGAAACCATCATCTCTTTTGTTATTCCTGGGTAACCTTGTGTTATAGAAGAATAATTTGCTTTTATTAAAGCTACACCTTTTGCGATATTTGTTTGCGGATCTAGATCGGCTGGTAAACAAGAACTTGCCCCAGTTTTATTAATTTGCATAAGACCACAATCAATACTGTTTGAATCGTTTACATGAGTGGCGTTTACTTTTCCTTTTGATTCACGACACATTAAGATTGTAACCAGTTTAGGATTTATCCCTTGTTTTGTGGCTTCACTATTAATTATCGAAGAATAAGTTGTTGTGTCACAACCAGTTAAAGCTTCACAAGTATTTGTCAGACAAACATTTCCATTAGAAATTACATTATTTTTAAAAGCTGTTTCATCTGGACAAGAAGAACTTCCTGTCGAACCAGTTTGGGTCGCTGTCTGCGCTCCAGATCTCATGCTTCCAGAAACTACAATACTACTAAGATCCACATTCCCCGTAACTATATCTGGATTAATTGCTAAGAATAAAAGCACTAGA
>JBAXLU010000009.1:0-19281 GCA_037134695.1 Candidatus Nomurabacteria bacterium
AAGTTTCCTTGCCCCATTACAAGTGGATATCTGTATGAAAAATCTTGCGCTGACTTTACCATCGCATCATAAACAGAAGCATCCCCATGTGGGTGATAATTACCAAGCACCTCTCCAACGATTGTCGCTGATTTTCTAAATTTTGCACCAGCAGTAAGACCCATATTATTCATCGCAAATAAAATACGACGATGCACTGGCTTTAGTCCGTCACGCGCGTCAGGAAGAGCACGAGAAGTAATAACACTCATCGCATAATCAAGATATGCTTCACGCATTTCCTCTCCAATGTTTACTTCTTTTACCCCTGTACGAACTGCGGTTACTACTCCTTGCGGTTCCTCATCTGCTGATTTTAGAGTCTTTTTTGCCATAAATTATGTAAAATATATTTCGTAAGTATAGCACAAAATACAGGTTTTAGCCACTAGGGTATAGGGTTTAGTTTGATACAAATAACTAAAATACGAAGGTCTTGCCTTCGTAAAATGAATCAATTAAACCCCAATTGAATTAATTAACTTCAAAAAAGCAAATTCCGTTTGGGGAGTAATTACATCAAAAAATAACTGCATATTGTTATTATCCATTCCGTCTTTTAAATAATGATCTCTAGCGTATTCAAGGTGTTGAGGAGTAAATTTTTCATCTCCTTTCATTCCAAAATACCCTTTCAGTTGTGACATCCTCTCTATTAATTCCTCTGGTCTACTAAAGTCAAATAAATATTTATTTGCTCCTTTCTCAGCTTCTTCTTTAGACATAACCGCCAATTTATGTGATAAGTGTTTTTCCACATCCAACTTAGAAGGATCAAATGCTAGGGAAAATTTATCCATTAAATATGGAGAGGCTGTCAAATGACGAAAAACATGCCCCTTCTCATGCGCTTCCATATTAGATCGATTCCTTATTTCATTTTCAGTTAGAGGAATTGTTGAATCTCTTTTTATACCCATTTTAATGTCCCGACTTCTAGCGTTACTTTCATCCCATTCATCATAATCTGTAACTTCAGATAATGATTCTCCATAACTTATATCAGAACTTATTCTTGTAACTGACATTTGTTTTTTCAAAGCTTCGTCCAAGTCATCCTCAAGTTCTTTCCTAGATTTTGGATCATAAACATCCGGCACTTCTTCATAATCCATCAATTTGGTTGCCCCTGTTACGGGATCTTTTTTGAAAATGGTTTTCATAGGTGGATGCTCAGCCATCCACTGCTCATTTGCTTCTTTTAAATCTAAAAGTTGCTTTCTAATGACTGGATTTTGCATACGAGAAAAAAGTAACTCAGAATAATTTCCCTTAAAATTTGCTTGTTCATTTATAGGGACAAGTCTTTCCACAACTTCTACTGGTTTAATTTCTTCAGGTTTTCGAATATTTGAATTGCCCCCATTTTCTAAATCAATAAACATATTATTTATTTTAAAGTATTATTATTTATATAAACATCTTTTCCATAAAGAAGTGACGAGCCACTTTTACCAATTTCTCCAAAGCGAGTTTTTGCTTCCGAGAAAAAACTAGAAATAGTTTCTGTTGGCGACGGAGCTGGAACTGGCTCGGTAGTTTTTTCCACAACCACAGAATCAATATCTTTCTGAACATAGACATCATGGAAATATCCATAATCATAATAAAGGATTAAAAAGGCGAGCAACCCAGTAATCGCTCCAGCAAAAACAAGAGCGTGTAGTTGTTGAATACGAATATCTTGCCTTCTTAAATGTAAAACATATCCACGATATGTAAATTTAGGAATTTTGAAAGCCGGAAGTTTCATAAATACTATTATACAGCTATTAGCCTGTAGCTGGTAGCTAATAAAATACAAAAGCGGCCACTTCGTGGCCGCTTTTGTATTTAGCTACATTCTACAGGCTACAAGCTAACAGCTGCGACCTACATCTCATGGAAAAGCACCACCTCTCCCAATTTACTGTCGATGTCTTTCTTTTTTATGGTCAATTTCTCCACTGGATCAATTTTCTCAGATCCTGCCTCTTTCAAGAAAATTGGAAGTGACTTCTCATCATAATCCATCGGAATAATAAGTTTTGGTTCAAGAGAAACTGCGAGCTTGTGCGCATCGTACGCATTAAGTAAAAATCCATCTTCTCCAACAGGAATAAATAAAACATCTGTCTCATCAATTATTTCTTTATGGGTTGGATCAAGTGCCATAGAAAGTGCTCCTAGGAAAGTTACACGTATTCCATCAAAAGTAAAAACATAACTTGTGTTTTGATATTCTATTTCTGTCTTTCCTTCCTTCAACTTTGTTTTTGTTCCAAATCCTTTAATAAAAATGTCTTTTACTTCATATTCACCAGGACCATTAATTACGAAAGGAACTTTCTCACCGTGAGTAGTTTGTTCAGTACCGTTATAGTCAGGGTGGTTTGTTGTAACCAAACAAACATCAGCTCCATATTTAGCTACTTTTCCTTTTCCCTCTTTAGATACTGGATTAATAGCAAAAACTGTATCCCCAACTTGTAATTTAAAATGCTCTCGCCCAAAGTAAGTAATTATCATTCAAAAAGAATAACATATATACGCTTTTTGACGAGACTTGACATCTGCTATATTATATGATATAATAAAAAATGAGCATTCTCATTTCGAGAATATGCACATTAAAGGGTGTCTATGTCTGAAATACCAAAAACACCGTTAGTCCAAAAATTGGAAAATTTAGGACTAGCCGTCGCCTGGCTATTTATCAGTTACGTGGCAATAAACCTGGCATTAAAAATCGGCCAGCGGTTATTGCCGGGTAGCAATGAACTGACCGGTTTTGCTGTAGGGACTACAGCAATGATCATAACAACCGTCATCATTATGGCCTTTCAAAAAGCCAACAAAAAATGATTTCAATTTGGTCAGGCTAGATGTAACCCTGACCGCAAACCAACCGAGGAGACTGAAATGATCTCACGATGTTGACGCTCACACAAGGGTAGTGCGAACTAAAATCCGCACGCGATTAAGACCCTCCCTGTCTAAGGCCTAAGACGGCGCCCCCAATGGGCAACTTAATCAAACGACCACCAATGCAACTTCGGTTGCAGAGGTGGTTTTTTAATTCCATTTTTTATATTTAACTACAAGCTAACAGCTGTACACCGAGGCAAGGCCTCGGTGTAAACAATTTGACATATAACAAAATAAGGCCTAGTGTTATAGCTAAATTATACCTAATTCTAGGTGTAAATAATTGTTCCAAAATACTGGAGAGACAAATGAAAAAACTTATTTATAATCTAAATGTCTACGAACATTTAAACCCTTTCCTTGCCACATTTTTTGTGGCGTTGGATGTGATTATGAGCCAAATTCACCAAAACAATCAGCGTGGCATAGCCCAAGTCCTTGAAAGAAGTCAAAGAGAGGACTTACTTTGTCAAACCGGACAAGATTATTTATCAACAGAGAAGATAAGCTCTCGCGACACAATAACTATACAAACATACAGTTTGAGACTGTGGTTTATGGGCAAAGACTGCTACGGAAATTTAATCGACACCGAATTTGAAGAAGATGTTTCTTTTGAAAAATTCAATACCGTTGGTTCAACAGTACCAGTCACCTTTGTGGTAAGCCCAAATGTTGGAATCATTTCTATAGGGCTGTCATGAAAATGATTTCCCGAACTCAAGCCGGCAGATATAACTGTCGGCTTTTTGTTTTTTATTTATTATTTATAAAAACTATAACCGGATAAATCATATAAATATAATCCCGGAGGTCGGACCTCCGGGGAGGATATTTTACTAAGACATTTGGTTGATAAAAAACTAATTTGACACCCAAAGAAATAAGTTTTAGTGTTATGACTAAATTACACCTAATTCTGGGTGTAAATAATTGTTCTAATAAATACTAGGAGAACGAAGTGTACTGCTATGCAATTTACAATTACCAACAATACATCCTTCACCAATTTTGGAGTCCGTTGTTGGACTTTTGGAACTTAGAAAAAGCAATTATCACTCACACAGAAAAAGTAGGAGTGATCAAAATATTGGAGAAAAAAGAAGAAGAAAAGCCCCCAGTCTATTACAAATGGGAAATTTTCTTTCCTTTTAACATCCTTACTTTTCCTTCAAAACCAACAATTGAATATTTAATTATTTTTCATTTTGTTGATACTGATAGAAAAGGAGGTGGCGTCAATGTAAAAATTGAAACAAATATTCCAAAAAAGCAATATAAAAAACTCAAAGTTGGTGATAAGGTTGCTGTGAAATATGTCCCAAATCCAGAAACTGGTATCATAGCAATATATCTCGATATGGATGAAGACTATGAATGACATCTGTTGAGATAATCGGGTGGGTCGCAAAGCGACCCACCCTTTCATATATTTATATTTTGTATTTAGCTATTCCATTTTTACTTTCTTGTATTTAACTTTATGAACTTTCAACTTTATGAACTTTATAGACTATATAGACTTTATTGACTATATATAGTAGTATTACAAACAATCTATTAATAGATAGCGTTCTAGCGTAATCCCCGAATATGCATAGCAAATGATAATCGGAGCCTAGACCGACGTGGATACATCCCACTTCGTGTGGGAAATTATTTTTTTATGTCAGAAGAAACAACAAATATCACTACTGAAAAGGTAGCGAAAGTTAGCGTAGAAAGTACTATAGTAGGTGCTGATGCTGTATTAGTAAAACAAGATGACATTGTAGAAGGTTCTGTTGTTGCTATTGAAAAGGCAGCACTTTATGTAGACCTTGGACTTTCTGGAACAGGTATCATTTATGGTATCGAATTTATGAATGCGCGTGATGTTATCAAGCGTATAAATATTGGAGATACAATTTCTGCAAAAGTTATTTTGCGTGAAAACCCTGAAGGTTATGTAGAACTTTCACTTAAGGAAGCTCGTCAGGCTCTCATGTGGAGTGATGCAGAAGCAGCTATCAAAGATAAGCGTGTTATGGATCTTGTTATCAAAGATGCAAACAAGGGTGGTCTTATGCTCGATTGGCAAGGCTTGGCAGGTTTCCTTCCAGCTTCACAGCTTAAGGAGGAAAATTATCCTCGTGTAGAAGATGGTGATAAGGATAAAATACTTCGTGAACTTAAGAAATTAATCGGAAAAAGAATTTCTGTTTCTATCATCAACGCTCTTCCCAAAGAAGGAAAACTTATTTTCTCTGAAAAGGAAAGTGGCAGTAAAGAAGGAAAAGAAATTGTCGCTGGTAATTTCATTGTTGGTGATGAAGTTGGAGGTACTGTAACTGGCGTTGTAGAATTTGGTATCTTTATCAAATTAGATGACGGCGTAGAAGGTCTAGTTCACAAATCAGAGATTGATTGGGGGCTAGTTGAAGATACAAAAGCATACGCTCGTGTCGGAGATAAAGTAAAAGCAAAAATTATCGAAATTAAAGACGGTAAGATTTCACTTTCTATCAAAGCTCTTAAGGCAAATCCATGGAAGGAAGCTGCAAAGAAATATAAGAAAGGAGATGGCGTAGAAGGTGTTGTTATTAAATTCAATAAGCACGGCGCATTAGTTTCTATTGAGGAAGGTGTTGCTGGTCTTGTACACGTTTCTGATTTCGGAGATGAGGAAAAGTTACGTACAGCACTTTCACTTGGAAAGCGTTATACATTTTCTATTACACTCTTTGATGCCAATGAAGAAAGAATGACATTGTCATACGGCGATAAAAAATAGTAAAGAGGTAAGAGTTAATAGGAAAGAGTAATACAAATACTTAAATTCTAAAGCGCGACACCGAAGGTGCCGCGCTTTAGAATTGTATGTTGTATACTATAAACATTATGTTTTTTAATCATGACCCATTCTCAAATAATGAAGTTGTTTCTTCAATGGAAAAAGAGGGCTACAATACAATGAGCCCAGCAATTGATCCAGAAACTCTTCGTCTAGAGTGTGAAGGAGATCCTATTTTGATTAAACTTTACGAACAAATGATTAAAAAATGTCAGGAATATTCCCATGATGTCTTTAATATGATGTATGAACAAAAAACCATAGAAGAAATGAGAGCTCGTAATGAGGATACCCAAGAGGCCATGATTGAATTATCCGCAATAGATAAAACAAGACATTACTCACATAATAGTTTAATGGATTCTATAAACATATTATCAAGATCTCTTGCCAAAGCTGAAAAAGATAACTCTTGGATGTTAGAAGTTTCCTCTGGTGGTCGTGCTACCTATGCTATTTTTGCATTATTGACTTTTTACAAATTAAGTGTTAGTGTAAAATAAGAAAGGAGAATACCATGAACAAATCATTTGAAACTGAAAAAATCATTCTGCGGTATGCCGCATTGAAATCACAATCAGAGCAATCTGCAGTTGATATCAATGAAATGAAGCAAATTGAAGACAAACTTCAAATGACCCCAAATTCGATCATGGAAAATGCTACTAGGATTGCTATTAGCAATATTAAGTAGCCCCGCCGACCCAATTGTGGTCGGCGGTTTTTTTATAAATCTCTTAATTATCTATTATAGACTTCCATCGCCTTCTGGTACCCATCACTCGCAATCATTTTTATTGCACCTAAAATATTTGTCGAAATTACTTTCATTGAAATAATTTCATCTTCTGACATTCTTCCCAATACATACTTAGCTGTATCTTCACCTGTTGGCGTATTTACTGTCCCATCTTCATCTACTTTAGCTATACCAATACGTATACGAATAAAATCTTTTGTACCGAGTGAATCTATAACACTTTTCACACCATTATGTCCCCCATCTCCCCTGTCATAAGAAATACGTATCTTTCCAATCGGCAAATCTTTATCATCATAAACCACAATTAACTCTCTATCTTCGTGATATTTTAAATATTCTGAAACTGCTTTTCCGCTTTCATTCATAAAAGTAGTTGGCACAAAAACTTCACATATTAAAATATTTTTTATGTCTTCTTCTATATGAGAAAGCACAACTCTTCCAGCATTGTGACGAGTGTTTTCGTATTCTTTACCAGGATTACCCAGTGGCACAATTGTAAATATCATGAATATAGTGTATCACAGAGAATTATGTGCCTTATTTGAGTATATTTCGAGATTAAGCCACTAATTTCCAATTTCCAATTTTCAATTTTCAAAAATAAATACTATACGAATGCCCTGTATCTGTTTGTAAATTGAAAATTGGAAATTGAAAATTAATTTATGTTGCACAACACAAAATGAATCTATATACTGACAAACATAATGATGAATTCTTTATTGCAGTCCATACTCGATTCATTCACAGATGTAACACAGAATTCTTTTTCTATAGTTATATTTCTTTTGTTAGGATTTTTTATAGTAGCACTTATTCTTGCAATGTTCTTCCCTGCATGTCGTAGATTTCTCATTCGTTTTAAACTTTTAGCAGAAGATGAAAAGCCATCATCGATGCTTCTATGGTTTATTGCAGTTATAATTGTTGTAAAACTAGTACAAGCTTTCCTTGTTCAGCCATTTATAGTAGATGGTGGGTCAATGATTCCAACTTTCCATGACAAAGAATTCCTTTTGGTAGATAAGTTTTCATATATAATTGGTAAGCCAGATAGAGGAGATGTAATGATTTTTAAATTTTATGAAGGTGCAATAAACCAATACACTGGTAAATATTTAATTAAGCGTGTTATTGGTTTACCAGGTGACAGAGTTGTTATTAAAAATGCAGTAACAACTATTTATAATAATCAAAACCCAAATGGTTTTGTTTTAGATGAGTCTTATGTATTAAACAAGGATTATAATAAAAACACAGATATAACATTGGATTCCACACATTATTTTATGATGGGAGATAATAGAACAGAAAGTTATGACAGTCGTTCATGGGGGTCCCTTGATGAAAAAAACATAAGAGGGCAAGTACTATTAAGAGTGTTACCATTTTCACTTTTTTCTTATGAGCCTGGGCAATACATATATAAATAATAAATTATGAATGAAGACACAAAAAAAGAAATAGTTAAAAAAGAAGTTCCAACCTCATTAAAAGGAATGGATGATCTTTTTGATGAACAATATTATGCCTTTCAGGGACTTTTTGAGAAAGCACAAGAAGTTGCTGTTTATTATGGGTTTAAGCCAATAGAGACCCCTCTACTTGAACAAGAAGAAGTTTTCGTCTCAGCTATTGGCGAAGGAACAGATATTGTTGACAAAGAGATGTATACCTTTAAAACAAAAGGTGGGGACAAACTTGCTGTTCGTCCAGAATACACAGCTGCTATCATGCGCGCATATTTAGAACACAGCATGATGAATATGCCACAACCTGTAATGCTTTATTCATATGGTGCCACCTTTAGACATGACAAGCCACAACGTGGCAGATGGAGACAGTTCAGACAATTCAATTTGGAAATATTAGGAACAACAAAATCAATTGCTGATGCTCTTATTATTCGCACACTCATAACTATTCTTGAAGAATATGGATTCAAAGATTTAATAATTGATATTAATTCAATGGGTGATAAAGAAACTCGTCCAGCTTTTGTTAAAGATTTAATTAGTTACTACAAAAAACATTTAGAAATCTTATGTAAGGATTGCAACGAACGTATAAAAACAAACCCTCTACGATTACTAGACTGCAAACAACCACAATGTCAGCCACTAAAAGAAAATGCGCCTTCGTCTATTTCTTTCCTTTCAAATGATGCTCGAAAACATTTTAAAGAAGTTCTTCAATATTTAGAAGAGATGGGTATACCCTATCGCGTAAACAATTCTCTTGTTCGTGGACAAAGTTATTATACTCGTACAGTTTTTGAAGTTATAAAAGTTGATACTGGTGAAGACGGAAAGGAAAAAGAAATTACAATTACAGGTGGTGGTAGATATGACAACTTGGCAAAAATGATGGGTAGTAAAAAAGATGTACCTTCAGTTGGTACAGGACTAAGTATGGAGCGAATAATGATGTTTGAAGAATGTAAGAAAATTGCACCAAGAATTATGAAACCTCCGAAGGTCTATTTCATACAACTTGGATTTGAAGCAAAACTAAAAAGTCTATGTATTATGGAAGTATTGCGTAAAGCACATATTCCAGTTCATCAAGCGGTTGCAAGAGAAACATTGGGTGCCCAATTATCTCTCGCTGAGAAAATGGAAATCCCATACTGTATTATTTTCGGACAAAAAGAAGCAATGGATAATACAGTGATTGTTCGTAATATGGCAACACATTCACAAGACACAGTGAAAATTGATGCCCTGAGCGATTATATTAAACACTTGAAGTAACAGCTGGTAGCCTGTAGCAGGTAGAATGTAGCTAATACAAAATACAATAAGTGGCGCCTACGGCGCCACTTATTGTATTTTATTTGACAACCTATATTTAAATATATAGAGTCTATAATGATTGTTCTAAATTTCACTTAACCAACATTGGAGGCAAAAATGATTAACCAAAAAACGGCTATGTCGATGGAAGATGCTTTGAGGCTAATCAATGCCTTCAATAATCTAGCAGATAAAACTTCATCGGGTGCTTTTGAAATTGATTTCATAAGGCCAAAAAATTCTGCTCAACGCATGACTCATGAGATTTATAAGCTCTTAGGGTTAAAACCTCAAAGTTTTGACCACTGGCTTCCAGTATCATTCAATCCATGGAATGATACTTCAAAACCAGCAAGGCGAGAAGCTTTACTCACCGCAAAAAATAGTGGCATACCTTATGATTTGGAATTCCAAGTTACTACACGTAAAGGTAGAAAATTTTGGCTACATACCACAGGAACACCAATAATAGAAAATGGTAGAGTGGTGAGAATCCTAGGTACCGTACAAAATATCACCGCACGCAAGGAACTTGAAGAGAGATTACGAGAGGAGGGTCTAACTGATGGTCTCACAGAGATCCCGAACAGACGTCATTTCTCGGGACAATATCCGGTAGAAGTAACTCGTGCCAAAAGACTTGGATCTCCGCTGTCAATCCTGATAATTGATCTAGATAATTTCAAAAAAGTCAACGACACCTATGGACACCCATATGGTGATGATGTATTGAAAGAATTAGGCCAGTTTTTAGGAACGTCTAGACGTGCTACAGATTTGGTTAATCGTTATGGTGGAGAGGAATTCACTATCATATTACCATCAACAGATCTGACCGCTGCTTGTAAGATAGCTGAACAGATAGTGGAAAAATTCAGAAAAATAAAGTTTATTGCCCCAGATGGCAAAGATCTTTATTTAACGATTAGCATTGGTGGCACCGAACTATTACCAACAGAAACAGCTGATGATTTACTTAAGCGGGCTGATGCCAATTTATACGTAGCAAAGCACTCTGGGAGAGATTGTGTTGTCTGCTCATGAAAAGCTGCACTAACAGGATACTTGTATCTAAGATCTAGTGCACCCCCAATATCTTGATTGATGTTGGGGGTTTTGTTTTTATAAGTCTTACAAGATAGCAACCAATCTCTTGCTTATGGCTTATTTTCATGTTAGAATTGCACCTACATATGTCAAATACAAACGTTGAAGTCAAAAAGAACCCGAGCGAGAACGCTCTTTCTTTAGTACGTCGTTTCCAAAAACGTGTACAAGAGTCTGGTGTATTACCTCGTGTTCGTGGTATCCGTTACAATATTCGCCCATTATCTGAGCTTAAAAACAAGCGCGCTAAATTAAAGAAACTCAAGAATCTTGCAAAGTACGAGCAGGATAAGAGAATGGGTAAAGTAGTAGAACGCAAGAAAGGAGGCCGAAGATAAGCCCGCAAATATCTAAGGTCTAATTCCTAATTAACCTAATAGATTCTCTGTGTATTATATTAGACCTTAGAAATTAGGTTAATTAGACCTTAAATCTTATGTCATTATACGAGACAAAAAATCTAACAGTTATCAGAAAAAATGGAAGTCTACCAGACATTCCATTTCTTGCCATTAAAGAAAAAATTCTTGGTAAAAGTTACTCTCTAACTATTATTTTTTGTACTCCGGCAGAATCAAAATTAAGAAACAAAACTTATCGAGACAAAGATTATCCAACAAATATTCTTTCATTTCCATTAGATAAAAATGAGGGTGAGATTTACATTTCACTCTCGACGGCCAGAGCTGATGCTAAAAATTTTGATATGACTTATCAAAAATTCCTTCACCTTCTTGTTATTCACGGCATACTTCATTTGAAAGGACACGATCATAGTAGTACAATGGATAAGTTAGAGGATTCATATTTAAATAAATTTTACACAATTGATTAAATTGTAGAAATTTAAAATTCAGAATTAGATGAAGTTCAAGGAATAAAAGTATGCAAATATGGAAACGTACAAGTAGTACGGTGACATATGAGCATACGAAGATGACAAAGAAATTCGCTAATTCTCAAGTTTAAAAACCGTGGCTAATAAACAACCTGATCTAATAATTGGAATAGACTTAGGCAGCTCGTATATTCGGGCTGTTGGTTGTATACATGAAGAAGGAATCCGTTTCCCCGTTGTTGTCTCAAATTATAAAAAACAAATAGAAGGAATAGAGCGTGGAGTTATAACAGATAAAGAAGAAGTTACTCAAGCTATTATTGATGCTGTAAATAAAATAGAGGATGATTTTGGTAAGTCAGCTACTTATACATTAGTTTCTCTTAGCGCTCTTTTGCTATCTTCACATCATGCAAATGGCCACACCCAAGTATCACGAGGGGACGCTCAAGTTACAGAATTAGATGTTGAAAATGCAACAAAAGATGCCACTCGCGGTGTACCAGATATAAGGAATAAAGCTATTGTTCACACTATTCCAATTAAATATAAATTAGATGGTAATGATGTCTTAGGAGATGCTGTCGGTGTAAGAGGTAATAGACTAGAGGTAAAGACACTTTTCGTAACGTACCCTCTAAAGGCCATGAATATCTTTAAAGATGTCTTGAGCAAGGCTGGCATAGAAGTAACCGATATAGTCGCTGGACCGATTGCGGAGAGTATTCCCCTTTTAACAAAAAAACAAAAAACAGCAGGTGCGTTACTTTTAAATATTGGATCTGGTGTAACCTCAATTTTGGTTTATGAAAATAATATCCCACTTTTAGTTTCTACAATTCCAGTTGGTGGTGATGACATAACCAAAGACATCGCTCTTGGTTTAAAGATAACATTAGAAGAAGCAGAAGAAATAAAATGTGGTAGAGCTGTTCCTCATTTTTCAATTCGAAAAGTCGAAGAAATAATAGAAGCAAGACTAGAAGATCTTTGTGCAAAAATAAATAAAGAGTTAGACAGAATTCATCGTCGAGAACTACTTCCTGCAGGTGTAGTTGTTTGTGGTGGTAGTTCTGTTGTACCTCGTCTTGAATATGTTTTAAGAAATGAATTAAAACTTCCTATAAAAATTACAAATAGTGAAATCTCTCGAATCACAAGCGACAAATTAAGAGACTCTGGTTGGGCAAAAGTATACGGACTAACAATCCTCGCACCAAATGAAAAAGATTTGGACGTATTCAAAGATTTATTCTACTCATTTATTGCTCGTATAAAAAAATTTTTAACTCAATTCCTACCATAGGTGGAAGTTAGAGGTTAGGAGTTAGAAGTTAGGAGTTTAAATACAAAAAGGTTGAAAAAGCTTTGCTTTTTCAACCCCTAACCCCTAACTTCTAACCCCTAACTGGTCTAACAAACGACACAAATTTTCCCTTTGCACAAGATACCTAAACTTTGCTATAGTTTGTATATTAATCATCATATTTTATTATTCTTATGGCAAAAGTAAATCCAGAAATCGAGAGTTTCGCCCGTATTAAAGTCATTGGTATTGGAGGTTCCGGAAAAGGAGCTCTTAATCATATGATCAATTCAAAGCTTCAAGGAGTTGATTTTATTGCGATGAATACTGATACTCAAGACTTACATCATTCACTTGCTGAAAAGAAAATCCACATTGGGAAAAATTTAACAAAAGGTCTTGGTGCTGGTATGGATCCAGAAGTTGGAAAGAGAAGTGCAGAGGAAACTCGTGAGGAAGTCCAAGATGTCATCAAAGGATCAGACATGGTTTTCATCGCAGGTGGAATGGGTGGAGGAACTTGTACTGGTGCTGCTCCTGTTGTTGCGTCAATTGCAAAGAGTGAAGGCATACTTACAGTTGGAGTTGTTACAAAGCCATTCTTTTTCGAAGGAGCATCACGTATGAAAATTGCAGAGAGAGGATTAGAAGAACTTGAAAAAGAAGTTGATGCACTTATTGTAATTCCAAACGATAGATTACTTTCTGTTATTGATAAAAATACATCTGTAAAGCAAGCTTTTGAAATGTGTGACGAAGTTCTAAAGTCAGCAGTAGAAGGTATTTCTGACATTATTCGTACTGCAGGAACTATTAACCTAGACTTCGCTGATATCAAGCGTATTCTAAAAGACTCAGGAACCGCACTTATGGGAGTAGGACGTGGTACAGGCGAAAATAGGGCTCGTGAAGCGGCTTCAGCTGCCATCAACTCCCCTCTACTTGATGTTTCAATTCATGGAGCAAAAGGAGTATTATTTGCAATTTATGGAGCAGAAGACTTAGGAATGCTAGAAGTCCAGGAAGCAGCAAAGATTATTACTGAATCAGTTGATAAAGATGCAAAAATTATTTTTGGTATTGCATCTGACCCAACACTAAAGAAAGATGAGGTAAAGGTAACTGTAATTGCTACAGGCTTCCCAACTGGATTTTCAACCAGAAGCGGCTCTTCACATTCTGAGACAGAAAATGATGGATATGAACCAGCTTTAATTAAACATGAGACTCGTGCTGAGAAAAAAGAACATATAAAAGACCCAGTAGAGATATCTTCCCTACAAGCGATTATTTCTACACCAAAAGAAGAGAATCGTATAGATAATGGTGTCACGGCAATGGATGCTGATACAAAAGAAGATGATAAAAAAACTAAAGACGCAGGAAAGAAACCGGTTTTCAAGTTTGATGATGATGAAGATGATGATTGGGAAGCATTACCGCCTTTCTTAAGAAGGAAAAAGTAAAATTAAAAGGCCTGTCATATGACAGGCCTTTTAATTTTACTTTTTCCTTCTTTCGTTCGGTGGAATTTTTAATTTCTAATTTCTAATTTTTAATAAAATACAAAATACCCCCGTATTTGTCATTCCAAACTTGATTTGGAATCCAGTGTCTTTTGTATGTATTTTTTGAAAATTGAAAATTGAAAATTGAAAATTTTTTATGATATAATCTAATCCTATGTCTACAACTAACTACGATTTAATAATAATTGGGGGCGGGCCCGCAGGCACCGCGGCAGCCGTGTACGCCGCACGTAAACAATTAAAAACCTTACTTATTTTAAAAGAATGGGGTGGGCAATCGACTGTGTCGGATGATATTCAAAACTGGATAGGAACTCCACATATTTCAGGCGCTAAATTAGCTGAATCTTTAAAATCTCACGTCCTAGAATATAAAGGAGATATTTTAAATATAGTCGATGGTGAATATGTTACAAAAGTAGAAGGAACAGATGGAAATTTTACCGTTACAACAGATAAAAATTCTTATAATTCAAAAACTGTTCTTGTTTCAACTGGATCATCTCGCAGAAAATTAGACGTACCTGGCGCAGATATATTTGAACATAAAGGTCTTACATATTGTGCTTCATGTGACGGCCCACTATTCTCAGATACTGATGTTGTAGTTATAGGAGGTGGAAATGCTGGCTTTGAATCCGCTGCTCAATTACTAGCCTATTGTAAATCAGTAACACTTATCTCTCGTAGCGAACCGAGAGCAGACGCTATAACAGTAGAGAAATTAAACCAAAGTGCACATTTTAAATTAGTAATAAATGCAATACCAAAAAAAGTTGAAGGCAGTGTATTCGTAGAGTCATTTACATACGAAAATGAATCCGGCGAAGTTACTATTCCTGTCTCTGCAATATTCGTAGAAATTGGCCAAATCCCAGCAACCTCCTTTGTTGAAGGTGTAGTAGACATGACTCCAACAAAAAATATTGTAATTAATCCCCGTACTCAAGAAACTTCTGTGAAAGGAATTTGGTCAGCCGGTGATTGCACAGACGTTTTGTATCATCAGAACAATATTGCCGCAGGGGATGCGGTTAGAGCCCTAGAAGACATCTATCTCCACCTAAAAGCCTAAGTTGTAATATCATTTCATCTTACTCCGCTCCAAAAAGTTTTTATTCCAGCAATGTACTATTCGTACATTTTAGTCATAAAAACTTTTCCTGCCTCGCATCTAAAACAATCTTACAACTTAGGTAAGTATTTTTTCTTTGTGTTGTACTCCTTCGTACATTTCCTTGAAAAATTCCTAGGCTCCTCGTATCTAAAATATTTTTAAACCTTTAGGCAAGTAATCTGTATTTTGTGAATAATTTATTTAGGTATTTGTCATTCCCGCGAAGGCTCCCGATTTTTTAGATTGCTCCCAACTTTTTAATTTGTAATCAAATTGTTAAAGTTGCAGTCCTGGTGAGGGTAGTCAATCTTTTAAAATCGCAGTACTGTTAAGTGCGGGAATCTAGTTCTATATTTTTTGGAAATTGAAAATTGAAAATTGAAAATTTATAAAAGTGTCTTGTGTTTACTTTATGGACTTTACAGACTTTATAGACTTTGGACTAGCTTTCGGTAGCTTCGCAACCGTTAGAGCTACATCCAGCCACTCCTCCCGTGATTCCCTATTCTCATATATTTCAGCCGGTACAAGAAAATAATATAAATGGGCATCTTTCCCCTCTTTTTTATATCCAAACATTTTACTTCCTCTTTCTAAATACCAATCAGCTAATTCTTTAGATCCCTTAAAATACATTTCATCATCTTCCAAAATTGCAAAAGCTTTTCCTTCATAATACAAAATATGCGCACCCATCATAGCCCGAAATGTTATCGGTTCCCCTTCTCCAAAAATATCATATACGATATATTCCAAAAATGGTGTAGTTTTCATAAAAGTAGTCTGTAAAGTTGAAAGTTTTTAAAGTTAATAAAGTTTATACAAATACGTATCCACTTTCAACTTTATAACTTGATAAACTTTTAAACTAAAAAGAATATGGTTGCCAAACTCGCAGCTGTCATGACACCCGTAATTAGCCAACCTAAAAAGGATTGTAACCTAGTATTCCCCCACTTTCCCATAATACTTTTTCTGCCAGCCAAATAAACAATAATCATAAGCAAAAATGGTGCAATCATTCCATTTAGAATCGCAGAATAGAGAAGCGCTTTCATTGGAGGAATACCCACAAAAGTTATACCTAAACCAACCAACATTGATATAATTATCACTCCATAGAAAGCCCTTGCCTCATGATATTTGTTATAAAGCCCTTCTTTGAATCTAAAAGCCTCTGCAATAGCATAGGCAGAAGATCCAGCGAGAACTGGTACAGCAAGTAACCCAGTACCTAAAATTCCCATTGTAAACAAAAAATATGTAGCACGCCCTGCAAAAGGAAGTAGCGCCTGAGCCGCCTGCCCAGCTGTCTGTATGTTATTTATTCCGTTTGGAAAAAGCACAGCCCCACAAACTGCGATAATGAAAAACATTGTTAAGTTAGAGAAAAACATTCCAGTCCAAACATCAAAACGCATATTACTTATGGCATGCTTATTCTCAGCTTCATGATTTTCTACATTAACTAATTCTGCATCTCCTGTACGAACTCTTTTTTCTTCAACCTCTTGTGATGTCTGCCAAAAGAAACAATACGGCGTAATACTCGTTCCTAAAATTGCACATAGAAGTAAAATAGAATCTTTTGAAAAATCAAAATGTGGCACGACTGTTCCGTAAAGTGCGGCTTTCCAATTAAGACCAATGCTAAGCCCTGCGATGATATATGCGACGAGCACGAAAGAAAGATATTTTAAATATCTAGCATAACGTTGATAAGGAATAAAAACTTGAAGAACTAAACTTAAAACAGTAAAAGAAACCACGATAAGAAGTGTTGGTGCTTTTGGTAACAACAACTGTGTCGCTTCCCCTATCGCACTAATATCTGCCCCAATGTTAAAAGTATTAGCTATCAACAAACAAATTGTTGCTATATACAAAACATAAGGTGGACAATAATTACGAATAGCTGCAGCTAATCCTCTACCAGTTACAATACCGATTCTGGCACACATTTCCTGAACCACTGCCATAAATGGAAAAGTAAATAATGCTGTCCAAAGCATGGTAAAACCATATTGTGCTCCTGTCTGGGAATATGTTGCAACTCCTGACGGATCATCATCCGCTGCACCAACTACGAGTCCTGGTCCAATTTTATCCCAATATTCTTTAAATTTTAAAAACATATTTTATGAACATTATAAATAGTACTTTAAGTATACAAGAGAAAGTTGAAAGTTCGTAAAGTTTATAAAGTTGAAAGTTGACACAAATGCAGGAACGGCCGCTTTGCGGCCGTTCCTGCATATACTTTATTAACTTTATAAACTTTCAACTTTATAAACTGTGTTTTACCTGCTGTACGAATATATCACATATGATATAATCAAATTACATAAGATAATATAAACACCAAATAATAACACTATGTCACCAACAGAACAGGAAAAAATAGGGCTTTTTATCAAAAAACTACGTGAAGAAAAAGGTATGACTCAGGAAGAGTTTTCTGATGCTTTAAAGACCTCCCAATCAGCCATAGCTCGTATAGAGTCTGGCAATCAAAATCTCACACTAGAAAATTTAGAAAAAATCAGTGAAGTATTAGGCAGACAAATAATTTCTTTAAATGATTCTATAGATTTTAAAGTTCATGGTGGACGAAAGTTATCTGGCAGTGTAGAAACAAATACCTCAAAAAACGGAGCAGTGAATATGATGGTTGCAGCTCTAGTAAATAATGGTACAACTACATTACACAGCATCCCCCATATCGAAGAAGTTTATCGTTATATAGAATTATTAGAGAGTGTTGGTGTTTCTATCAAGTGGGTACACGGAGACACCGCTCTTGAAATTACTCCAGGTAAAAAATTAAAACTTTCAAAATTAAACAAGGACGTCGCCAATCGCATACGATCATTTACTTTTGCTGGAGCATTTGTACATTATTCAAACTCATTTTCATTACCACACTCTGGCGGATGCAAAATGGGAGAAAGAACAGTTGCTTCACACAAATACGCTCTTGAATATTTTGGTATAAATATAAACACAAAAGAAAATCATTACGAAATTTCTCATAATAAATTAAAGACAGCCCATGTCCCCTTATATGAATCCTCTGATACTGGTGCCATCACTGCACTTATTGCAGCTGCACGTATAAAAGGCGTCTCAGTAATTAAATTTGCACCTCCAAATTATCAAGTACAAGATGTGTGTTTTTTACTTGAAAAGTTTGGTGTAAAAATTGAAGGCATTGGTACAACCACTCTCACTGTGCACGGTTTAGAAAATATAGATTTAAATGTTGAACATTATAACAGTGAAGATCCAATAGAAAGCATGTTCTTTATTTCGGCTGGAATAGTTACAAAAAGTAAATTAACTATCACTCGCTGTCCGATTGATTTTCTAGAGCTTGAATTAGAAAAACTAAAACGTATGGGCCAAAAGTTTTCTCTTTCAAAAATGTATTTTTCAAAAAATGGTCGTACAAAATTAGTTGATATTACAATTTCTCCATCAAAACTAATTGCGCCAAAGGATAAATTACACAGCCAACCATACCCTGGAATAAATCAAGATAATTTACCCTTTTTCGTCCCTATAGCATGTGTGGCCACTGGGCAAACGCTTGTTCATGACTGGACATGGGAGAATCGTGCTATTTATTTCACAGAATTAAACAGACTTGGTGCTGATATTAAATTACTTGACCCGCACCGAGCACTTATAAATGGCCCTGCGAAATTACGTGGAGCACAAATCGTTTCACCTCCAGCACTTCGTCCGACCGCTATTATTCTTATTGCAATGCTAGCATCTGATGGTGTGTCACTTCTTAGAAATGTTTATTCTATTAAACGTGGTTATGCTGATATTGCAGAGAGACTAAATAAAATCGGAGCAAAGATAGAAGTGATCAGAGGAATATAATAATAACGTTTAAACGTCATTATTAATTTTTAATTTTTAATTTCTAATTTTTATTGAAATACAATGAATTCTCTTTGTTTCGTGATGTCATTCCAACGAAAGTTGGAATCCAGTGTCTGCATTTTCTGCTACCCGTGTCATTCCCGCGCAGGC